>FIZK01000095.1 GCA_900018335.1 uncultured Clostridia bacterium | reverse complement strand
AAGATCCCTGAGTACAAGGTGTGCGCAGCCAGGGTCCAGAGGTGTTGAGGCGTGGAAAAGTTCAAAAGTGCAGTAATCCTTGCGGGTGGCAAGTCCACCCGCATGGGTTTTGATAAGCAGCTGCTGGAGCTTGAGGGCCGGAAGATCACGGAGGAGCTCATTGCCAAACTGAAAGGCCGCTTTTCGGATGTGATGGTGTCCAGCCCCACCCCCCAGCTCTATGATCCGGGCCAGGTCAGGGTGATCCAGGACATCTATCAGGAAAGCGGGCCGCTGGCAGGCATTCACGCGGCTTTGCTGCAGGCCCAAAGCCAGTGGGTGTTCGTGACCGCCTGTGACATGCCTTACCTGGAGCTTGCCTATCTGGACTTCATGATGGAGCGCCTGCAGGAGGGCAGCTACGCTGTCTGCGTCACGGAAAGGGAGGGCGGCCTGGAACCCTTTCACGCCTTCTACAGCCGTTCGGCCCTGCCAGCCCTGGAGGATTGTCTGGCCCGGGGGCGCCGTTCGGTGAACAGCTTCATCAGGGAGATTAACGCCCTGATTATCCCTGAAGCGGAAGCAGCGCCTTTACTGCCCGGCTGGAGGGCTTTCCTCAATCTAAACACGCCGGAGGAGTACCAGAAGTACAGGAGGGAAGGCCGTGGGAGCAGTTGAACGGTTCGAGATCATCAGGGTGGAGGGCGGGGTATCCCGCACTGTCCAGGATACACTGGTTGTCGATCATGAACTGGTGCTTTTCCTGAATGGACAGCCATCTGCCACCTTTTCCTGTACCCCCGCGGACTTGGAGGAGCTGGTGTGCGGGCACCTCTTTGCCCAAGGCCTCATTTCCAGCAAGGGGGACCTCCACAAGCTTGCCATCAGCGGCAGCCGGGCAGACGTGGTGCTCCGGTCAGGTGGGGGTGCTGTGCCTCGGGACAAGGGTTGGCCGCTGCCGGGTCAGAAGATCAGCTTCCGGGCTCAAGAGCTCTTTCAGGCCATGGAATGGTTTGGGGGCCAGTCTGCGCTGTTTGCAGCCACCGGAGGTGTGCACAGCTCCGCGCTGTGGCATTTGAACGGTCAGCGCATTTTCCTGGAGGACATCGGCCGTCACAATGCGGTGGACAAAGTGCTGGGCAGGGCCCTGTTGGCAGAGTGGGATCTGAGTCAGTGCGCCCTGCTCACCAGCGGACGCGTGCCCGGGGAGTTGATTGAGAAGGCACTGAACACGGGGGTGCAGGTTATCGTCTCCCGTTCTGCACCCATGACCCGGGCGGTGGAACGGGCCCGCAAGCACGGCCTTACCCTGTGCGGGTTTGTCCGGGGTGAGCGCATGAACATTTACAGTGGGGCGGAGCGGGTTTTGGTCTAGGAGTGGAGTGACCCGTAGGGAGGAAAAACCTTTGGGGCGAAGAGGTGTTCGCGCCGCTGTGGAGAAAAAGAGGTGTTGTTGATATTTCTAACGTGAGTGGAGGCCGTTTTATGTACAGATTCACCAACGACTACAGCGAAGGTGCACACCCCAGAATTCTTCAGGCTCTTTTGGACACAAACATGGAGCAGACCGACGGCTACGGTGAGGATCCCTTCAGCCAGGAAGCGGTGGAGCTGATCCGGCTAAAACTAGGTAGAAGCGACGTGGACATCCACTTCATCCCAGGGGGCACGCAGACCAACATGATCGCCATCTCCGCATTCCTGCGCCCCCACGAAGCGGCCATATCTCCACAGACGGGCCATATCGAGGTGCACGAGGCAGGAGCCATAGAAGCCACAGGCCACAAGGTGATCACCGCACCAGGCGTTGACGGCAAGCTCAGGCCAGAGGATCTGCAGGAGGTTTTGGATTTCCACCAGGATGAGCACATGGTCAAACCCAGGCTCGTCTATATCTCCAATGCCACTGAACTGGGTTCCATCTACACCAAGGGGGAACTTTCGGCGCTGAGCAGGTTCTGCCGGGAGCACCAGCTGCTCCTCTATATGGACGGAGCGCGCTTGGGTTCTGCCCTTACCGCGGACGGAAACGATCTCACTCTGCCCGATGTGGCTGACCTTGTGGACGCCTTCTATATCGGGGGTACTAAAAACGGCGCCCTCATCGGCGAGGCTTTAGTCATCTGCAATGAACAGCTGAAGGAAGACTTTCGTTTCCATATTAAGCAGAAAGGGGCGCTGCTGGCCAAAGGACGCCTCATGGGCATCCAGTTCCGGGAGCTTTTCCGGGACAACCTCTTCTTCGAACTGGCGGATCATGCCAACCAGCTGGCGGGTAAGATCCGGCGGGCGCTGCAGGATTTGGGCTGCCAGTTCCTGCTTGCTTCACCTGCCAACCTGATCTTCCCCATCCTGCCCAATCGGGTCATTGCCGAACTGCAGAAAGACTATGCCTTCCTTATCTGGCAGAAGGTGGACCAAGAAAACTCCGTTGTCCGGCTGGTCACCTCCTGGGCCACCCCGGAGGCGGTGGTGGACCAGTTTATCGCCCGCTTGAGGGAGCTTTTCTAGAAGAAATGAAAAACCCCGGCTAGGCCGGGTTTTTCTATGGGCTCACCTTTTTGCCGCCCACATAGACGGCGGAGGCTTTCAGATCCAGCAGCTCCCAGGGATCGATTTCCAAGGGGTTTTGAGGCAGCACCACGAAATCCGCCAGCTTGCCGGGGCTGAGCGTGCCTTTGCAGTGTTCCTCGTGGGCGGCATAGGCAGGGCCTGTGGTAAAGAGGCTGAGGGCTTCCTGGGCATTCAGACGCTCCTGGGGATGCCAGCCGCCTGGGGGATAGCCTGTGCGATCCTGCCTGGTTATGGCGGCGTGCATCCCCCAGAAGGGGTTGCAGGGCTCCACCGGGCAGTCTGAGCCTCCGGCTGTGTGAATCCCCAAGCTGTGCATGGTTTTCCAGGCGTAGGCATACTCTGCCCTGGCTGCTCCGACGCGGCGCTCCGCGAAATGCAGATCTGTGGGCACGAAAATGGGCTGGATATCGGCTACCACGCCCAGACGGGCCATGCGCACCAGCTGATCATACCTGGTGATCTGGGCATGGATTATCCTGGGCCTCTGATTCCAGGCCGGGAAGAGGCTTTGGGCCCGTTCAAAGCTGCTGAGCACTTGATCCACAGCCCCATCGCCAATGGCATGCACCGCCGCCTGCAGGTTATGCTGGGCTGCGGTAAGTACGAGTTCATCAAGCTCTCCTTGTTCGTAGATGGGCACGCCCTTAGTGTGCGGGGCATCGGCATAGGGGCGGCTGAGGGCAGCCGTCCTGCCGCCCAGGGATCCATCGGCGAAGAGCTTTAGGGGTCCCAGGGCCAGCTTGGAGCTGGGGGCATGGGCTTGATAGACTTCTAGGTAGGCCTGGAGGTCCCCCGCGCTGGGCATGGAGGCCTGGAGAATAATGCGGATGGGGAGCTCTTCCGCTTGATCCAGCTCCTGATAGGCCTGGAGCCGTTTGGCCAATGATCTGGCCCCGTGCAGGTCATTACTTTGCACCGTGGTGAGCCCCAGTGCCGCAGCCTGGGCGCTGGCCCGACGGAGGATCCTCCTATAGTCTTCCACTGTAGGTGAGGGGATCAGCTTCGTAACCAGGTCCATGGCGTTTTCCCGCAGTACGCCTGTGGGCTTTCCCGTGTGTTCATCTCGATCAATGCGGCCCCCAGGCGGATCTGCTGTGTTAGCATCAATCCCTGCCAGCTCCAGGGCCTTGGAGTTGGCCGTACAGATATGACCGCATACCCTGGTGAAGATCACGGGATGCACCGTTGAGACCTGATCCAGGTCTTCTCTGGTGGGCAGCCGCGGCGGGCTGAAGAGTTCATGGTTAAATCCCCTGCCCAGGATCCACTCCCGGCCGGGGTTGCTGTGCACGTAGGCTTGACCGAGTGCAATCAGTTCCTGGATGGAGCCTGCCCCGGCCAGTTCCACGCCGTCCATGGCCAAGCCCCAGTTAAGCAGGTGCATATGGCTGTCGCCCAGGCCCGGGATCACCACCTGGCCTTCCAGATCTTCCCGGGCGGCGCTCCCGGGAGCCAGGGCCAGGATGTCTTCCTTGGCACCCACGGCCAGGATTCTTTCCCCCTGCACCGCCATGGCTTCCCCATGGGGCTTCAGGGGATCTAGGGTGAGGATCTTAGCGTTGAGGAAAACCGTGATTGTTTGCTCGGTGTGGGGCATTACCCTGCCTCCATTGCTCAAGGTATTTACAGCTGATTCACCGTGATGAACTGATAGTCCAGGCTGCGCAGGATGCTGATGATTTCAGGCAGAGCCTGGATGGTTGTGGGCCCGTTGCAGTGCATGAGCACCACGGCGTTGTTATGGTGCCCGGTTTTGATCCGCTCGACAATCTCTTCGGAGGAGTTGCGGGTGCTGTCCCAGTCGAAGGTATCCAGAGACCAGCGCACAATCTGCCAGCCCTGTTCCCTCAAGAAGGCCACCGAATCCTGGCGCAGCGAGCCGTAGGGAGGCCGCATGATCATGGGGTAGTACCCCGTGAGTTTTTCCACCGCTTCTGACGTGGGCTCCAGCTCTAAGGCCAGGATCTCTTCGTTAGAGAGCTGGGCGAAATCCGGGTGGGTGCGTGAATGGTTGGCGATCAAATGGCCTTCATGGAAGATGCGCCGGGTCATGTCCGGATAGCGTTCCACTTTGGCACCTAAGACAAAGAAGGTAGCCGGTACCTGTTCGTCCCGGAGGATGTCTAAGATCCGCGGGGTATTGATCAAATCTGGGCCGTCATCGAAGGTGAGCGCGATTCTTCTCTTGGGGGTGGGTGGTGGATCGGGGGCAGGATCAATTGGTTGCTTCTGCTCTTCCGGTTCTTTCAGTTCCAGTTTAACTGTGCGCACGATCGTACCTTCTTTCCATACGTGGAGATTGGGATAGCTTTGAAAAAGCTCGTACAGGTACAGCTGGGCAGCCTGCGTTGGGTTAACGGCTGAGAGATATATGATCAATATCAGGGCTAAGAGAAGCCCTGTTCCCCTTTTTCGTTCCATGAAATGGCCTCCGCGATGTTAGTTCAACAATAGTACGTTAAACGTACATTTCTTCACCAGGCAATGTTTTCCTCCCGTTTGCTAAGGATTATTAATAGCATTTGGGATGCAGGGTGGCTTGCCGCGCAGCCCATATAATTTCACAAAAGCTTTGCACTGGATGGAAAGGGGAAAGGATTACATAACGGGATGGCGAATAGAAGAATTATCTAGATCGCTAGGGGGGCAGACAGTGAAATCATTCAGGGCCAAAATGGTTTTGGCGTTTTCCATTCCAGTAGCCATTTTGCTGATGATCTTTGCATTTGTTTTCACGAACCAGATTCAAAACACCATTCTGCCAATGACCGAGGAAATGATCGGCGAAGTTGTCGCCAGCCGAGCAATTCAGCTGGACACCCGCCTCCAAGAATATATACGCGAGGCGGAAGCCATCGCCAGTCAACTGTTGGGTGGATTTATGGTGGACATGAGCGCCGTGGATGCCAATCAGCGCTCCACCTTCCAGGCCATGGCCCGCAGCGATATAGCCAGCCGGCAGCGCACTCTGAAGGCTGGCATTTATGACGTCTATTTTGTCGATACCCTAGGGACTCTCTATGAAAGTGATGGCATCACCACGCGGGATGTTGTAAACAGCGATGTTTTTCAGGCCATCGTACGGGAGGACCAGCCAGTGGTAATCACCTCTCCCGTTGTGAACCCGTCTGGAGAGCTCGTGTTTGAAGTGGTACGCCAGGCAATCAACATGAACGGAGAAAAGATAGGGTATGTGGGCTTAGTCATTCCCTTTGAGTCCATTAGGGAGCTGGCCCTCAACTGCTCAGTGGCCGGTCAGGGCTATGGTTGGCTCATTGATAAAGCAGGGTTGGTCATTGCCCATCCCCAGAGCGATCTCGAGCTGGCTATGAACGTGAATCAGGACTCGGCGGGCTATACCGGGCTGTCTTCCCTGTGGGAGCTTATTGCCCAAGGCCTGGGGGGATCGGCCAGGATTACCGGGCCAGATGGGGCCGCGAACCTCGCGTTTTTCCAGCCTGTTCCCGGGTCTTCTTCCTGGACCCTGGCCATCAGCTTGCCCTTAGGGGTGATCATGGACAGGGCCAATTCTTTGAGGAATTTCTCCATCTTGGCGTTTAGCCTCTTCTTGGTCGCGGTGTTCGTGGTGGCTACTTACATGGCCGGCAGCGTTTCTAAACCCGTGCGGCTCATGGCTGAGCAGCTTCGGGCAGTGTCCCAGGGGAAACTGGGTGATCCCGTTAACCTGCCGCGCAAGGATGAGTTGGGGCAGATGGCCGAGTGTTACAACGCCATGCTGGCCACTTTGAAAGAGATGGTTACGGGAGTCACCTCCGCCATCAATGCGATCTCCCGGGATGTGCAGGTCTTGACCGATGTTACCGAAGACAACTCGTCGGCTCTGGCTGAAGTGGCAGCCACCGCCGTCCAATTTGCTTCCACCGCGGACCGTTCTGGTGACCATGCCACCAAGATGAGCGCCCAGGCTAAGGAGTCTTTAGTCCTTAAAGACCAGGGCATGGAACAGATCGAACTCACGGAAACAGTTATGGACAGCGTCAATGCCACGGCCAAAGAAACGGTGCAGGCCATTGAAGCCCTCAAACGGGAAACGAACAAGATCGGTGAGATGCTCGACTCCATCTCGGAAATTGCCGAGCAGACCAACCTGCTGGCTCTGAACGCGGCCATCGAGGCGGCCAGGGCAGGGGAGCAGGGCCGAGGCTTTTCCGTGGTGGCGCAGGAGGTACGCCAGCTGGCGGAGGAAACCCAGGCGCTGGTTACTGGGGTGCGGGAAACCATGAGCCTCGTAGCAAAACAGGCTGAGAATGCTGTGCAGACCAGTGCAGCCAATGACCGGGAAGTTGGCCGGGGCATTAAGGCGCTGGCGGAAACGCGCAGGGTTTTCGACTCCATTGCAGCCACCATTCAGGAGACGGTGAGCAGTTTTGAGGAAGTGGCCCTGGCCACTCAAGAGCTGGCCCGGGGCAGCGGTGATATCTCCGCAGCCACGGAGAAGCAGATGAGCTCCATAGCAGAAGTGGTGGATGTGTCTGCCTCTGTGGAGAAGATGGTTGAGGAGCTCAGGGCGTTGGTGGCCCGCTTCGAACTGGAGTCTTCTGAACAAGCCTAAACAAGCACAAAAGAAGCCGCAGGCTAAGCTTGAGGCCTGCGGCTTTTAACGTTTTTGGGGGACTAGAGGGAGCGCACAAACTGGCGTCCAAAATCGCGGCAGGCCTCAAGGGCCTCTTCGTCGGGCACCCATAGGGCCTTGTGCCCTTCGTTTACGATGACAAAGCCCGCAGTGGTCAGGTCCTCCGTGAGCAGTTTCACGGACTCGCCGCTCCAGCCGTAGCTGCCAAAGGCCGCGGCTTTTTTGTTTTTGAAGCGCAGGCCCTTGACCATTTCCAAAAGGCCGCCCATGGCAGAAAGGTATCTGTTGTTAACAGTGGAGGAACCTGCGAGAATAGCTTTGGACTTGAAGATCTCCGTGACGATATCGTTCTTGTCATATTTGGCGGCGTTGAGCAGTTTCACCGTAACCTCTGGATCTTCGTCCCGAATGCCTGCAGCTATGGCTTCCGCCATGAGCCTGGTGGAGTTCCACATGGTGTCGTAGACGATGGTGATCTGGTTTTCCTGGTAGCCATCGGCCCACTCCAGGTACTTGTGGATAATCTGGGCGGGGTTGTCTTTCCAGATCACGCCGTGGCTGGTGCAGATAAGGTCAACGGGCAGTTCTAGAGCCAAAACTTCGTTGATCTTCTTTTTCACCAGGGCATTGAAGGGTGTGAGGATGTTGGCGTAGTACTTCATGGCCTCGGCAAACAGCTCACACTGGTCCACCACATCGTTGTACAGCGATTCGGTGGCATAGTGCTGACCAAAGGCATCGTTGCTGAAGAGGATGTTCTCTCCGGTCATATAGGTGAACATGGTGTCCGGCCAGTGCAGCATGGGGGCCTCCACGAAGATCAGCTTCGATTCCCCGATATCCAGAGTATCCCCGGTCTTCACCGTGACGATATTCCAATCCTGGTGGAAGTGACCTCTGATAATCTTTTCGCCGTTTTTGGTGCAGTAGATGGGCGTGTCGGGGATTTCCTTCATCAGCTCCAGCAGGGCGCCGCTGTGATCGATTTCTGCGTGCTGGATCACTATGTAGTCGATGTCCTTCAGGTCAATCTCGGCGCGGAGATGCTCTACAAACTCCCGGTCATAGGGCAGCCAGACGGTATCGATGAGCACAACCTTTTCATCGCGGATCAGGTAGGAGTTGTAGGAGGAACCCCTTTCCGTGGAATACTCATGGCCGTGGAAGGTCTGCAATTCCCAGTCCACTTTGCCCACCCAGGTGACCTTTTTGGTGAGTTGCTTCGCAGTGTTCACAGAAACACCCCTTTGTCCTTTTAGAGAGATAATATCAAATCGGCAAATCAATGTAAACAAGGAGGACATGTTCAGCTGGACAGGGGAATGGTTGCCTGTTCTTCCCATCTCCTCTGAGCAGTGAAGGCGAAGAGGCTGATGGTCTCGCACCGGAAGGCGTAGTTGGGGGAGAATCCCTCCACTTCCCTTTGGCAGCGGGCAAACTGCCCGGGAGTCAGCCTGGTGGCCAGGGTAATATGGGGATGGTAGGGCCGCCTGTCCACGGACACGCCCGCTTGCCCAAGGCTCTCGGCCAGGGCTTTATGCAGCTCCTGCAGGGAATCGCTTAAGTCCACATTTACAAAGAGCACTCGCGTGCCAAAGGAGCCCAGGCCGGAGCCGCGGATGTGAAAGGCAGGGATGTGCGCCACTGCACTTTGCAGGAGCTGGTGCAGCTCCTCGGCGCTTTGCTCCCAAGCAAAGGGCGGGATGACCGTGATGTGGGCCACCGTGCGCGGAGCTTTGAAGGTGCGCCTGTAGTTTTCACACACCTCTTCCAGTTCTTTGGGCAGGCGGATGCCAATGAAGAAGTCGTACATAAGATCACCTCCTGTCCATTGTTTCTCTCCCCTCCAGGCTGATCCTTTTTTTTGCCAGGAGTGGCATTTTGTGCTAGGAAGGGTTATAATAGTAGCAAGCGTTCGAACGGTCGTCCGATTTAACCGGGGGGTGAGACCGAGTTGGAAAAGTCGCAGGAGGAGAAAATCCTGGACGCCGCTTACAATGTCATAGCCCGGGAGGGTTATGCCCAGACTTCACTGCGCCAGATCGCCGAGGAGGCGCAAGTGGCCCTGAGCCAAATCAGTTACCATTACCAGAACAAAGAAGGCCTGCTGCTGGCAGTGGTCAGACGGGTGGCCAATCGGTACTCCGAGTTTGTACAGGGCTTAAGTCCGGAGATGTCTCCTTGGGAGAAGGGTGCCTACTTCATCCAATTGTATCAGCATGTTCTCACCAAGGAACCGGAACTTTTCCGGGTTCTTTACGATTTGGTGGGCTTGGCTCTGTGGTCAGAGCCCCTCCGCGAGCAGGTTGCTGAGATCTTTCAGGTCATCATCGATCAGTTTGCCACGGAGGTTTTCACCGGGGAGGTGCTTCAGGAGCTGGGCTCCGCCTACTCGCCAGAAGTGTTGTCGGGCCTCTTTTTGGGGGGCATCTTCGGGATCGCCGTACAGTTCCTGCTCGAACCTAAAGAAACAGCTTACTCAAGTTTGGATGCTCTAAACTTGATCTTTCAGCTCAGAAAGAGGTGAACTCATTGCAGCGCTGGTTCAAACTAGTTATGGATCACCCCTGGGTGGTGATGGGAGTCGTGGTATTGATTACCATAGGTGCCGCAACCTTCCTGCCACGCATCACCTTTGATGCCAGTATCGATGCCATGATTCCCGAGGACGATCCGGTCCTGGTGGAACTGATGGAAATTGTGGAGGATTTCGGCACCCAAGATCTTTTCCTCGTGGCTGTGCAGGGCGACGACGTGTTCAGTCCGGCCACTTTGAGGAAAATCCATGATCTCGCCAGTGAGCTGGAAGCCCTGCCGGGCGTAGTGGAGGTTCAGAGCCCGCTGAATGCCCAGAAGGTGGAGAGCGGCTTTTTTGGCATTGAGATCGCACCCATGACCCTGGATCTTCCTCAGACTCCGGAGGAAATTGAAGAGTTTAGAAACGACATCCTGAGCAGTCCCTACGCGGGGCGCCTGATCACGCCGGATGGGCGGGGTGCGGCCCTGTTCCTGGAGTTGGACGGCCCAGCTTTGCTCACTGAACGCAACGATCTCATGGGCCAGATTGAAGCCGTTGTGCAGCGCTATACAGGCCCGGAAAAAATCCACGTGGTGGGGGATGCCTACATCCTCTATTTCACAGAACAGATCATGAAGCAGGACTTGGTCAAACTTGTGCCCTTTGTGGCAGTGATCATTGGAGTAGTCCTCTACTGGACTCTGCGCTCCTTCTTGGGCATCGTCATTCCCCTGCTCACGGTGGGTATAAGTGTGACCTGGACAGTGGGGCTCATGATCTGGCGGGGGATCCCCGTTTCCATTATCTCCATGGTTATGCCGGTCATTCTTGTAACCATCGGCATCGCTTCCAGCATTCATATTTTGAACAAGTACCAGGAGGGGCTGGCCAGGGGCCTGGCCAAACGGGAAGCATTGGAGGAGACCTTCGCCGCCATCACTGCGCCCGTGGTCATGGCTGCCCTGACCACAGCAGCTGGTTTTGCCTCCTTGATCACCGCCTTCGTGCATCCCATTCGGGAATTCGGGGTGCTCACGGCAGTGGGAGTTATGCTGGCCATGGGGCTATCCTTAAGCCTGGTCCCTGCCCTCTTGGTGTTGGTTAAAGAACCGGAGGTGCGGCAGGGCAAAGAAAAGGCCCAAAAAGACGGCCCGCTCACCCGCATTCTGCACACCTTTGTGCATTGGGCGGTGCATCGCCCCAGGCTGCTCGTGCTGATAGTTACCGCCATCTTTGTGGTGTTTGCTCTGGGTGCTACTCTGATCACTTTGGAGAGCAACATCGTCAACTACTTCGGCAATTCCAGCCCCGTGAAACAGGCCACCATGGTTATTGAGGAAGTGTTCGGGGGCAGCATGCAGATCTCGGTGGTCTTAGATACGGGGGAAGCAGATGGGATCAAGGATCCCGCCGTCCTGGAAGAGCTGGTGGTGATTCAAGATCACCTGAATTCCTTTGACACCATCAACCACGCCACCTCTATTGCGGATGTGATCCGCGAGCTCAACCAGGCGCTGTGGGACGGCGATCCTGAGTTTTACGCGATTCCGGACAGCAATGAAGCCGTGGCCCAGCTGCTGCTCTTGTTTTCCCTGCAGGGCGGCTCAGGCATCGATTCCCTGGTCACCTACGATTACAGCCGCGCCCTGGTCACCGCGCAGATGAAAACCCTGGACGCGGAGCAGATGGCCCAGGTCATCAGCCAGGTGGAACAGTTCCTGGCCCAGCGCTATAATTCCGGTTCTGCCCTCAAATCTTACCTTTCGGGGACGCCCAAGGTTATGCAGCGCCTCATGAACCGCTATGTGCAGACTCAGATTTCCAGCCTGATCAGTTCTTCAGTGATGGTGGGAATTATCGTGAGTGCTTTGATGAAATCAGTTAGCCTGGGACTGCTCAGCATGGTTCCCCTGATTTTCACTGTTGTGGTCAACTTCGGCATCATGGGCTTTGCCGGCTTGCCCCTGGATGCGGTCACCAGCATGATTTCCAGCGTGTCCATCGGTATAGGTATCGACTATGCCATCCACTACATCAGCCGTTACCGCTGGGAGGCCGCCAACGGGCATGATCCCGCCACTGCGCTGCGCCAGACCAGCACTTCTGCGGGCCGGGCCATCATTTATAACGCCCTGGCGCTGGTGGTGGGCTTCCTAGTGCTGGTGTTCTCCCATTTCAGGGCCATCGCAGTCTTCGGTCTGCTCATCTCCGCCGCCATGATCGTGAGTTCCCTCGCGGCGCTTCTAGTGGTACCGCTTTTGCTGAATCATTATGCCAAACGGCAATTGAGAAAGGGGTAGGAAGATGAAAAGGGTGTTGTTGCTGGTACTGGCAGTGGTGCTGGCTGTGGGCAGCGCAGCAGGGGCAGAAAGCCCCACGGGCCAGGAAATCCTGGACGATCTGAGCTTTCGCACCATCTTAAGCGGCTCGGGCAGTGCTGAACTGACCATGATCACCGAAAACGCAAAGGGGGCTCAGCGCAGCTTCTCCCTTAAGGTCTATGTGCAGATGGATGAGGAAGGAGATGCGCAGTTCCTGGAATACCTAGCTCCAGCTGACGTGCGGGGCACCAAGTTCTTGTCCGTGAAACCCAAGGACGGGGAGAGCCAGATGTGGCTGTACCTGCCTGCTCTGGGCAGGGAGCGCAGGATTGCCGCGCACATGACCGGCGACTCTTTCATGGGTACCGATTTCACCTATGAGGAAATCGGCGGAGACTTTGATTACGAAGAGGACTACACAGTGCAGCGCCTCCCGGACCAGGCAGAACAGGGGGTGGACTGCTACCTCTTGGAGCTCACCGCCAAAGGATCCGAGGCTTTGTACAGCAAGGTGCGCATGTGGGTCTGGAAGGAGCAGATGGTCCCGGTGAAGATCGAGTTCTACGGATCCGGGGATGCCTTAAGCAAAACCCTCACCTTGAGCAATTTCCTTCCCGTTTCTGGAGAGCTCATTCCCCACCATGTGGTCATGGCTAACAATGCCCAAGGCACCAGGACCATTTTGGAGCTCACCGAGGTGAGCCAAGAGACCGTGGACCCGGACATTTTCACCGTGCGCAATTTGCGCCGCTAGCCGCAGGGAGATCACTGGAGGAGGGTAAAGAGAGATGAAAAAGCGCGTGCAGATTTTGACAGTCATCCTTGTTCTGGCCTGTGCAGTGCCGGCGTGGGCCCTTGAGCCCTCAGGGGAGATCTACGGCAGCATCGGCTACGAATGGGATCGGGAGAACAAAGAGGGAGAGTTTGCTTCTATACGCACCGGTTTTCGCCTGGCCTTAGAGGATGAGCTGGAAGAACTGGGCAAGCTGCACTTTTCCACCAAGGGCTGGCTGGACTTAAAGCAGAGCGACGGCAGCATTGCCCTGGATCAGCTCTGGCTGAAGGGCTACTCCGGCGATTTTGATTACCAGGTGGGCCGTCAGCTGATCAGCTGGGGTACGGCGGATGGTTTCAATCCCACCAACTATTTTGCCCGTCTGAACAGCAGCGCCCTGCTCAGCGGTGATCTCCAGGGCGAGGCACTTTGGGCGGGAAGGGCCGAATACTATGCACCGTCCTGGTCGGCCACGGGAGTGCTCATCCCCATTTTTGCGCCGCAGAAGATCGATGATCTGATGCGCAAGATGATCTCAGAATCCCATCCCCAGGGAGCCCTCCTGCTCGAGGCCATAGAGAAGGCCAAGAAGCCAGGTTTGGGTCATCCAGAGGCAGCGCTGCGGGTTGAGACTCAGCTGGCAGGGTTTGACGTGCAGGCCAGCTACTTCTGGGGTTTTGAGCCCCTGCCGGGCATGGAGATGGTGATGGGGCCAACTGGGCCAGCCTTGGAAGGGACCTACCGCCGCCAGCACTTCTTTGGCCTGGCCGTGGCGGGCACCGTTGGGTCTGCCGGAGTCTGGGCGGAGGCCGCTTACGGGGGGCCTGAGAAGTTCGCGGAGCCCGACAATCCCTTCGAAATGCGTATCCCCATGTCCATCAACGAGAAATACCTGCAGGCCGTGGTGGGCGGGGATTACACAGTGGATCTAGGAAGCGGGCTCTTGGTACAGGCCCAGTACATCTACCGCGGGCAGGGTTCGCTGTTGGCACCCTATGTGATGCCCAAAGAGACCTTGGAGCCAGGAGATATTGAAGCAGCCCATTATCTTTACGGGCGCCTGGCCTATGACTTCACCCAGGACAGCAGCGCTGATCTCATGGTGCTCTACGGAACCAAAGAGAAGGCGGGGATCATTCGCCCGTCCTACACTCACCGCTTGGTCAATGGGCTTCAGTTTGAGCTGAGCCTGCTGCAGCCGTTTGGGGAGGAAGGTGACTTCCAGTCCATTCCCACCCAGGTGGGCCTGGCTGTGAAGTACCAATTCTAGAAAAAAAGAAACCGGGAGCGTGCAGCTCCCGGCTAGAACCTGGGCCCCGTGATGCCGAACCTGACTTCGGCGTCATTGGGGCCTTTTAGCTCAATACCCAAGGAAACGTCGGTGGGGTATAATCCGAAGAAGTTCACTTCCGAGCCGATACCCAGACGCAGGCTGGGACGCAGCGCCAGGCTGGGGAGGGGCGACTCCACCGTGAGTCTGCCTATGAAGTAGGGCCGGAACAAGGCCACGGTTACGGGAATGAACTCTTCACCCCAGGGATAGATCTTTATCTGGGGAGCGATGCCCACTAAGAGCTTGTCCTGGTTAGGGGCATCCTCCAGCGGTCTGATCCCGCCTATCTTCAATGACAGGCCAGCCGCCAGCTTGGAGTTGGTCCAGAGCTCGTCGCTGGAGGCGGAGATCTGCCATGACTTTTCACCTTGCGAGACATAGTCCGCTTCCAGCTGCAGCCCGCCTATTTGCGGCCCCGTGGCGGATATACCAAAGGTTGGGGATTCCCTTTCCGGGCTCTTGCGCAGGAAGAAATCCACTGAACCCCACTCCTGCTCACCCCAGTCCACGAAAACCTCGTGGCCTCCATTGAGGGGGTCAAAGCCGTAGCGGTAACCAATTCCAAAGGACGAAAGGGGCCCGTGGGTGAACTTGAAGCCCAGCTTAAGGAAGCTGTAGAACGGATCGAACTGAAGCTCCGGTCTGAAGGTAAAACGTTTGGGCACGCTGTCGGCGCGCTCTTCAGCCCTGCGTACGAGCTCCTGCAGCTCAGTGCTGCTGTAACCTGGCTGCTGATACGGTTGGAACTCAAAATCCGGGTCTTTAGCCAGGATGGCTGCCTTGATCTGATCCATGTGTTCCATCCCTGCTTTATAACCCTCTTGGATGAAATAGCCCACCCTCTGGAATTCCCAGGATGAATCGGTCCCGAGTTTAGGGACAATGAGTACATCTGCTAAGGCGGTGTGGATTTCCGCGTAACCTCCCATCATGGCGCTGAGGGAGAGCCGCAGGTTGTCAGTGAGCCTCCGGTAGTCGGCGTTTTGGTACTCCTTGGCCAGCCAAACAGCGATAATTACGTCGGCGCCCATGTCCGCCGCCACATTCGCCGGTACATTGTTCCTCAGGCCGCCATCCACGTAGTACTGGCCATCGATCTCCACAGCTGGGAAGACGCCGGGGATGGACATGCTGGCTTGGATCCCTTTACTTGCCCTGCCCTCGCCCAGGGCCACGTCTTGACCTGTAGCCAAATTCACGGCCACAGCCCTAAAGGGGATGGGCAGCTCAGCGAAGGTCCTTCCGCCCAGGAGTTCGTCTAGAAACTCGTAGATACCCCTGCTGTCCACCACTCCGCCCGTGGGGGGGAAGGGGATGTCAAACAGCTTGGAGGTGTCGAAGTGGGTGGCCACTTTCTCGATGTTGTCCGCCGAAAATCCACCTGCATAGAGGCCGGCAACGATGCTGCCCATGCTGGTGCCCACCACAATGTCGATGGGAATCCCATTTTCCTCCAAAGCCTTAATCAGGCCCACGTGGCTGAAGCCCCGGGCTGACCCGCCGCCAAGGACTAGTGCCACCGTGGGCCGATCCTGTTCAGCCCAGACTGTACTGGAGCTCATTATCAGAACCAGGGCTGTTAAGAGCAGGCGGCTCCAAAATCTCGTTCTCAGCCTCATTTATCTCAACTCCCGTCTTAGTATTCCTATGACCAGAGTAAGGTGTCCGATAGCGGTTTGTCAAGTTCGCCAGCACCCAGGGCTCCGCCGTGCTTCCGCTGCGGATAAAAACGGGTGCCTCCGGTCATGCTAGAGTCGAGCTTATTAAGGAAGGAGATAGCATGGGAAAGAAGAAGGGGCCCAAGCCCGATGACCGCAGTGATAATGTGGAACGGCTCAGGGAGCAGGTGGTCAACACCATTGAGAATCTGGAAGAAGCCCACGAAACTCTGCAGATGAACCTTCCCGAGGAGCAAAAGGAGGCCATACGGGCCAAGAACCGCCGCCGTGAACAGGCCATTGCCGCTAAGCGGGAAGAGATTCGCGACGAATACGCCTTCCAGCAGGAGCAGAAGGAATAACAGTCACTAGGCCGCCCAGCCGCAGGGCGGCCTTTTGGCTGGCAGGAAACAACTTACACAAGGGGAATATTCTTCACCGAAAGGGGCGTAAATCCTAGCACCCCCATTTTCTGGTGAAGAGAGGTATACAGCGGTGAGCAGAGAGGATCTGGGTTTGAGGGCAGCCCGCATTTTTTCAGACGGGATGGTTCTGCAGAGGGATGTCCCCCTGCGCATCTGGGGGCAAGCCAGTCCCCATGAACGTTTGGAGGCTCAATTCAGGGGAGCAACCTATTCATGCCAGAGCGGATCTGAGGGCTCCTGGGTACTGGAACTGCCTCCCCAAGGGGCCGGCGGCCCCTTCGAGCTGCTGATCAAAGGACTCAGTGGTGAGCTGGTGATCCGGGACATCTTAATTGGCGATGTGTGGCTTTTGGGCGGCCAGTCCAACATGGAGCTCCCCGTAGCCAGGACCCTGGATCTGTATGAGGAGGAAGTGCAAGGGGCGGAAAACCCGTGGATCCGCCAGTTCCGCGTGCCCATTTTGGGCAGTTTCCAGGGTCCGCAGCCGGATCTGCCTGGGGGCGTATGGCAGCGGGTTAACCCCCAGACTGTGCTGGAATTCAGCGCCCTGGGCTACTTCTTTGCCCAAGCCCACTATGCCAGGTACCAAGTGCCCGTGGGTTTGGTGCTCACCGCAGTGGGCGGAAGCCACATCGAAACCTGGCTCAGTGAGGAGGCTGTGCAGGCTGTAGGCGGCTATGACGACGAGCTGGCGCGGTGCAGGGAGCCAGGGTACATAGAAAACCTCACCCGGGAGGAACTGGGGAAAACCGCGGAATGGTTCCGGAAGGCGCAGGCTGCGGATCTGGGCGCGCAGCCGGGCCAGACCCCCTGGAGCAGTATTGATCTGGATGATGCCCAGTGGGATTCCCTCACCCTCCCCAAGTTGTGGAAAGGAACGGAACTGGAAGATTTCCACGGCGTAGTGTGGCTGCGCAAACAGGTGGAGCTGGGCGAGGAGGCGGCTGGCCGCGGGGCCCTGCTGCGCCTAGGGGCCATTGTTGACGCCGATGAAACCTATATCAACGGGGTACGGGTGGGTAAGACAGAGTACAAGTATCCGCCCCGCAAATACCAGGTGCCGCCCGGTGTGCTCAAGCCCGGCCTAAACACCATCGCGGTGCGCGTTATGGTGGTTCGGGCCAGTGGGGGCTTTGTTGAAGGCAAGAGCTATGCCCTGGAAATGGGCCCTCAGCGCATCGACCTCGCGGGGGAGTGGAAGTACAGAATCGGCTGCCGCACAGGCACGCTGCCCCATTTCACCCGTGTCCACCACAAACCCAGCGCCATGTACAACGCCATGATCAGTCCCCTCCGAGGCTGCGCTTTCCGGGGTGTCCTTTGGTACCAGGGTGAATCCAACGCCCATGCTCCCGAGAAGTACCAGGGGCTATTCGCAGCGCTGATTGAGGATTGGCGCAGGACTTTTGGCCACCCCAATCTGCCCTTCCTCTATGTGCAGCTGCCCAACTTCGATACTTCCTTGGAGGAGCTGGAGCCCGGTAGATGGGCCCTGCTGCGGGAAGCACAGCTGCAGACGCTTGGCGTTCCCCAGACGGCCATGGCGGTCACCATTGACGTGGGCGAAGCCAACGACCTCCATCCCCAGAATAAAAAGGACATCGCCCTGCGGCTGTCCCTGGCAGCCCGCCGCATGATCTTTGGAGAACCCATCGTGGCCCAGGGCCCGCTTTTGGAGCGCCTGGAACGGGATGGAGCTGCGCTGAGGGTGCATTTTACCAGTGTCGGGGGAGGCCTAACAGCCAGGGGCGGACGGCTAAGGTGGTTTGAGATCTGCGGCGCCGATGGAGTCTTCCACCCGGCCCAGGCGGATATTGCAGGGGATACGGTCAGGGTGTGGAGTGAGGCGGTGCCCGAACCCCGGGGCCTGCGTTACGCTTGGCACGATAACCCCGAGGGGGCTAACTTGTACAACACTGAGGGCCTGCCGGCATCGCCATTTCGGGCCAGTCTATAGTTAGCTTTGGGACATGAAAAAGGGGCTGCGCCAGCAGCCCCTTAAGTCTTGGCGTTTAGTTTCCGTACATGGCGTCGTACTTCTGGGCACGTTCGTCAATGATGGCCTGGCCGCCGGAGCGGAGGTAGTCATTGAAGCCGCGATCCCAGACTGCGTCGAACTCTTCCACCTTGGCCACGATGGCCTGGGCCAGGAGGTTGTTCCGCTTCTCAGCCAGGGCGGTGTCCATACCCTCTTGGGCCTTGATTTCGCCTACCTGGGCGTTGATGCCGTAGCGAGCTTCGTTGCTGGTGATCTCGTACGCCCGCTCGATGAACCTGGCGTCTACGCCGGGATAGTTGAGGGCGACGGATCTGGCGGTGAGGACAGGATCACCCAGGTCAAGACCGTTGATGGTGATGGTGTAGTCGATGTTGGATGGGGAGTTCATGATCTTCTCGCCGACTACAGGCAGCATTTCGATGGCCCCGTCTTCGTGGACGATGTGATGTACGCCCTCTTCACCGATCTGCAGGAAGCGGCGGACTTCCAGACTGGAGATGAAGTCAAGGTAAAGCAGGGAAGCCAGCGGTTCCTTGTTGGTGGCCGGGAAGAAGACCTTCCTGTCCACGGGAGCGCTGAGGTACTTGCGGTAGATGCCTGCATCGTTGGGGAAGCACTCTACTGCGATGAAGACTGCGTCTTCGCCAACCATGTTCTGCAGCTGGACGTGGATGCCTTCTTGGCCATCACGATAGGGATAGTCCCAGTTGTGCATGAAAGAGCCCACATAACCGGCTTTGATCAGGTTGTCTTCTGTCCGATCGCCCGCACCGTACAGCGGGAAGTCTTTCCAGATCAGGCCTTCGTTGTACCACTGGTTGAGCTTGCGTACGCCTTCCTTGTAGTTGGGCCACAAGAGATGGCGATCATCAAACCCGTAGACCCACATATCCCGGTCGGACATGTCGTTGGGCACGAAGGACTGGATCAGATGGTCGTTCCTCCAGCCCACGTCGAAGCTGGTGGAATAGGGGATCATCTTGTCGGCGTCGGCGCCCAGGAGCAGCTCCGCGTTGTCCCGGAAAGCCCGGAGCATGTCTTCAAACTCTTCCAAAGTCCTGGGTTCATCGAGGCCCAGCTTCTTCAGCCAGTCTTCCCTTACAAATGTGTTGATCTTCTTGTTCTGGAAGAGCAGAGCTTCAACGGCCCAGATGGTGCCGGTGTGGGGATCTTGGTTCCAGTAGATGTTGGTATCCCCCAGCAAGTCAAACAGGTTGGGCAGCAGGTCTTTGTACTCTTCCAGGTAGGGGGCCAGATCCAGTACGCCGCCCATGTTGGCATAGGTCTGGATGGTGGGATAGCTGTAGGTGACGCAGACATCCGGTGCATCGCCCGCGGCCAGCAGGTTGTTGATAACCTCAACCTCTGTCCAGCGGGGTACCGGGACGTACTCCACCTCTACGTTGTACTTCTCCAGCATGCCCTTCTTGATGAAGTCTGTAAAGAAGTTGTCTTCCGGGGGCGAGCCGCCGGGATTGCTGCGGTCATAGATCTCCACGGTGATCTTGCGGGTAGTGGTGAAGCGCCCGTCCACAAATCCCGGATCAGCCGCAAGGCTAGCGACCGAGCTGCCTGCGACCAACAACAGCGACAGGAACAGCACGACAAACAGTCTCTTCCGCATGGCAAGTCCTTCCTTCCTTTTGTTTTATGTTTGTATAAAGCACTTGCGTGCATTACAACCAAGGCAGGGGTCTAATCCTTGAGCGCCCCTAAGGTGGCCCCGCTGATGAAATACTTTTGGAGCCAAGGGTAGACCAGCAAGATGGGGACGGTGGCAAACATGACCGTAGCTGCCTGAATCGTATCGGAAAGCCCCGGTGCGCTGGCAAACCCTTCCTGCGTCTGGATTTCAATGCTCGTCACCGCGTTGAGGATGTTGTAGAGCAGAAGCTGGATGGGATGGTAATGGCGGTTGTTCATGTACATCAGAGCGTCGGAAAACCCGTTCCAGCGGCCCACTGCATAAAAGAGGGAGAGGGTGGCCAAGACCGGCTTGGACAGCGGCAGGTAAATGGAAAACAAGATCCGCACAGGGCCGGCCCCGTCGATTTCCGCCGATTCCCGCAGGCTGTCGGGGATGGAGTAGAAGAAGGTACGCATGATGATCATGTAAAAGACGGAAAGGCTGTTAGGGATGATCAAGACCAGGGGATGGTTCAAAAGCCCTAAGTCTTTGTAGAGCAGGTAGTGGGGAATAGTTCCCGCGCTGAAGTACATGGTAAAAAGAATCATGGTGTTGAAGAAACGCCTGCCCTTAAGATCCCGGTAAATGAGGGGATAAGCGCAGAGAATGGTCATGGTCATGGAAACGAAGACGCAGATTACGGTCAAAATCGCGGTCCAAGCTAGTGACCAGGTGTATTTGCTGTCCGTTAAGACGAAACGGTAGGCCTCAATGTTCAAGCCTTTCGGCCAGAGCAGAACTTCATTGCGGATAATGGCTTCGGTGGAACTTAGGGATCTAGCCAGAACATTGAGCATGGGCAGCAAGCACACCATGATCAGCAAAATGCAGACCAAGACAATAACCAGATCTCCTGCTTTAGTACGTTTTGACTTGACCACGGCTCATCCTCACTTTCTATT
>FIZK01000094.1 GCA_900018335.1 uncultured Clostridia bacterium | reverse complement strand
ACCGTTCGGGGACGGCCCAAGGGGCAGTCCAGGGTGCTCACCACCGTGTTCTCAGGGTACAACTGCAGGCTCTGGTACTTCCTAAACCCGTGGTCCAGCAGGGCGCGAGCCGCGCTTTCCCTTTCTTCTTCGCTTTTGTGGCCCAAAGTGACGGCGATGAGGCGCAGGTTATCCCTTTCGGCAGTGGCCACCATGCAGTACCCTGCTTCAGTGGTGAAGCCGGTTTTCATGCCATCAACGCCATAGTAGCGCCGCAGCAGCTTGTTGGCGTTCCACAGCACCGGGATTTTGGTGCTGTCTGCCCGCATTGTGTGTTCGTAGGTGGACACGTAGTCCATGAGCAGCGGCACCTGTAAGGCGTGCTGCGCCAGCCGGGCGGCGTCCTTGGCGCTCATGAGGTTCGGGCTGCTGCCTTCTTCGGGCAGGCCTGTGCAGTTCACAAATCTACTCGCGGTCAATCCCAGCTCCTGGGCACGCTGGTTCATGAGTCCCACAAACTTTTCCTCGCTGCCTGCCATGTACTCTGCGACGGCCACCGCGGCATCGTTGGCTGAACCCACAGCAATGGCGTAGATCAGTTCCCCTAAGGGCAGCTGCTCCCCAGCTTCCAGCCAAATTCGAGAACCCCTCTTGCTGGCAGCATGGGGACTGGCAGTAACCAGATCTGTCAAGGCCAACTCCCTGCGGTCAACCGCTTCTAGGATCAGCACCAGTGTCATCAGTTTGGAGATACTGGCCACGGGCAGCGGTTCTTCACTGTCCTTCTCCAGAAATACTCGGCCGCTGTAGGGATCCATGAGGTAGGCGGCTCTGCCTTCAGGCTCCACAGCAATGCTGTGTCCCGCGCACACTATCAAGCAGATAAGGGCCGCTAAACATCTGTTCATCCAATTTAGGCGCACAGCCCTGCCCCCCTTCCCCACTATAATAAATATGGGGCCTAGGGCCCCATTATACGTCTTCTGCCGTGATTTTCCTGTAAACGAGGGGCCGGGCGGGGGGTTTGCCCTGGTCCAGCCTGAACGCCTCCCTCGCTTCTCCTAGAGCTGCTTCCATGTGCTTGGGATCATTGGCGTGGATGCGCGCTAGGATCTGCCCTTCCTGAACGAAGTCGCCTTCACTCACCTGCAGTTCAACGCCCACAGCCAGGTCGATGCTGGAATCCTTCGTCTCCCTTCCGGCCCCGAGATGCATGGCGGCTGCGCCCAGGATCAGGGGATCTATGGCATGGATGTAACCGGAACGGGGTGCCAAAAGGTTCTCCTGGAAACGGGCTTGGGGAAGCAAGTTGACGTCTTCTGCCACTCGGGGATCGCCGCCTTGGGCGGCCACCCATTCCTTGAATTTGGCCAGGGCCAGGCCGTTTTTTAGGCTGCGCTCCAACTTGCTCCGAGCCTCTCGGGCATCGCCCGCGGCTTTGGCCAAAAGGAGCATTTCCGTGCCCAGCTGGAGGCAGAGTTCAGTGAGGTTCTCGGGCCCTTGCCCCTGGAGCGTCAAGATGGCTTCCTTGACTTCCAGGGCATTGCCGATACCGCGGCCTAAGGGCTGGTTCATGTCGGTGACCAGGGCGACTGTGGCTTTGCCCGCCAGGGTGCCGATTTGCACCATGGCTTTGGCCAGCTCCACTGCATCCTCTTCGCACTTCATGAACGCCCCCGAGCCCACCTTCACGTCCAGCACGAAGCCGTCCGCGCCCGCGGCGATCTTTTTGCTCATGATGGACGAAGCGATCAAGGGGATGGACTCCACCGTGGCCGTCACATCCCTCAGCGCGTAGAGCAGTTTGTCCGCGGGAGCCAGTTCGCCGGTTTGGCCCACTACGCTTACTCCGATGGAGTTCACCTGGTTGATGAACTCCTCGGGAGTTAGGGCAGTCCTAAAGCCGGGAATGCTCTCCAGCTTATCAATGGTGCCCCCGGTGTGCCCCAGACCGCGGCCGGACATCTTGGCCACTGGTACCCCAGTGCTGGCCACAAGTGGTGCTAAGACCAGGGTGGTGGTATCGGCAACACCCCCCGTGGAGTGTTTGTCTACCTTGACGCCTCGGATGGCACTTAAGTCTAAGGTATCTCCTGAATTGGCCATGATCAGCGTCAGATCCGTGATCTCCTCAGGTTCCATGCCCTGGAAAAAGACCGCCATGGCCCAAGCCGCCATTTGATAGTCGGGAATCTCACCCTGCACGTAACCGAGGATGAGAAACTCCAGTTCTTCGCGGCTAAGCCTCCCACCATCACGCTTCTTTTGGATCAGCTCCACTGTGCGCATGGGCTCAACTCCTTTTGTCCGGCAGAATTTCGGGCAGGAAACTCTTCCCTACCGTTTCGTAATGGATCGCGAAATAGTGGGCAGCGGTCTTGGCCACATCGGCAAAGGTGCTGCGGACTCCGAGATGCACTGGCTGAACCGCCTGCCCTGTTACGAGCAAAGGCACATACTCCCGGGAATGGTCGGTGCTGGGTGTAGTTGGATCGCAGCCGTGGTCGGCTAGGATGAGGAGCAGATCTTCAGCCTGCAGCTTGCTTAGGATTTCTGGCAGCCGGGCATCGAACTCCTCCAGACCCCGGGCATAGCCCTGGGCATCATTGCGGTGACCCCAGAGCATGTCAAAGTCAACCAAATTGGCGAAAATGAGGCACTCTTCCTGTTTGGTGGAGAGGAGATCCAAAACACGGTCCACGCCTTCTTGGTTGCTCTTACTGGGCACTGACTCGGTGATACCCTGACCGGCGAAGATGTCGGAGATCTTCCCCACGCCGTACACGGGAATGCCGCCCTGGGTGAGGGCGTCCAACACCGTGGGCTCAAAGGGTGCGACGCTGAAATCCTGCCTGTTGGCGGTGCGCTGGAAAGACCCGGGCTGTCCCAGGAAAGGTCTGGCGATCACCCGGGCTGCGGCGTGCTCGCCGGTGAGCAGCTCCCGGGCTATGCGGCACCAGTGGTAGAGTTGTTCCAGGGGCACGATCTCCTCATGGGCTGCGATTTGGAACACACTGTCCGCGGAGGTGTAGACGATGGGGAAACCAGTTTCCAGATGCTCAGCGCCCAGCTCGTCAATGATTACCGTGCCCGAGGCCGGGTAGTTGCCTAAGGTTTTGCGGCCAATTCTGCGTTCGAACTCATCGATGATTTCCCGCGGGAACCCGTTGGGATAGGTGGGAAACGGTCGATTCAGGATCAAGCCTGCGATTTCCCAATGGCCCGTGGTGGTGTCCTTGCCCTTGGAGAGCTCAGCCATTTTCCCCCAAGCTGCCTGGGGTTCCTCTGTGGGAGGGACCCCTCGCACAGGGGTGATGTTGCCCAGGCCCAGCCTTTGCAGATGGGGCAGGTTCAAACCTCCCACCGCTTCCGCCACGTGGCCCAGTGTGTTGCTGCCTTCGTCACCGTAGAGGTGGGCGTCGGGCAGTTCCCCCACTCCCACGCTGTCAAGAACGATCATGATCAATCTCTTCATCTGTCTTCCCCTTTCCGAGCCCTGGGATGCGCTTGTTTGTACACATCACGCAGATGGCCTTTGTCCAGATGGGTGTAGATTTGCGTAGTGGCCAGATCGGCATGTCCCAGCATTTCCTGGACGGAACGCAGGTCGGCTCCGCCCCTGAGCAGGTGGGTGGCAAAGGAGTGCCGGAGCATATGCGGGGTGATATTCTTCTCGATCCCCGCCTCCTTGGCCCTGGCCTTTATAATCTTCCAGAATCCCTGCCTAGTTAAGCGCCTGCCGCGCTGGTTGACAAACAGGGCCCTCTCACGGACGTTTTCACAGAGGCGCGGTCGGGCGTGCAGCACGTAAAGCTGTGCAGCCCGCAGGGCGTGGGAGCCCAGGGGCACAATGCGTTCCTTGTTTCCCTTGCCGGTGCAGCGCACAAAACCCAGTTCATCAATGTCACCTAAGTTCAACGCCAGCAGTTCTGAAACCCTCAACCCCGCGGCATAAAGCACTTCCAGCATGGCCCGATCACGGTAGCCCGCGGGCTTGTCCAGTTTCGGGGCTTCCAGCAGGGCGATAACTTCATGCTCGGTGAGGATGTCTGGCAGACGGCGGGGCAGCTTGGGTGTGGAGATATAGGCGCAGGGGTTGTCTTCCCTGATTCCTTCCTCCACCAGATAGGCGAAGAAGTTTTTCAAGGCGGAGATCTTGCGCGCCCGGCTGCGGGCGGATAGCTCCTGTTCGGCCAGGTAGTGGAGATACTGCTCCACATTCTCTGCCTGGGCCCCAGCAAAGGAGCCTCCGCGCTGCTCCAGGAAAGCCTGGAACTGGCGCAGATCGCCTAGATAGGCTTGTACAGTGTTTTCCGAGAGACCCTTTTCAATGCGGAGGTAGGCTGAGTACTCAGCCAGTGTCCTTGCCCAGTTCACCATGGGCCCTCCCTTCAAGTTAGAAAGCCGCGTCCTAGCTGGACGAGGATGGGTGTTATGTAGGTTTCGACGAGGGCAGCTACCAAGAAGAGCAACCCGCTGCACAGGGCCAGCAAAGTGGTGGTGGCCAGCTGCCCCTGCACGCTTTCCCGAGACCGGCCCACCAAGGTGCGAAAGGCGCTCCCTGCAAAGGACAGCGCCCCTCCCGCCCCCAAGAGCAGAGCAGGAACCATGAGGATATTATGGGGCAGAACACAGGTCGTGGACAAAACGAGCCCCTTGACCATGGCGTCTTGAACTAAGAAGCCCACGGTGAACCCCAACACGAAACCGCGCACAAACACCACTGCCAAAATCAGGGGAGCCCCGATCACGGTCAGGCCCAGCAGGAAGAGCAATCCCGCCGTTTTGATCACGTTATCTTTAAGGCTCTGGTAGAACACCTGAGCTCGATCTTCGCGTTCTTGGTTATTCTCAGCCAAAGAGGCGTAAACCGCGGATATGTAGCTGGACAAATCCTCTTTCTGCACCGGTGAAAGTTTCTGAGTAGCCAGGGCACCAAAGCCCAGACCGGTCATGAATAGCAGCATTAAGGCCACATACACGGGTAGATGGCGCCAGAAGTACTTGATGATCAGTTCCCACAAGGCCCCCGCCAAGAACATACCTCAACACCTCTTTAGATCAAAGCATCGTCTAAATATACGCCTTACCAAAAGAGGTTATGCTAGAGGAGATGTGCGGTGCTGTTGATGGTCACCGCCCGCCAGGGGCATCTAGAGTCGTCTTGGTCATAGGTGAGCTCGGAAATTCCTCCGTTGCTTTGGCTGAGGCAGTTGGACCTATGCAGCGGTATGCCCAGCAGCGATGCCAGGGTAAGCCGCAAAGCCGCTCCATGGGAGACCACCACAATTGTTCCTCCCGCGTGCTGAGCAATCCTTTCTTCCAAGCATTCTAGGAAGCGCTGCACCACCTGTGCAGGCTCTTCTCCTTGGGGAATGGGATGCGCTGTGCTGTCTGTCATACGGGCCTGGAAGAGTTTCGGGTACTGTTCCCGCACTTCGGCGCGGGTCAGACCTTCCCAAACCCCAAAGGACATCTCCCGCAGGCGCTCTTCCAAAATGGGGACAAGGTTGTGGTATTCAGCAATGCACCGCGCCGTCCGCACTGCCCGCCCCAGATCACTGGAAAAGACCGCATCGATGCGTCGCTTGCTAAGGAACTCCCCCACCCGCTGGGCCTGGAGCAGCCCTTGAGCAGAGAGGGGGCTGTCCTCTTGTCCTTGGTAGCGCTGCTCTAGGTTCCACGCGGTTTCTCCATGCCTGACGAAAATGACGGTGGTGATCACTGCCCCGCCTCCCTTAAGCCTTCTTTATGCCGCTGGGTTTTCCCTCCCCAGAGCGAGCCCACTGCTCCTTGAGATAAAGTATACAGGAATTCCTGTTCCGTTCCTAGCATCTCCATGAAAAACAGCGTCTCTGCTCAAGGTTGAGCAGCAACGCTGCGCTTCGGCGTCGATCGTCGGTAACCTAGCGTCCCCGCGTTAACGTCCTCAGAGCAGAATCAGCGCGCTCAGGGAGATCAAGAAGATGGCTCCCAAAAGCGCCATTGCCCAGGAGCTGGACATGATCATCCCCTGGGTGATCAGCCACAAGATCACCACTTCCACCAGCATCAAGACCGCCACCAGTACCCTGGCCAGGTGTGGCTGCCTGCTGGTTTTGGGCATTGCCGGGTTTACATTGTGGGCATCACTGGTGAGTACGATGAAGACGGGCAGGCCCAAGGCCACCGGGAACCCCAGGTTGTTGTAGAAGACGATGAAGAAGAGATTAGGAATCCACATCTTCAGCCAGACATCAAGTCCACAGGCGAGGAAAATGGCCACTGTGAGGGAGGAAAGGGCGCTGATCCCTAGGTAAATGAAGATGTTCAACCCCGATTTTACATTGGGTTTCTCGCCCTTCTTCAACGTGTGCCAGAGCTTGTAGGGCAGGTAGGCGGCGATGAAGTTGGCCCAAAACCCCAAGAAGGAGGCTTTAGAAAAGGTGCCAAACAGATCGGCGATCAAATTGCCCAAGGCACATCCCCAGGCCCCTGCCGGACCCATGAGCAGGCCAACAACCACCGGAACCGCATTCACCGGCCTCACTTCGGTCAACCCTTCCACCAGGACCATCACTTTGAAGGGCACGGCCATGCCCACAAAGATCACTGTGCAGAGACCGATCTGCAGTAGGGTTTGCTTCTGCTTGAAAGGATAGAGGATCTCCCTCATTGCACCGCCACCTCTTTTCCTCCCTTGCCGCCGGGCTTGAGACTAAGCAAATCTGGTTTGTCCAGGAAGCTGGTGCCAGCGCAGATGGCGCCCACCACGATGAGGATGCCGCCGATCAGCTTAGCCAGGGTGAAGCTTTCTGTCTGCCCGAAGGTGTCAGGGATCATCAAAGCCAACGCCATGGTCACCACAGGCTCCGTGGAAGCAATCACGGTTACGCTGATGGGGTTGGCGTAGCGCTGTCCATACATGAGCATGATGTAGGCATAGGCCCGGGCAAAAAAGGCGAGCAGGAAAATGCTGGCCAGCATTTCATTGGTGTACGTGAGGGCAAAAAACGTGCGGGGATCCTCCAGGCACCACAACAGGAAGGCAATCACTCCCACCCACAGCATCTGGCCGATTCCTAGCAGCAGGGGATCGTCGTTTTTTGTGAAGTTGTCCACCACAATGACGTAGACGGCCATGAAAATGCAGGCCGCCACCATGTACAAAACGCCGGGTTCCAGCGGTGCCCCTCGATGCACGCCGCTGGTGAGAACCAGGCCGGCCAGGATGAATGGTATGCCCAGCATGTTGTTTTTGGTAGGCTTTTTCTTGAGCGGCAGCAGAAAGAGAGGTACAAAGACGATACTCAAGCTGGCCACAAAACTGGCGGTGGAAGCAGGGATTCTGGACACTCCCAAGCGCTCAAAAACCAAGTTGAAGCAGACGATGGCTGCCAGAACCGCGCTGCGCAGCAGAACTCGCCCTTTCAGCTCCCTTAGTTTGGTGAAAAACACGATGGCCAAAATGACAAAAGCCAGCCCCGAGGTCATGGTCATGTAAGCAAAAGGCGACAAATCTGCTGGCAGATTCTTGACAAAGATGTAAGACGACGCCCAGCACAAGGTGATAGAAAACAACACGATATTTGACTCAGCGCGGGTCATGCACCCACCTCCCCAGATCAACTCACTGGATCTGCCTGGCTGCGAACTCGTAAAACAGCCCCTTTTTGGCCATGAGTTCCTCGAAGCTACCCTCTTCCACAATGCTCCCCTTGTCCAAAACAAGGATGCGGTCACAGTCTCGTACTGTGGACAGCCTGTGGGCAATGACAATTCTGGTGCACTGCAGAGTGGCAAGGCTGCGTATTACCTGCTCTTGGGTGATGTTGTCCAGTGCTGAGGTTGCTTCGTCGAACAGCAGAATGCTTGGTTTGGAGATGATGGCCCGGGCGATGACGATCCTTTGCTTCTGGCCGCCGGATAGCCCTCCCCCGCCTTCACTAACCAATGTATGCATGCCCATGGGCATGGCCCTGATGTCTTCGTCCACTCCTGCCAAACGCGCCGCTTCCCAAGCATCCTCCAAGGTGCTCCACGGTGCGCTGATCGCAATATTGGCATAGATGCTCCCGGGGAACAGGCGGCTGTCCTGGAGATCCACTCCGATACATTGGCGCACGCTGCGCACATCCAAGGCCTGCAGATCGTAACCGTCGTAATAGATGGCTCCCGAATGGGGCGTTTCAAAGCCGAGCAGCAGGCGCATGAGCGTGGATTTTCCGCTGCCCGATTTGCCTACTATGGCCAGGTACTCACCGGGTTTCACCTGAAAACTCACGCTATCCAGAACCCAGGGTCCGTCTTCCGCATACCTAAAGGAAACATTGGAAACCTCGATGGCTCCAGATAGGGAAGTTACCTGTTTCTTGGTCTCATCGAACTCTGGCACGGCCTCCAAAATGGGACGCACCATTTCTAGATAGGGCTTGATATTGGCCAGGCTGACGGCTGCTGAACCCAGGGACAAAAGGGCTCCGCTCACCGTGGCGTAGGCTACGTTAAAGGCAATGTAGTCTGAAGGGGCAACTCCCCGGCTTCCGGCCACATAGTACAGCATGATCGTGCCGCCTAACATAATCAGGCCTGAGATGGCATTACTCAAGGGCAGGAGGAGCGGCGGGTTATACCTCAGCCTGCCCATATCTTTGTATTTCCCCGCCCACTTGGCAAAGGCGCGGCGCTCTGCGCCGGCCAGCTTGATCTTCTGGATGCCGCTCAAAAGGCCAAACACCATACCATCAAGCTTGGCCGCTAGTTCCATGAGCTGGCGGCTGTACTTCTGCCTCACCGGGCCGGTGATGATAGTCACGCCCAGGAGGGCAATAATGAAGAGCAGCGCAGGGCCAACCAAGACAGGGGCGAAACCCGCCATCTGGAAGATGTAGATGAATGAAAAGAGAGCACCTAGAAAGCTTGTAAGCACCGTATCGGAGAGCATTTCGGTGAGGGTGTTGATACTCATGGCCCGCCTGGAAATCTCCCCTGCGGAGTAGTTCTTGAAAAAGGAAACGGGCA
>FIZK01000093.1 GCA_900018335.1 uncultured Clostridia bacterium | reverse complement strand
TGGGCGGTAGGGTTTCTCTCAACCCATCGGCTCGGTAGACATGCCGGGCACACAAAAAAGAGCCTGCAACCAGGCTCTTCTTTAATTCCACCTATTTGACTTTAGACTTCTTAACCTCGTAACCGACCCTTGTGATGGCGTTTTCGATGTCCTCAATGGCAACCTGTTCGTCGTTGAAGTTCAGCTTCACCTTGCTGGAGTTGAACAGCACCTGTACAGTGTTGGCATCCACACCCTGCACCGATTTTACCGCAGCTTCGATCTTCTGCATGCAGGACGGGCAGGCCAGGCTCTCCAACTGGATGGTAGCAGTTTTCATGGCACTCTCTCCTCTCCCGTTCTATCTTGATTATATCCCGCTTCTAGTTCCCAATCCTTGATCTAGATCAAGTTCGCAGACGGAAACGCAACAGACGCATGCCGTTGAGGATCACGGCCAAAATGCTTCCCTCGTGGACCAGCATGCCGATGGACATGTTCATCCAATCGCTCAACAGCACGCTGGCCAGCAGCACGAGCACCACCCCCACGGCAATGAGAATGTTCTGCTTCATGTTCCTGACCGTGGCTTTGGCCAGACCTAAAGCGTGGGGCAGGCGGTTGAAATCAGAGTTGATCAAAACCACATCGGAAGTCTCCACAGCCACATCTGTACCACCGCCCATGGCGATGCCGATCTGGGCCAGGGCCAGTGATGGGCTGTCGTTCACTCCATCGCCCACGAAAGCAACGATCCGTCCCTGATCCAGCAAGGATTTGATGTACTCCGCCTTATCCTCAGGCAGCATGTTTCCATGGGCTTCGGTCAAGCTGAGTTCTCGGCTCACCGCATCCACCGTGCCCTGATTGTCGCCGGAGAGCATAATCAGGTTTTTCACGCCCAGCTTCTTCAGCCTTCCCAGGACACCCTGGACTCCGGGGCGGATCTGGTCCCGTACTCCCATAAGAATCTTCAGTTCTCCATCCACAGACGTGAGCACAAGGGAATTGCCCTTTTCTGCAAAGCGGGCGGCATCTGCCTGAGCCTTGTCACTGAGCCGCACACCTTCCGCTTCCATGAGGGCCACGTTGCCCACGGCTACCCGGCGGCCGTTTACGGTGGCCACTACTCCCTGGCCTTTGACCACTTCCGTGTTTTCCACCGGGAGGAGTTCAACCTCTCCGATCTCCTCCAGCACGGCCTTGGCCAGGGGGTGATCCGATTCCCGTTCGATGCTGGCCAGGTAACCCAAAGCTTCCTCTATGTTCTCTCCATAGTACTCCTTTTCAGCAACCGAAGGACTGCCAGCGGTAAGGGTCCCGGTTTTGTCAAAGACCATGGTATCTACTCTGCTGAAGTCACCCATCACCTCACTGCCCTTAAAGAGCACCCCATGGCGGGCACCGTTACCGATGCCGGCTACGTTGGACACGGGTACCCCAATGACCAGAGCACCCGGGCAGCCGAGGACCAATATGGTGATGGCCAGTTCCACGTCCCTGGTGAACAGCCAGACCAGAATACCCATGGCCAGTACGGCTGGAGTGTAATACCTGGCAAAACGATCGATAAAGCGCTCTGCTTCGGATTTGGAATCCTGTGCCTCTTCCACCAGCTCGATAATCTTTCCGAAGGTGGTATCTTCGCCAACCCGATCCGCTGCGATCTGGAGTGTTCCGTTGTCTAAGATGGTGCCGGCATAGACCGTTGAGCCCTGCTCCTTGGCTACTGGCAGGGATTCGCCTGTGATGCTGGCCTCGTTGACACTCCCTTCGCCGCTAACCACCGTGCCGTCCACAGGCAGCTTGGCTCCAGTTTTGACCAGCAGGATATCTCCCACCTCAACGTCGTCCACATCCACTTCCACAAACTCCCCATCCTCCATCTGCTTCAGGGCAGTCTCTGGAGCCATCTCCACCAGCTCCTTAATGGCGGAGCGGGTCTTCTGCAGGGTCCGCTGTTCCAGGTACGCCCCGAAGAGGAATAGGAAGGTGACCACCGCGGACTCTTCAAAGTTCCTGATGGCAAAGGCGCCCAAAACTGCAATGGTCACAAGCAAGTCAATGGTCACAAGCCTGAGCCGGAGGGCTTGATAGGCCTGGATGGCAATGGGCAGAATGCCTAGGACGGAAGCAACAATCAGTGCCCATTCAAAGATGGCGGTACTACCCAAAGTCCAGCGGTTGAGGAACGCCGCGGCGATCAAAACGCCGCCCGCCAGGGCAATCTTATTCTTATTCCCCAAGATCAGCCTTTGCATGCATGTTCACCCCTTCCTGGCTATTCTTGTCTGCTCAGGCGTGATAGGCCTCGTCCAGCTCAGCCAGCATGTGATACACCGCGGCGTAGCTTTCGCACACATCATCGGGAACGGAGTAGCCGTCCGTGATGTCACGCAGCCGGGCAAATTCTCCGGCCAGATCCGGCTTTTCAGTGTCCGTTTGGCTGAGCTTAGCCCCTATTTCCTCAAACAGCCTGCGCACTTCGTGGAACTCGGGATGGTGTTCCCCGTGCACCCGATCCACAACCGGCACGTAGGTCTCCAGAAGCTTGAGGTTGCGCTCCTTTACTTCCTCGAATCTTGCCATATCTATCCCCTTTCCTTAGTGTCTTGTTTGCTGTGGGTTCATTTTAGCATGGCTCCCAGTGCAGAAAAATGATCTAGATCAAGTCACTGGAAGTATCTGTTCGGAGGGAGAAAACTGTTATATAATTCCAATTGTAAAGGTGGACAAGCTTTGGAAGTATAGACTGGAAGCGGGGGCCAAAGGTGGGTTCGCTAAGAACTGAGCACGGAAGACGTCTGCTTGTTGTGCTGCTGGTGATCATCGTCGCGATGATCGCGGGCTATGTTGTAACAGAGTTCTATGTCAGGCCGCCTGAAGTTGTCATTGATCCCGCTATTCTCAAGGGCAGTCTGGTGCGCCTTTCCTATGAGGAGCTTGCTGAACACCCCGATGAACACAGGGGCAAGGCCGTGAGCTATCGCGGCCAGGTGGTCCGGGCGAGGGGTAGGCAGCTGACTGTGCAGATCACCCCTGAGAACATGGGCTTTTGGAACGAGGTTGTCCATCTGGATCTCATGGGAGAAGCAGCGGGCAGTAACCCAAAAGCGGGAGACTTAGTGGACTTTGTTGGGGTGGCCAACGGCATCCGCAAGGGACTGCCTATTTTCGGCAAGGACGGTGCGGTGCCGCGGATTGCGGTGTATGAGCTTGAGGTAGTAGAACGCATGTAAGACGAAAGGATTATCTGAAAAGGAGCTGAACTGGGCGATGCACTGGCGGCGAAGACTTCAAATTGGCGCCCTTTTGGCAGCAGCGCGGTTTTGATCGGCTGCACGGGCGGGGGAGATGGGACAGCATACCTGCAGGGGAAGATAACCCTCAATGGCCAGCCCTATCTGGAACCCTTACCCATCTACATCGAGTACGCTGGTTTCCGGGACACTCAGGTGTTCTCCGGCGGCGAGTACTTGTTTCCCAATCTGCCAACCAAATACGTCTTTGTGGAAGCAACCATGTAATTCCCTAACGGTTCTCAAACCATAGGAAACGGTGAGGTGCTCCGTCAGGGAAAAAACCTCTTCGACTTCTAGTTCGTCCGCCCGTGACAGCACAGGCGGCTCAAAAAACAGAGAGAGCCCGGCAAAATGCTGAGCTCTCTTGTGTTTTCCGTCAATATCCTGGGCTACGCCCCGCCTACAGCCTGATCAGCTGACTATGCCGTAGGTTTCGCTCACTGGCTGTACCCAGATGATTCCGTTGCCCGGCTCATCTATCTTCAACCCCTCGCGCACCGCGCCCACGATGCGGTCCGTGATCTCCACAGGGGTGAGCATTAACACGATCTCCTTCTCGGGCTCAATTTCCATGTTCAAGAAAAGCGAAGTCTCGTGGATCCCCGAACCGCGAGCGTTGATTATGGTACCCCCGCGGACTCCAGCCTCGCGGGCCACATCCATGACCGTTTCTCCCCTACCTTTGTCCACAACGACAAATACTGCCCTGTACATGCTCTGTTCGCCTCCGTCTTGGACGTTAAACTCGTACTCCTGGCTGACACCCGACCTGATCAAGGCCCCGACGGGCATGGTGAAGGCCACTCCATGCTTGGGACGGCTAAACTTGACCACCCTGTCGATCTCGGCCAGGGCATTGTCTCCAACTGACTTTTCGCACACAATGAGCACTACCTCTTTACGGATATCTGTCAACTCCAAAAGCCTCAACCAACGGTTGTCGGCTGTACCCCGGCCGAGCATGATTGTGCCCCCGGGAACTCCGGCCTTTTTCGCTGCGCTCAGGGCCCTGCTGCCCAAGCCGAAGTTCACGATCACACAAATCAGCTCATATTCTTTTTCCGCCGAGTTAGCCTTCTGCACCAGTATCAACTCCTTGTTTTTTGGACCTGGCTTGGAAAATGAAGCCAAGAATCTGTAATGTGATGATGGGCGCCGTGGCCACCAAGGCAATCATGCCAAAACCATCGCGCAGCAGGTTCGCTCCGGGAAAGGCGCTGGCCGCCCCCTGGACAAAGGCCAGAATGAAGGTGGCCGTCATGGGTCCGGTGGCAACACCGCCCGCGTCAAAAGCAATGCCAACAAACAGATTGGGTGCGTAGTACATCATGCCCACAGCAATGATATAGCTGGGCAGTAGAATGTGCCAGAGTTCTATGGCGGGGGTCAAAATCCTGATCATGGCTAAGGCTACAGCTGACCCCACGCCGATGGACAGGGCTGCTCCCACCGCCTTACGCTTAACATACCCACTGGTCACCTCTTCGATGGTGTGGGTTAGCACATACACCGCAGGCTCCGCCAAAATGGTGAAGAAACCCAGGGCAAAGGCGGTCACCACCACCCATACCTTGTTCTCCAGCATGGCCAAGCGCAGGCCGATTTCACCCGCGACTTCCATAAAACCTCCGTACACCCCTACCAGAAACACAATCAGCCCGATGAATGCGTAAAGGAA
>FIZK01000092.1 GCA_900018335.1 uncultured Clostridia bacterium | reverse complement strand
CACCAAAAAGGCATAGAGCAAAGCCCGCTTGTCACTTACTCCCGCCTTGATCAACACGGAAAAGGCAACAACCCCTTCCGCGAACTCGTGGATCACCAGGCCCAAACCTGCCATGATGCCGGTGACGGTGCTCACGCTGAAGGTAACGGTGTAGATGATCCCATCGATGAGCGAGTGAATCCCGATTCCCTCAATGGCCGTAATGCCGAAGGCCAGTTCATCCTGCTGCGTTTTATGCTTGATCAGCCTGTTGCTGAAGAACATAAAAGCAAAGCCCAGGAGGGCTGCCAACCCCGCACTGCTGTTCTTCCCGATTGCCTCTGGAAACGCCGTAATCAGCGGCGAGGCGATCAATACACCTGCGGCAAAACACATGAAGTATTCTTTGTTCCGTTCAGCCCAGTCTTTGTGCCTATAGATGGCATAAATACCCACACTGTTCACTGCCATGGCACCCAAAGCAAAGACTGCAACCCACGGAAATGTGCTAGGCTCTACCATTTCTCATCCCTCCCTGGCGCCGCACACCAAGTGGAAAGAGCCGCAGTCATGGCATTTTTCCACTGTATGGCTGCGGGCAAACTCCTCCCAATGCAGGCGCTGATCAGGCGTTAAGATTCCGGTTCCGCGGCAGAGTGGGCAGGTGCCCTGAAGGGCAGAGAGGATTGCCGTCCGGATGAACTCAGAACGGTTAGGAATCCCTTCCATGGCCCGGCTGAGCGCTTCATCAACCTTGAACGTTATGATCTCCTGTCTCCTTCTTTCGGCCATCGCCAGCCCCCCCAACACTTGTGATTGATAATACCTTGTAATACCAATTGTATTACCCCTTATTACCAATGTCAATCTGCCGAACAGATGGGCAGAAAAAAGGATCGGGAAACCCGATCCATTTCTTGTCCAGAAGAAAATCTAATGTGTTATACTTTTCCCAAATACTAACCAAAGGTGGAATGCAACCATGACCTCAGAGCTGCTTGAGTATTACCGGATCCACGGGCCCATGACCGAGATCAAAACCATGCAGCACATGGTGGCCAATGTCCCCGCAGACATTGAGACCATCGTCCGTTACGTGCAGAACATCCTGGTCCATCAGCATTGGAGCAGCGCCTACGGCGTGGAGCTCACCCCTGAGAGGGAGCGGGAACCGCTTCTGCGCAGTTTCGAGGAAAAGTTGGTCTTTTTAAGCGGCCGCGGCTTTAAGCACGTTTCGGATGAGAAACCCTATCAGGACAGGATGATTGGCATCTGCCGGGACTATTCCGTGGCGGCAGCCGCGCTCTGCCGCGAAGCGGGAATCCCTGCCCGGGCCAGGTGCGGGTTTGCCACTTACTTCGATCCAGGCAAATACGGGGACCATTGGGTATTGGAATACTGGAACGATGCGGAGCAGCGATGGGTCATGGCAGATGCCCAGCTCGATGGGCTGCAGCAGGAAAAGCTGCAGATCACCTTTAACACCTTGGACCTAACTGACGATCACTTTCTCACCGGGCCCAAGGCCTGGTTCAAGTGCCGGCGGGGTGAAGTCGATCCCGACCTCTTCGGGATCTTCCAGTGGTGGGGCTACGGGTATGTTCTGTGCAACTTGATCCTGGATGTGAACTCGCTGCTCAAAATGCCCATGCAGCCCTGGGACGGCTGGCCAGGTTACAAGATTCTCCCCGTGGACGAATGGACTGAGGCGGACTTAGCCGTCATTGACGAACTGGCGGCTTTAGCCCTGGCCGTAGACAATGACTTCCAAAGCTTTGCCCAATTCGTCTTGGGCAATGACAAAATCCGGGTCCCATCTGACCTCAGTGCGGTATTTGACCTTAACGAGTAAGCCTTAAGGCTTAACCCGATATGCGTAAAGAAGGGTAGACTTCCGCTTCAAACACAGCCACAACTTCTATGTTAAACCTGGTACCACTATTGCTTTTGAGATGATCCATGGCCGCAGCAATGCCGAGGCCCTGCCTGTAGGCGCGATGGCTGATCATGGCGTCGAAGACGTCGGCTACAGTGGTAATCTGCGTCAGCAGAGAGGGTTTCAAGCCCACAAGTTCCTGGGGATAACCCCCCTGACCATCTGCCCAGAGGTGATGGCCCAGGACGATCCCCTTAACGGCATCGCTGAGGCCCAATGCTTCTACTAGACTGTACCCCCGTTTGGGATGCATCTCAATGATCTCCCACTCCTGGGGAGTAAGCGGGGCCTTCTTTTTCAAAATCGTTTCCGGGATGAACTTCTTGCCAATATCGTGGATATAAGCCCCTAGGTTGAGCTCTTTAAGCTCGGCAGAAGTGAGGCCCATTCTTTCACCTATGGCCACGGCCAGGGACTGCACCCTTTTGCTGTGTGCCTGGGTTTCCTCGTCCAGGTCGGCCATTATGCCCATCAACACATCATGTTCAAAATGCAATGTGCATCGACATCCTCTTCCGTTTTAGAACATAAGAAAGAGCCCGTTTTCCCTGGCGGGAATGGCTCTATAGGCACCCAATCAGCTGCACCTACGCCGATGGGGTGGGCAATGAGGCCGTGATTTCTGCGCACAATTGGATCATGGCGGAGCTTCGCCCCGGTTTGCTTAGGAAGACTAGCGTTTTTATACTTTGTTTTGCCCACATGGCCCATTATTGCACCACCATAGGGCAAAGTCAAGATCTTTTTGAGAATTAATACTACTAATTGTTTCACAATCTGGTATCGCCGCTCAGGCCTTGGTTACAAGTTGACCTTTTCAAAACGCTGGGCTGCGATTCTAAATGCGGCAAACATGGCCGCGGGGTAAACGGCAAGGCCCACAAGGAGGATGGGCAGCTGGCGAAGCAAATCCGCGGTCTGCACGCTGTCCAGCCAAGCAAAAGCCGGTATATGGGACAGGACCTCCATGGCTAAAACCGCCAAGAATGTTGGGATGATCGCAAGCAAAAACGCCGTCCCCACTTTGAAGCCGCTCTTGAAGAACTCGGTGAGGAAAATGAAGTTGAAAATGGCGTAGATGATCAAGCCAAACCCATAAAAAGCCACATTAGCCTCGATCCCCGCGGGATTTCCCATAGGCAGCAGCCTTACCCTCAAAAAGGCAAAGGGGAGCGAGATGAGCACCTGCCCCAGCTGAGCTGCGGCAAAGAGCAGGCATTTGCCCTTCACAATATCCCGCTTGCCGATGGGCAGCAGGGCACTGTAGTAGAGGTCGTTGGTCTCCCTGCAGTAGTTCATAGTGATGAAGGGGCCCAGGCAGCCAAACATGAACACCATGCCATAGGGATAGGCGGGAACCAGAACCAAGGCCCCCAGCAGCGTGAAGACATACAGATTGGGGTGGGCCGCCAGGCGCAGTTCTTTGTACAGCAGCTTAGACATGGTAACTCATCCTTTCCGTGCGAATCATGATCTCCTCTAGGGTCAACTCGCCTTTTTCATCCTCCTGCTGCAGGTGCTGGAAGGAGCGGATAAACTCCGACTTTTCTGCGCTCCTCAGCAGCTTCCCATCCTTGATGTAACTAATGTCATCGGCACATTTATCCAAATCGGAGGTAATGTGGGTGGAATAAAGGATGCTCCTTTTCCCGTCCTTAACCAGCGCCTGGAACAGCGTGAGCAGGTCATCGCGGGAGACGGGATCCAAACCGCTGGTGGGCTCATCAAAAATGAGCAGCTGCGCCCCGTGGGATAAGGCCAGGGCCACCATGTATTTCACCTTCATCCCAGAAGAAAGCTCGTTCACCTTTTTCCCCGGATCCAAGGCGAACATTTCCATATAGCGCGCATAGGCCTGGTCATCCCACTCTGGGTAAAACCGTTTGGTAACCGCAGTAATCTGAGCCAGCCTTTTATGTTGGTAAAAGTCCACTCCGCCGAAGACCACACCGACGCGCTGTTTGCAGGTTACCTCATGGCTGGGGAAGTCGCGGCCGAACATCTCCACGGAACCCCCATCGGGGCGCACTAGGTTCAGGATACACTTCAGGGTTGTGGTCTTCCCCGCGCCGTTCCGGCCGATTAAACCCATAATCCTGCCGGGTTCCAAGGAGAAACTTACATCCTCCAGAGTAAACTTGGGATAGTGTTTGGTAAGGTCCCTTACCACCAACATCTGCATCACTCCCCCTTACTAGGAAAGATCTCTTCCAATGCCGCGCCAGTCATTTTCATGAATACCTCACTGGCGATGAGGGCGATCCCTTGGCTCATGGGGCTGGTGTCACCCAAAACCACCAGCGTGTCACCGGGCTGTAAGCCCAAGGTATCCCGGGCCTTTTTAGGCAGCACGATCTGGCCCCGCTCACCGATGGTAACCACTCCAAAGATGTGTTTGTTGCGGGGCGGAATGGGCAAACCCTCTTGCTGCGCATCGTGGCGCACCAAGTCAATGAGGGAAACCTCAAAGAGATCGGCCAAAGCCTCGCAGTTTAGGATATCCGGAAGGGATTCGCCCCTTTCCCATTTGGCCACTGCCTGACGGGAAACACCGATATACTCCGCCACCTGCTCCTGGGTCAATCCGCTGCGGCTGCGGAGATAGCGGAGGTTATCCGCGATATTACTTCTCGAACTTTTCATCCTTTTCATACCTCCTAAGTCCATGATATGCGTAAATTTCCCAATTTGGAACCAACCAAAGTATACGCATTGCGTTAATTTTGGTTGCCCCCTGCATAAAGAAGGCCTTCGCGCCCCCTATTTAGGCAGGCACGAAGGCTTTCTCGACATCGCCTGGGAAAATCACGGCGCCGCATGTTTTTGCTGCACCCGGATGGCTTCCTGCGGAGGAGCACCTCTCGTTTATCTCTGCTTTACTAGACTCATGGCCCTTTCCAGGGCAGTATCCACTCCCCGGTAGTAATCTGCTAAGGTCTGCTCCGCGAAGACATGGGGCTGTCTGAGGCGGCCTTCCAGGTGCCCGAACT
>FIZK01000091.1 GCA_900018335.1 uncultured Clostridia bacterium | reverse complement strand
AGGAGGCGTGGAAGATGAAGTTCAGCGCGAGGACTGCGGCTAACCTTGGTCTGCTCACGGCAGTGTCCATCGTGTTGACCCGCTTCTTCGGCGTCATGCTTCCCATTGCCGGGGCCAATGCCCTGCGCCTGAGTTTTGGGGAGGCACCCGTTATGCTGGCTGGGGTACTCTTCGGCCCAGCCAGCGGGGCTTTGGCGGGTGTGGCGGCAGATCTGGTTGGTTTTCTGATCAACTCCTATGGCGGACCGTATCATCCCGGCCTGACCCTCAGTCTGGCTCTCACTGGGTTGATTCCGGGCTTGCTGCTCCACCCTAAGCGGGACAGCCTCAGCGTCGTGCAGGTGGGTGCGGTTGTGCTGCTTACGGACCTGCTCACGGGTGTGCTCCTCAATACACTGTGGCTCTCCCGGATGTTTGGGCAGGGGTTCTTTCAGCTCCTGGGCATGAGGCTGCTGGCCAGGTTGGTGACGGTACCGCTGTACATACTCACCGTGTACTGGGCCAATCGAGCTTACCGGGCCTATCTCAGCAGCGGCCGTTGAGTGACGAGGCTCTTTGCGAATTTCGTACGGGCGGCGTTTTGGAGCTGTTGATGACCCAGTAGTTTTGTGCTATTATGGATTCAAAATGGGATCAACGGAGTGTGAAGTCTAGTATGGATATAGACCCGCCTAAACGGTGGAAGCTGTTTAAGGCAGAGATGTTGTATCGCCTGCCGCAAGACTCACGGAAGAAGATCAAAAGGCTTCTGAAGCTGGGTGATGATTACCGGAATGAAGGGGAGGAGGAGCTGGCGGAGCACTGCTATCACCTCTCCAGGAAACTGGCCCAAGAAGTTCGCGCCGTGCACCTGCTCAAGAAAATAGAACAGCGGGTGAGATAAATATCTCCCCGTACCCCCTTTTGTTAGCTTGATCTGCAGTCTCAAGTAGGTTAGAATGAAATTATGAAATCTTTCACAAGGGGGTCGGGTGATGGAGCGGATAAAGCAATGCGCGCAGCATTTTCATGTGCTGGCGGACCCCATTCGATTGCAGATCCTCCTCTTGCTTAAGGAGCGCGAAATGTGCGTCGGGGATTTGGCTGAAGCACTCGGCGTGAATCAGCCGACGGTTTCTTACCATCTGAAACGGCTGTACAGGGCGGGGTTGGTGGGAAGGCGCGCAGAAAACACCTGGAACTACTATTCGTTGTGCGCGGACCTGCGCAGTTGGGTCAATGAGGAAATGGATCACCTGCTCAAGGTGGAGCGCAGGGCCTAAGCAAGGGGGTTATCGGTGAAAGATTTGAAGCGAATAACGAAGGCACCGTCGCTGTGGCGAGCGGTGCTCATGGTCTGGCGGGCCGGCCTGGAATCCTTCGAACAGGGGGAACAAGTTGCCGACCTCAAGGCCAGGCTTGCCCGGATGGAGCAGGAGCTGCTCACTGTGTCCCGACTGGTTCATGACTACGAGACCAAACTGCACAACCATGCTCGGGAGAACAAGGACCTGGCCCAAGCCAAGCAACGGCTTGAGTGGGGTTACAATGCCCTGCTTCTGGAAAACAACATGCTCAGAGAAGAGATCTTCAAACTCAAGGGTAAGCCGCTCAGCTGAGTGCGGGGGAGTCGGTGTTGTGGACTCCTTTTTCTTTTTTGCGGGATATTCTAGGTGAAGAGGGGTTTGGTTCATGGAGGCGAGGAAACTGGTTTTGACTGCACTGCTCATGGGAGTAGTGGCCGTGGTGACCATGATGGTCAATGTTCCCCTGCCGGGCGTGAAGGGTTATGTGAACATGGGCGACACGGTGGTTTTGCTCTCTGGCCTACTGTTCGGTCCGGTGATGGGAGCTGCAGCCGGTGGCTTAGGGTCAGCCCTGGCCGATCTGCTCTTGGGCTATGCTTATTGGGCCCCGTGGACGCTGGCCATCAAGGGCGTGGAGGGTTTACTCGCGGGCTGGCTTATGGGGCGAGTGAACAATAAGCCGGCCCTGGCAGCCGCACCGGCGGGAGCAGTCATGGTCTTGGGGTACTTTTTAGCTGGAACCTTTCTTTACGGTTTCGGGCCCGCCTTGGCTTCACTGCCGGGGGATCTGCTCCAGGCTGGAGTAAGTGTTGGGCTCTGCGTGATTCTCTTGAGGCCCCTGCAGAAATACCTCAGCCTCTAAAGGCGGAACAGGCACACTTCCCCAGCGGGGTTCATAGAATGTAAGGCTTGAGTGAGGAAAAAGGGGGCACCGGCTTTGTTTCCCTCGTTAGTCAGCGCACTGGGCTCGCTGCTTTTGGAAGGCATAGGGTTCTTGACTGGGTTCATCACCAGTGGGAGTGCGTTTCCCAAGCCTCTGCGGCCTGAAGAGGAACGGGAGCTGCTCATCAAAAAAGAAGCAGGAGACGAAGGTGCCCGCAACATCCTCATTGAACGGAACCTTCGTCTCGTGGCGCATGTGGTAAAGAAGTTCGACAACACTGGTGAAGACACAGAGGATCTGATCTCCATCGGTGTGATCGGTCTGATCAAAGCAATCAACACTTTTGATCCCGGTAAGAACACCCGCCTCGCTACTTATGCCGCCAGGTGCATTGAGAATGAGAGTTCAATGTCAAACGGCTACTTTGAGCTGCCCGTTGGCTGCCAGGGTGTAGGTTTGATCAAAGACCATCAGCTCGCACGGGGCTCCGCCCGCTTGGCTGATGATCACCTCTTCACTGGTTACCCGCACGTTTAAGCGGTGGCCCCTAAACAGCAGTCCAAAGGAGAAGCTCTGCCATGTGCGGGGTAGGAAGGGACGCAGGGTAAGCCGGCCGTTTTCCATGCGCAGGCCGGCGAAACCGTAAACGATGGCCATCCAGGTGCCGGCCATACTGGTGATGTGCAGGCCGTCATCGGTGTCCTTGTTGTAATTGTCCAAATCCAAGCGTGCCGTGCGCATATACAGTTCGTAGGCCTTATCCTGGTAACCGACTTCCGCCGCGATGATGGCGTGCACGCAGGGCGACAACGACGATTCGTGGACCGTCATGGGTTCGTAGAAATCGAAGTTGCGCTTTTTTGTTTCCAAATCATACAAGTGGCCCAGGAAGAACAGCCCCTGGAGCACATCGGCCTGCTTGATGAAACAGGAGCGCAGGATGCGGTCCCAGGACCAGTTTTGGTTCAAGGGCAGCTCCTCTGGTGGCAGGTCCGCTGTGGGAATCAGTTCCTTATCCATGAATCCGTCCTGCTGCTCGAACACACCCAGTTCTTCCACGAATGGGTAGTACATCCTGGCCGCGATATCAGCCCAGTGTTCCAGTTCACGCTGATCCACCCCGAATTTGCCCGTGAGTTCCGCGTATTTCGCCCCGTCCCGGCTCTGCAGCTCTGCAAGGATTTCCAGGGTGTATTCCAGGCACCACACGGCGATGCGGTTGGTGTACCAGTTGTTGTTCACGTTGTTTTCGTACTCGTTGGGCCCGGTCACACCGAGGATCATGTAGACGCCCTTCCTGGGCTGGAAGGTTACTCTGCTGGCCCAAAAGCGGCAGATCTCCAGTAGGACTTCCAGGCCGTAGTCTAACAAGTACTGTGTGTCGCCTGTGTAGCGCACGTAGTTGAAAATGGCATAGGCGATGGCGCCGTTGCGGTGGATTTCCTCAAATGTGATTTCCCATTCGTTGTGGCACTCCTCGCCGTTCATGGTCACCATGGGGTAGAGGGCGCCCTTTAGTCCCAACTTGGCGGCGTTTTCCTTAGCCTTCTCCAAGTGCTGGTAGCGATAGAGCAGGAGGTTACGGGCAATCTTAGGTTCTCTGGTGCAGAGGTAAAAGGGCAGGCAGTAGGCCTCTGTGTCCCAATAGGTTCCGCCTCCGTACTTCTCCCCGGTGAACCCTTTGGGCCCTATGTTAAGTCGGGGGTCTTCCCCGGTATAGGTTTGGTGCAGGTGGAAGATGTTGAAGCGGATGCCCTGCTGGGCTAGGGGATCTCCTTCGATGACGATATCGCTGTCCCGCCACGTCTGGGCCCAGGCTGCTGCATGTTGGGCAAAGAGCTCTGCGTATCTCAGCGGGGCATACTTATGCAGCAGTTCCACGGCGCGGGAGGACACCACTTGATCTGCGTGATCGCGGTTGGTCGTGACTGCCACCAGTTTCTCTAAGGTCACGGTTTGTCCAGCAGTCAAAAGCAGCTCCGCTTCCGCTCCGGCATAGCGGGGGCGGGAGACGAAACTAGGCTCTAAGCCCTCAACTTCACGTTCCCCAAGATAGATGCGGAAGGTGCTTGCCGCTGCCACCACAAACCCCGACTTTTTGGTTTCCATGGTAACCAGCTGGTATTCTTGGCTGCTTGCTTCTGTGACGCGCAGCCAGAAGTCCTCTCCGTAGTTGGCATCTTCATTGACCACATTGCCGTCGAGATAGGGGGCCAAGCTCACGGCGGCTCCCCGGCCAGTGGGATCCCGATCCAAGGTAATGCTGTAGCTGATGCAGGCCAGCTCCCGTCGAGCTTTGCTCACAAAACGCCTGGCTTCTATGGAAAACAGGCGCCCCTCTGCATCTTCCACCTGAAACGAGCGGATTAGTTCACCTCGCTGCATATCCAGCACGCGCTGAAAACGCTGGGGAGGCATGAGGTTCAGATCCAGCACCTCTCCGGATAGCTCCACATCAACGCCGATGAAGTTCACTGCATTTAAGACCTTAGCGAAGTATTCGGGGTAGCCGATTTTCCACCAACCAACCACAGTACGATCGGGATAGTAGACGCCTGCGATATAGGTTCCCTGGAGTGTGTCGCCTGAATACCTTTCCTCGAAGTTACCGCGCAAGCCCATGTATCCATTGCCTAGACTGGCGATGCTTTCCATGAATCTGTTGCATTCAGGATGGAATCCATCTTCAACGACGCGCCATTCGTCAGTCCCCAAAAACAGTTTCAGAACTATCACTCTCCCGCGCTGGCTTTAACTTATTCTAACCTACTTTTTGCACCTTGGCAATCGTTTGCACAGCTGGCAGTGATGAAGATGTCCAGAAATTCGTCAAAGCCAAAAGAAGAGAAACCCGGGATCACGTGATGGGCGCCCTGCAGTAGCTGGGGATCTCCCACGCCAATCACCGTCATACCCGCCCTGAGTGCGGCTTCGATGCCCGCTTGGGCGTCCTCGAAGACAACGGCGGACTGCGGGGGAACGCCAGCGAGTTGCGCTCCCAAAGTGAACACTTCGGGGTCGGGTTTGGCCTTAGTGACCAGGTTCCCGTCTACGATCACATCAAAGAATGAAGTGATGCCCACCCGCTCCAAAATGGTGCGGGCGTTTTTGCTGGCTGAACCCAGGGCGATCGTGATCTTGTTCGCCTTCAGTGCTTGGAGGAAGGGGAGCACCCCCGGGAGGATCTCCGAAGCGTCCATCTGCATGATGTATTCCACATACCAGGTGTTCTTCTTGGCAGCAAGGTGCAGCTTTTCTTCCTCTGTTTTCTGCTGGCCGCCTACTGCGAGGAGGATCTCCAGGGAGCGCATGCGGCTCACACCCTTGAGCCGTTCATTGTCCCGTTCTGTAAAATCGAAACCCAGCTCCTGGGCTAACCGTTTCCAGGCCAGGTAGTGGTACTTGGCGGTATCGACGATTACGCCGTCTAAATCGAAAATGGCCAATTTTAGTTCGTTCATGATCAACCTCCTTACCGCCCTCCATTATATCATTGTTGGCGCGGCCTCGACATAGATTCAGTAAGAAGGAGGTGAGGCCGCTGATCGCCATCTATGCCCGTGTGAGCACGGAAGAGCAGGCCAAACATGGGTTCAGCATTGCTGCGCAAATCAGGGAGTGCGCGAGCCTGGCAGGAGATGCGGAGACGGTAATCTTCGCCGACGAGGGAGTGTCAGGGGAAACCCTGCGCCGACCTGCTTTGGAGAAGCTGATGCGGAGCATTGAGGCGGGTGACATTGACACAGTGATCTGTCTCGACCCGGATCGACTCTCCCGCAAACTCCTGCACCAGCTGCTGCTCACCGAGGAGTGGGACCGCCGGGGTGTGCGCCTCGTTTTTGTGAACGGCGACTACGCCAAAACCCCAGAGGGCAACCTGTTCTACGCCCTGCGGGGGGCAATTTCAGAATTTGAGAAGGCCAAAATCAACGAGCGGATGTGCAGGGGCAGGAGGGAGAAGGCACGGCAGGGCAGGGTGCTGCGGGACTTTAGGATTTTCGGCTACGACTTTGATCCCCGCACTGAACAGCTGATCATCAATGAGGAGGAGGCGGCAGTGGTACGGCAGATCTTCTCCTGGTTTCTTCACCCTCCCCCGGGCATGCGGGGCATCGCTGGCATCGCCCGGGCCTTAACCCGCGCCCAGGTGCCCACAAAGCGGGGGGCGGCTAAGTGGCACAGGCAGGTGGTGAGGCAGATCCTCAGCAACCGCACTTATATCGGAGAGTTTTACCAAAACAAATGGGACACCTCCAGGGGCAAAGTGATGCTCAGGCCCCGGGACGAATGGATTTTGATACCGTGCCCCCCCATCATCACACCGGAAGTGTTCGACAGGGCTCAGCTCCGCCTGTCAGTTAAATCGAGATCTTGATGCACCTGCGCACCACCAGACGGATCCGGCAGGAAGTGAAGCTCTACGATCCCATCGGGGCAGATCGAGAAGGGAACGAAATCAACCTCATGGACATTCTCAGTTCGGATCAAGATGAGGTTTTGGATGCGGTGGTGCTGAACATTGACCGGGATCGTCTAGCCGAGCACTTCCACTGCCTGTCGCCCCGGGAGCGGACCGTATTGGAGCTCCGCTTCGGTTTGGGACAGCAGGAGAAGCTGACGCAGAGGCAGATCGGTAGGAAACTGGGGATCTCCAGGTCTTATGTCTCCCGCATCGAAAAGCGGGCGTTGGGAAAACTGCTCCATGCCATGGGCTCCTCGTAAGGAGCCTACACAGTGTCGCCCAAGGATGCTTTTCTAAACGAAAGGCATCCTTGTTTTTTTGGGTTTGGGATTGGGTGGCGCCTGTGGTGTGAGGAGTGCAGCGCCAGTTTGGGAAGACTACAAGGGCAAGGGCCGAGGAGTTCCGCTGTTGCCAGTTTCCCCCTCAACAGGGAGTGTGGTATAATAAATGAACATTAACTGAAGTGGAGCTGCACATGGATGAAGTTGCTCATTCCCGATGCCATCCTGCCCAGCGTGCAGGATATTAACCTGGACGATTTAAGGCGGCGGGGCATCGCCGGTTTATTAATCGACATCGACAACACCCTGGTCCCTTGGGGTAATCCCCAGATGGATCAGGCTTTGGTGCAGTGGATTAAGAGGGCTAAGGCGCGGGGTTTCCAGATCTGCCTGGTTTCCAACGCTCTGCCTGACAGGACTGCCAGTTTTGCCCAGCTGTTGGACATCCCCGCGGTAGGGCAGGCCATGAAACCTCTGCCCAGAGCGTTTCGCCGGGGTATGGAACTGCTGAATCTACCGCCGGGACAAGTAGCTGTTGTGGGTGATCAGCTCTTTACAGATGTGTTCGGAGCAAAGCGCCTGGGCCTCTATGCCATCCTGGTCAATCCACTGAGCACGGGGGAGTTCGGTTTTACGAAAATCATGCGCCGGCTGGAGCGGAGAACGCTGCGTAGGTTGGTCCGGCGGGGGCTTTTAGAACTTGAGTCCATTAGATCACGCCTGGGGAGAGACTGAAATGGCAGAGAGTTATTGTCAAGGCTGTGGAGCGAGAATTCAGAGCACCCACCCAGACCAGTTCGGCTATGTGCCGGAACACCTGTTGGGGGAGGATTCCCTGGTCTGCCAGCGCTGCTTTAGGATCATCCATTACGGACGCCACGAACTGGGGTCGGTTAAGCCCGATGCGGCGCTCCAGGCCATTGACTACGGCTTGGACTGGGCTTCGGGTGTCGTCCTAGTAGTGGATGTCTTGGATTTTGAGTCGGGGCTGCCGCCAGAGTTCATCGGTTTGCTGCGCGGCCGGGAGCTGCTCCTGGCAGTGAACAAGATTGATCTGCTGCCCTCCCAGACACCGCTGGAAGAGGTGGAAGTCTGGGTGCGCAGACGCTTGAAGGCCCTGGGGCTGGCCCGGGTTGAGGTGTGTCTAGTGAGTGCCGTCACGGGTTACGGGTTTCCCACCTTAGCAGACCTGGTGCAGGGTATGGGCGGCCGGGTGCTCCTTGTGGGGGTAACCAACGTGGGCAAATCGAGCATCCTGGAGAGGCTGCTCACCATGCGCATCGGCGGAGGCAAGCGTAAGGGTATAAAGCCCACGGTTTCTCCGTATCCTGGAACAACGGTGAGTGTTTCTCAATGGCACTGCCCTGGAGTAACTTTTGCCGATTCACCAGGTTTTGTCCCCCAGGGTCGAATCAGTGATCTGGTCGAGGCGGAGCAGGCGCTGCAGATCATCCCTCACCGCAGCCTCAGTTCCCACCTCTACCCCGTTGGCGTCGGCGACCTGGTATTGATTGAGGGGCTGTGTGTCGTGGAGTGTCTCGAGGCAGGTGAGGGTGGGCTCCTCTTGGGCTTTACGGGCTCGGGGGTGCGCTGGCAGAAATCCACCCGCAGGCATCTGGAGAAATGGCTGACCAAAAACCCGACTTTTAGGAATTGGGATGCCCGCACAATCTCGTTGAGCGCCGGAGAGGACCTGCTCATCAGCGGCCTGGGCTGGGTATCCGCCCGCAAAGCCAAGTTCCGGCTGAAGCTGCATGTGCCGGCAGGTGTTAAGCACTTTGTCCGCCCCAATTTGGTGGGCCGCAAAAAGTAACGGGTTTTATGCATAAAGCTTGTCCGTCCTGCACATACTGTAAATATCAAAATGTGTCAGGGAGGATCAAGCTGTGCAGCCATTCGTCTATGAAACGGCCGTCGTGTATGAGTCTAGTGGGCAGTTTTTGGGAGATATCCGCCAGACCGTACAGGAGCTGAAGCGGGCTAATCCGCAGCTGAAAGACTATTCCTTGGCGGATTTGACGGTTCACAAGGGTAAAAAGGCAGTCAACGTGACACTATACTTCCAGCCCAGGAACTGAAACCCATTGCCAGATGGGACCCCATTGCCAGATGGGGTTTTTCTTTTGCCAGTTGCTGAGCAAGGCAGGAGTTTCCATTCAGTGGATAGAAAAGTCTTTTATCAATGCGATTTAGGAGGTCGAGTATGGAGCGGATAGCCCGGATTCGAGAGCGTCTGCAGGCTGAACAGGCAGATGTGTTCTTGATTTCCAATCCTGTGAACAGGCGCTACATCACGGGTTTCACGGGTTCTGCAGGCCTGGTCTGGATCTCCAGCACCAAGCAGGCCCTGTTAACTGATTTTCGTTACGTGGAACAGGTGAAGGCGGAGTGCCCTGGTTGGGAACTGGTCAGGATTGAAACGTACAGTGATACCCTGGAGGAGCTGATTGGGCAAGAAGGGGTTCGCAGTATCGTTTTCGAGGAAGAATATGTGACAGTGAAACAGCTGAAAGAATGGCAGGAGCGTTTTCCCTCCGTGGAGCTGAAAGGGAGCAGCGGCTGGGTGGAAACCCTGCGCATGCGCAAGACTCCAGAGGAGATCGAGAACATCCGCCGGGCGGCCCAGATCGGAGATGAAGCCTTCGCTGAACTGCTGCCCACCATCAAGTCTGGCCTTACTGAGCAGGAGATTGCGCTGCGGCTGGAGTTCCTCATGCGCGAGAAGGGAGCCAGCGCCATGTCCTTTGCCCCGATTGTGGGTTCAGGACCCCAGAGCGCACTGCCCCATGCCCGTCCGGGAGATCGCATCTTAAGTTACGGCGATTTTGTGGTGTTCGATTTCGGCTGCGTCTGGAACGGCTACTGTTCTGACATGACCCGGACCATTGTCATCGGTGAGCCGGAAGAGCAGCATTTGCTCATCTATGATCTGGTGCTCAAAGCGCAGATGGAAGCACTCCGTGCCGTGGCGCCGGGGAGAACCGGGGCAGAGATTGATGCCATCGCCCGGGAGATCATCTCTGAAGCGGGTTACGGCGACTATTTCGGCCACGGGCTAGGGCACAGTTTGGGCTTGGAGGTTCATGAGAACCCGCGGCTGAGTAAAGTCGACAACACTGTTCTCGAACCTGGGATGATTGTGACTGTGGAGCCAGGCGTTTATCTGCCCGGCTTTGGTGGCGTGAGAATTGAGGACCTGGTTGTGGTGACAGAAGACGGACACGAGGTTTTGACGTCCACCTTTAAAGAGCTATACGTGGTGAAATAGGGGGAACTAGTGATGATTTCTGTAAACGATTTGCGCACAGGGCTGACTATTGAGGTTGAGGGCGAGATCTACAGCGTCGTGGATTTTCTCCATGTCAAACCCGGCAAAGGCGCTGCCTTTGTCCGGACCAAGCTGAAGAATCTGCGCAGCGGATCCACAGTGGAGAAAACCTTCCGTGCCGGTGAGAAAGTGGCCAGGGCCCACATTGAACTGAGGGAGATGCAGTTCATGTACAGCACTGGTGACGATTATTTCTTCATGGATATGGAAACCTATGATCAGATCTCCCTCTCCAGTGGGGATCTCGGTGATGCACCGAAGTATCTTGTGGAGAATATGTCCATCGGCATTCAGTTTTACCAGAATCGCCCGGTGGGGGTGGAGCTGCCCACAACAGTGATCCTAGAAGTTGTCCACACCGAGCCGGGGTTCAAGGGTGATACCGCCCAGGGAGCCACGAAACCTGCCACGCTGCAGACGGGTATCACCGTTCAGGTACCGCTGTTCGTGGAGCAAGGCGATATGGTGAAGGTGGATACCAGGACCGGGGAGTATCTCTCCAGGGCCTAGAAAGGCAGAAAAATAGGAGGTGGATTTGTTGGAGACCGTAAGAGAGAAGATTGCGTATCTGCGCGGGATAATCGATGGCGATTCTTCGTTGGAAGAGGGTCGGAACGGGTTTATGTTTTCCAAGATCCTGCAGATCTTGGAGCAGCTGGCGGCAGATGTGGATGAACTGAAGAAAGCCCAGGAAGAGTTGGACGAGTATCTGCAGGAAGTGGATTTCGACCTCGCGTGTTTGGAGGACGAGTTTTTCGGCGATGAGGATGATTATGACTATCCTGAGGAGTGGGACGACGATTCTGAAGAGTCGTTTGCAGAAGCGGAATGCCCGGAATGCGGGTATGTCATGAGGTTTGACGAAGATTTCCTGTTCGACGAGGGCATTCAGATTCGCTGCCAGCGCTGCGGTGCCGTCGTGTTTGAGACAGATGATTTCCGCGAGTTAGAAGAGGTCTTTGACGAAGACACCGAACCTGAAGGTGATGACTAAAATTAGTTAAGTACGTTACCCCAAGGCTGCCCCGGCGGGCAGTCTTTTTTTGTCATAACTTGTCCCCCCCGTTCATATAGTGCTGTAGAGGTGGGGTGAAGATGCTCAACTACTTGGCACCTGCCATCCGGGAGCTGGTGAAGCGGCTGCCGCTGCGGGACTTGGAAGAGATCCGGCTGCGTCTGCACCGTCCCCTGATGGTTCGGGATGGGAAGGGTTCCTTCTATGTCTCAGCCCAAGGACGGCCCTGCTCTCCCGGGCAGGCGTACCTGGTAAGCCGGGATGATCTAGAGCGCACCCTGCAGCTGATCACCGAAAACTCCTGGTATGCCTGGGAGCAGGAAATCCTGGGCGGTTACCTAACCCTGCCTGGAGGCCACCGCGTAGGCATCGCGGGACAGGCTGTTTACAGCGGTGGGGGCCTTAAGACCATCCGGAATATCTCTTCGCTGAACTTCCGGCAGGCCAGGGCGGTCCTGGGGGCGGCGGATGCCGTGGTGGGCCAGGTGGTACCCCGTTTAGGTTCGCCAGTACTTTCCACCCTGATTGTCTCTCCGCCGGGATGCGGAAAGACCACACTGCTCAGGGATCTCACCCGTCAAGTGGCCAACTTGGGCTATCAGGTGGTGGTAGTCGATGAGCGCTCGGAAATAGCATCTTCCTATCAGGGCGTGCCCCAACTGGATGTGGGGGTGCAGACCGACGTGCTGGACGGCTACACCAAGGAGCTTGGCGTGCAGCACGCCCTGAGGGCCCTAGCACCTCAGGTTCTGGTAACTGATGAGATCGGGCACCAAAGCGATGGGTGGATCCTGGCCGAGCTGGCACGCAGCGGGGTCAAGGTGATGGCCACCTGCCATGGGAACAGCTGGGAGCAGCTGAAAAGGCGGAACTGGCTCAAGGACAGCTTGGGCATTTTCGAGCTCGTGATCATCCTCTCCCGCCGGCTGGGGCCGGGAACCATCGAATCGGTTCTAAGAATCAGCTAAAGCTCATATGCATAAGAGGACAGGGGTGACGACGTGAAGAGCTTGGCAGCGGGATTAGTCATTGTTTCCTGCGGCGGCATGGGATTTGTCATCGCCAGCAGCTATGCCCAACGGGTGCATCATCTGCGCGAGCTGATCAGGTTTTTGCAGGTGCTGGAATCGGAAATCCAGTTTTCCCGCACCACGCTGCCCAAGCTCCTTGCGGTGCAGGCGCCCCTGTTCACCGGTGTGGTGGGCCGTTTCTTACAGGTTCTCAACGAGGGTTTGGAGGCGGGGACAGGCGACAGCCTGGCTGCCATCTGGGAGCAGGGGCTGGCTGTTCTAGCTGAAAACGGGCTCCCCCAGGCAGTACTGGAGGAGCTGCACTCCTGCGGTGCCATTCTGGGCCGCAGTGATGCCGCGGAGCAGAGCAAACATATCAAGCAGCTGCTCTACAGGCTCGAACAGGCACTGACACTGGCCGAGCAGGATCGAGAAAAGCATCTGCGTCTGTGGCAGTACATGGGTTTTTGTGCAGGGCTGCTCATCGTCCTGCTCTTGATCTAGGGGGGATTGGAGTGACTGATCTTTCGCCAATCTACCGCATTGCCGGCCTCGGCATCTTGGTGGCCGTGCTGAATATCTTCTTGGTCCAGGCGGACCGCAAAGAACAGGCTCAGATGCTCAGCTTGGCAGGGGTGATCATCGTGCTCTTGTGGCTGGTGCAGATGGTGGGGCAGCTCTTTTCCCATGTGGAATCGGTCTTTAGGTGGTGAGGAATGTGCTTTGGCTCCCGCTAGTGGTGGGCATTGGCATCGCCGTTACCGTCTTTCAAGCTGAGTTCCGGGAGGAACAGCCTTCCTGGGCGGTCCTGCTGGCGCTTGGCTTTACCGGGGTTGTGCTGCTCATCCTGATGCCGGAAGTTGCCAGCGTTGTGCGGGCCCTGACTGCTTTGGCACGGGAAGGTTCAGTGGGTTCTTTTTACCTCAATCCCGTGCTGAAGGCAATGGGCGCCGCCTATGTAACTTCCTTTGGCGTACAGATCAGCCAGGAAGCGGGCGAGGCTGCCATCTCCAGCGTGATTGAACTCGCGGGCAAGCTGGTCATCCTCTTCATCGCTTTACCGCTGCTGCAAGCCATTGTCCATACTCTGTTCGGCATCCTGGGCCTGTAGGCAGGTGGCGGTTGTGGGGAGGGGTGTGACGAGCTGCCTAGTTCTGTTACTATGTCTTATTCTTTCCGGAGCTTGCTGGGCCCAAGGAGAAGCCAGCTGGGACGGGCAGCTCTTTCAAGACTCCATCCGGGCCCAGCTGGAGGAGCTGGACCTGGGCCAGCTGCTGCGGTTCGCTGAACTTCTGGACGAGGATTACCAGGAGCTCATACCCAGCCTAAACTGGCGGGACTTGTTGGCTGGCGCTCCTGCACCACAGTCCGCGGGCGACCTTTTCCTACTCCTTTTCAGGAGCTTCCTAGGGGAACTGAGGGTCAGTTTTTCGCTCCTGCGCCAACTGGTGGTCATCGGGATTCTCGCGGCTTTGCTCCAGCGCCTGAGCAGTTCCTTTGGCAGCAGGATGGTCGTGGACCTAGCCTTCGCGGTTTGTTTTTTGGTTCTGGTCTACCTCGGGCTGCAGAGCTTCCGCGTCGCCGCTGGAGTAGCCCAGGAGGCCGTAGGCAGCATGGTGGAGTTCATGCATTCCTTGCTGCCCATGCTCTCTACACTGCTTGTGGCAGTGGGGGGAGTCACATCGGCTGCGGTGTTTCATCCCCTGCTCTGGGCCTTGGTGAGCCTCACGGCCAGTTTGGTTCAGCGCTTGCTGCTGCCGCTGATTCTGCTCAGCACAGCCTTTTCCCTGGTCAGCCATTTCAGCAGCGAGCTTGCCTTTCCCAAAATCGGCAGCCTGCTCAGGCAGGCCGTCATCACCATCCTCGGTGTTATGTTCATCGTCTTCTCCGGGTTCATGGTGGTGCGGGGAGCCGTGGCTCCCATCGCCGACGGAATTTCACTGCGCACTGCCAAGTACCTGACCAAGACCTTTATTCCCATCGCCGGCAGCATGTTCGCGGACACACTGGAGGTTGTGGTGGGCGGTTCGCTTCTGATTAAGAATGCGGTTGGCGTCTTTGGGCTGGTGATGATTCTCTGTCTAGTAGCGGCTCCCCTAATCAAGGTGCTGGCCATGGTCTTTGTCTACAAAGTAGTGGGCGCCCTCCTGCAGCCCCTCTGCGACAGACGGGTGGTGCAGACCCTGGAAACCATGGAAAGTTCCCTGGTGCTGGTGATGATCGCCCTGGGCACAGCGGCTCTCATGTTCTTTCTGGCCGTAACGGTTTTGGTTGGCATCGGCAATTTAGCGGTCTTCATGAGGTGAAACGGATGTACTGGAAGCAGTGGCTGCAAACGCTGTTAAGTTTAGTGGTTCTCCTGGGACTGCTGGAACTGCTCCTCCCCTCAGGCGAACTGGCCAAATACTCCAAGTTGGTGTTGGGCTTGAGCCTGATGCTGGCGGTCCTCCAGCCCATAACCCTGCTCTTCAACGAAGAATTCTTAGGGGTGGATTTGGCCTGGCTGAAGGAAACTGAGAACATCCCCGATGTGCACAGGCTCGCTGAACGCATCCAGTGGGCGGCCGCGAGTTCAGTTCTGGCAGAGCACGAAGAAGCGGCTGCGCACCTAGAGGAAGTCCTGGCCAGCCTGGAGTACGTACAGAGAGTTAGGGTTCAGCTGTCTGGCGGGGAACATGCTGCTCAATCCATTCAAGTGTTTGTGGATCCTTGGGAGCCCAGCGTGCGCCAGGAGGCTGAGCGGCTCGTATCTACGCTGCTGCGTCTTCCAGCCCAGCGCATCTCTGTGCTGCCCTGGGCGGAGTGAGGGGGTGCGCCATGGGCGAACTGTGGAACCGCTTAACGGCACGACAGAAGAGGCTTTTCCCGTGGCTTGCGCTGTTGCTGGTGGTGGGAAGCGGACTGCTCCTTTTACAACCGTCGTCCCCAAGGGAAGCGGCGGGAGTGCCCATCCAGGAGCGGCCTGCGGAAGTGCCAGCAGGTTTGGAAGACAGCTTGGCTAGGGAACTCACTGACATCCTCAATGCAATGTTGGGAGGCAGGCGCTGTGCGGTGTTTGTCACCATGGACCGGGGGGCCAAAATCAATGTGGCCCAAAATGTCACGGAGGAAGTGCGCACCGGGCCGGAGGGGATTGTGGAAAGGCGGCTCACTTCTACGCCGGTCCTGCTGCGCAGTGATGCGGAACGCAGGGAAATGCCTCTAGTCCTAGAACAGATCGAACCCCAGGTTCGGGGGGTGTTGGTGGTGGTGGATGCTGATCCCAGTGCAGAGCTGAGGCTGGCTATTGCTCAAGCAGTGGCCACGGCCCTGCAGCTGCCCATGTATCGTATTGAGGTTGTGTTCAAACAATAGGGGGGATGGAAAGTGGCCAGGTTCTACGTGGTGCGGGGTAGGAAAGCGCTGTGGAATTTATTCATCATGGTTTTGGTGATAGCAGCCCTAGTCTACATCTTCCGCGTTGAAGGTGACGCTCCGGAAGCAGAGGTGACCGCGGAGCCCAGCAAGGAAGTGGAACAGGTTGTGGTGGTGGAGCCCGTAACCGTGCGCACGGTTCCCACCAAGTTCGCAGAGTACAAACTGGAGCGGGAGCGCATGCGCAGCAGGCAGATTGAGCTGCTGCAGAACATTGCCTACGACGTGCAGACCCAGGGGGGGCGCAGGGAAGAAGCCCAACTTCAGCTGCAGGCGCTCATTGACCGGATTACCAGGGAAACGGAGATCGAGAATCTGCTTAAGGCCAAAGGCTACCTCGATGCCCTTGTACTTCTGGACTCGCAGGCGGTCACGGTGGTGGTGCCGGTTACGCTCACCCGAGATGAAGCGGCGCGCGTAGGCGAACTGGTACACCGCCTCACCGGGCTCAGCATGGAGCGGATCACCATTGTCGATGAAACCGTGGGCGTGTAAGCGGAACTCGGCCCAGGTCTCAGACTTGCGGGTCTGAGACTTTTTTCTTAAGAGGAAAATCCAGGCTGCTGACGAACTTGATCCCACACCTGGAAAAGAGGTGCCCTATGGAATTTGAACAAATCAAAGAACTGCTTGTGCTAGTGAACTCCACCGACTTGACCGATTTTGAGCTGGAAAAAGGGGATCTGCGCATCCGCATGCGTAAAGGAGGGCCAGCAGCGCAGACGCCTTCAGCGGAGCCGCCCAGCTCGAGCCTGGAGGAAGTGGCAGCTCCCATGGTGGGCACTTTCTACCGGGCCCCGGGGCCCGACGCTCCCCCCTTTGTACAGGAAGGGGATGTGGTATCCCCAGGACAGGTCCTGTGCATCATTGAAGCCATGAAAATGATGAATGAAATCGAAGCGGAAGTGGGCGGGGTTGTGCGGCAGATCCTGGTGGACAGCGGCCAACCTGTGGAGTACGGTCAGGCGCTCATGCTTATTGAGCGGCGGGATTAGGTGGTGCAGTAGTGCGGAGGATCCTCGTTGCCAACAGGGGAGAGATAGCTCTGCGCATCATCCGCGCCTGCAGGGAGTTAAGCATTGAGACCATCGGGGTCTACTCCGCAGCCGATCGCGATGCGCTGCACACCAAGTGGGCCGACTTTGCCGTTTGCATCGGCCCGGCGCCGTCGCAGCAGAGCTATCTGAACATGCAGAACATCCTGGCTGCCGCCCTGGCCCATGGCGCGGATGGGGTCCATCCCGGCTACGGCTATCTGAGTGAAAACGCCGTATTCGCCGCCATGTGCGAGGCCCACGGTCTGGTTTTCATCGGCCCCTCAGCCCAGACCATGGAGCTGCTGGGGGATAAGGCGCGGGCTAAGGCGGCCATGCAG
>FIZK01000090.1:14553-28973 GCA_900018335.1 uncultured Clostridia bacterium | reverse complement strand
GCGAACCTCCTAGCTGCATCGTAATGCATGTTGTCCATGCTTCCTTTGCAGTACCACTTCCCCATGGAAGCGAAAAAACCTCTCAGCACCAATCCATTTCTACTTGAGTCACGTTCCAGCGGGGCTCCGCATCCAGGAAGTTCAGCACCAGCTGCAGCTGGCGCTGCACATGTTCACGGCTGCCGCCGACCATGGCCACCCCAATGGTAGCCCGCTGCCAAAGGTCCGCCCCATCGAGCTGGGCGATGGACACGTTGAAACGGCGCTGGACTTTTTGAATGGTGCCCTTCACCACCTGCCTCTTGTCCTTGAGGGATGTTGCCCCAGGAATGTGGACTTCCACTTTCAACGTACCTACCAGCATTTCCTGTTTCCTCCTAAAAGGCTTCTTCGATGGTACCCCCGCCTAAACAGACAGGCCCATCGTAAAAGACCACTGCCTGCCCAGGGGTTATGGCCCTCTGCCGCTGATGGAACTCCACACGGGCTTCGCCGTCCAGTAGCTGAACCGTAACGGGCTGGTCTAGCTGGCGATAGCGGAACTTGGCGGTACACTCAAAACTCTCCCCAGGCGGCTCTCCCCGCACCCAGCTCAGATTAGAGGCCCTGAGCCCTCCGCTGTACAAGGCAGGATGATCCCCACCCTGTGCCACCACCAGCGTGTTGGTTTTTAGATCTTTACCCACCACAAACCAGGGTTCTCCCGCACCGCCGATGCCCAAGCCCTTACGCTGGCCTAAGGTATGGAACATGAGCCCTTCGTGATGGCCCTTCAACTCCCCATCCACAGTACGAATCTCACCTGGCTGCGCAGGGAGGTAGCGTGAGAGGAACTCCTTGAAATCCTGCTTGCCGATGAAGCAGATACCTGTACTGTCCCTTTTGCCAGCCGTGGCCAGATTCGCCCGCCTAGCCTTCTCCCTAACCTCCTGCTTGGTCAGGTGGCCAATGGGAAAGAGTGTCTTGGCCAGCTGCTGCTGGCCGAGGGTGTAGAGGAAATACGACTGATCCTTGTTGCCATCGGCCCCCCTGAGCAGGGTGTACCAGCCGTTCTCTCTGCCGATCTGGGCGTAATGACCCGTGGCTAGATAATCAGCCTCCAGATCCAAGGCCTTCTCCAGAAAGGCTTTGAACTTGATCTCTTTGTTGCAGAGTATATCGGGATTGGGAGTGCGTCCCCTCTTGTACTCTTCCAGGAAGTAGACGAAAACCCGCTCCCAATACTCCTGTTCAAAATTCACTGTATAATACGGAATGCCGATTTGATCGCAAACCCGCCGCACATCGTCGAAGTCCTCATCTGCTGTGCAGAGACCACTCTCGTCTCTCTCGTCCCAATTCTTCATAAAGATGCCTATGACCTCGTAACCCGCCTCCTTGAGCACAAGTGCGGCCACGGAGGAATCAACCCCTCCGGACATTCCCACCACTACACGCGGCACTGGAAACACCTTCCTTAAGCTGTTGCAGCCACGAACTGGCTGTTGTAGAGCTCAGCGTAAAAACCGCCCAGGGCCATGAGCTCTGTATGGGTACCCTGTTCCACGATCTGTCCTTCATTGATCACGAGAATGCGATCCGCATCCAAGATCGTGGACAGCCTGTGGGCAATGACGAAACTGGTGCGCCCTTCCATGAGCCTGGCCATGGCCCGCTGAATCAGGCGCTCGGTCCGGGTATCCACCGAACTTGTGGCTTCATCCAGGATGAGCACCACGGGGTCGGCTAAGATGGCCCGGGCGATGGTCAAGAGCTGTCTTTGCCCCTGGGAGATGCCTGAAGCATCACCCCTTAAAATAGTATCATATCCTTGGGGCAGAGTGCGAATGAAGTGATCCACATAAGCCGCCTTGGCCGCCTGTTCAATTTCTTCATCGCTGGCCCCAGGCCTGCCGTAGGCGATGTTTTCCTTAATGGTTCCCTCGAACAGCCACGTGTCCTGCAGTACCATGCCGAACATGGTCCGCAAGCCGCCCCTTTGCAGTTCACGGATATCATGTCCATCGAAGTAGATGGCGCCTGAGTCCACATCGTAGAACCGCATGAGCAGATTGACCAGGGTTGTCTTCCCCGCCCCGGTGGGACCCACTATGGCTATGAGCTGTCCTGGCGTGACCTCTAGATCTAAGTCCTTAAGCACGGGCTGTCCCGGTTCGTAGCCGAAATCCACACCGCTGAGCTTGATCTCACCCCGCGGGTTGCTGAGCGTGGGGGCCTGGGGAGCATCGGCAGGTTCTTCCTCTTCATCCAGCAGTTCAAAAACCCGTTCCGCCGCAGCCACGGTGGACTGCAGAACGTTGGCAATACTGGCCAGTTCAGTGATGGGCATGCCGAACTGCCTGGAATACTGCATGAAGGCCTGCACATTGCCGATGGTGATTGCGCCCTGGGCCGCGAACAACCCGCCTACCACGGCGATGGCTACATAGCCCAGATTCCCCACAAAGCGCATCAGGGGCATGATGGTACCGGAGACAAACTCCGCTTTCCAACCGTTCTCGTAGAGCTCATCGTTGACCTCGCCGAACGTATGGGTCACTTCCGATTCCAGGCCATAGGCCTTCACCACCCGGTGCCCGCTGAACACTTCCTCCACGTGCCCGTTCAGCTCTCCCAAGATGCTCTGCTGCCGTATAAAGAACTTCTGGGAGCGGCTGGCGATCAAGACACTGATCCCGATGCTGAAGGGCAGCATGCCCATGGTGAGCAGGGTGAGCCCGGGGCTGATGCTGAGCATCATGATGGTCACGCCCACCATGCTGATCAGGGACGCGATCACCTGAATGATGGTCTGCTGCAGGCTCTGGCTGACAACATCCACATCGTTGGTGACCCGGCTCAGGGTATCTCCATGGGCTGTGGAGTCGTAGTACTTCAAGGGGAGCCTCGCCAGTTTGTGACTGACATCTTCTCTGAGTTTGTACACGGTCTGCTGGGCAACTCCCACCATGATCATCTGCTGGATATAACCAAATATGGTGCTGAAGACATACGTTCCTGCCAGCAGAAGCAGGATGCGCCCGATGGCGCCGAAGTCAACGCCTACGCCTGTTCCCTGCAGGCGACCCATCATCCCGGCAAAGAGGATGGTGGTGGCCTGCCCCATGATCCTGGGACTGAGAATACTGAAGATATTGCTCGCGATGGCCGCGATCATAACTAGGAGCAGTTTCCATTTGTAAGGGCGCAGGTATCCGGCGAGACGCCGCACTGTCCCCCTGAAATCTTTCGCCTTCTCCACGGGACGCCCGATCCCCCGCGGTCCAAAGCCGCCGCCCCGGCCGTGGGAACCTCTACCCGGTGCTGGCCTCCTCATGATGCCGCCTCCTCTCCAAATTGCGATGCCACAATCTCCTGGTACACACGGCAGTCTTCCAAGAGCGTCTCGTGGGTGCCCTGCCCGACGATTCTCCCGGCTTCCAAGACCAGGATTTGATCGGCATGCATGATGGTACTCACCCGCTGAGCCACCACGATCACCGTGGCATCCCGCGCGGCTTCGGCCAGTTCCTGCCGGAGTTTAGCGTCTGTCTTGTAGTCCAGGGCCGAGAAGGAATCGTCCAAGAGGTAGATCTGGGGCCTGCGCACCACTGCCCTGGCAATGGACAGCCTCTGTTTCTGCCCACCGGAGAGATTGGTTCCTCCCTGGGCAACCTCGCCCTCAAACCCGCCTTCCCGCTCAGAAACGAAGTCCAGGGCTTGGGCGATGCGCGCCGCTTCCCTCACTTCCTCGTCAGTGGCATCCTGCTTGCCATGGCGAATGTTGGAGGCCACCGTACCTGAAAACAGCACGGCCTGTTGGGGCACATATCCCACCCGGGACCGCAGATCGCTTTGGGAAGCACTGCGGATATCCACCCCGTCCAAGGTGATCCTGCCGGAGTCGGGATCATGGAAGCGGAGCAATAGCTCCAAGATGGTGGATTTGCCCGAACCAGTCCCGCCAATAAGCGCGGTTACCTGTCCGGGCTTGGCTGTGAAGCTGATCCCGCTCAAGACTGGCACTTCCGCTCCCGGATAGGAAAAGGTGACACCTTCAAACTCCACCACTCCAAGCTGAGCATCGAACGCCTGGGGCTCAGCGGGATCCGTAATCGACGGCTCAGTCTGCAGCACTTCCGCGATGCGCTGGGCAGAGGCAGAAGCCCTGGGCAGATTAACGAAAATCATGGACAGCATCATGACGGCCATAAAGGTCTGCATGGTGTACTGCAGGAAGGCCATTAAGTCGCCCACCTCCATGATCCCCGCATCAATACGCTGCGCCGCAAACCAGATGATCACAATGTTGGTGAAGTTAATCAGCAGGCCCAACAGGGGCATCAAAGTGATCATGATCCGGCTCACCCTGAGGGCGGTGGCGGTCAGGTCCCGATTGGCCTTAGCAAAACGGGCGCGCTCATCTTCACCCCTGTTGAACGCCCTGATCACCCGAACGCCCATGAGCTGTTCCCGCACCACCTGGTTGAGCCGATCCAGCTTCTCCTGTAGGCTTTTGAACAGGGGCACGCCTTTGGACATGACCAGGGCTACAAGGGCTGCCATGACCGGAATCAGGCCCAGAAGGATCATGGCCAACTGCGCGTCCTTGCGGACCACCATGAGGACTCCGCCCACAGCCATGAGGGGTGCCCGCATAGCCATGCGCATGCTCATGCGAAACATGTGCTGAATCTGCTGTACGTCATTTGTAGTCCTAGTGATAAGCGATGCTGCGCCGAACTGATCGAACTCGCGGGGGGAGAACTCACCGACTCGGCGGAAGACTGCCAGACGCACGTCGCGGCCGAACTTACCTGACGCTCGGGAGGCGAGGTAGTTGCCCGCAATGGAACAGACCACTCCGCCCAAGGCCACGGCCAGCATCAGGGCACCAACCCGCCAGATCAGGCCGAGATTGCCCCGGGCGATCCCTTCATCCACTATGCGGCTCATGAGATCCGGCAGCCGCAGCGTAGCCATGACTTCCAGAAAGACCAGTCCAGATACGACGATTACTGTGAACAGATAGGGCTTAGCATACTGCCTCAATTTCCACATTGCTCCTGGTTCCTTTCCTGTACGTTTCTCTGTGCTTCAAAAAAGACGAGCGCCCGGCGGAGAATGCGCATGAGTTCACGTCCATCCTCTTCACCCAGGTAGTCCATGAACTCCTCCAGGGAACGGGAAAACTCCTGTTTGGCCCCTTGGACCAGGGCCGTTCCCTGGGCAGTGGGCCGCACAAAAACCACCCGGCGGTCCTCATCGCCACTCAGGCGCTCAACCAAACCCTGCTCCTCCAAGGTGTTCACTAGAGAGGTGATGGTGGGACGAGTCAGTTTGAGGATATCACCCAGTTCCGAAGGCTGAATCCCGGGACAGTCTTCATCCACATGATGGTGAAGAAACATGAGCAGGCGCATGGCACTGCCTCGGATCTTACCCGAGCAGCGAAATAGGTCGCGGGCGTATGTCTTCAGGCTCTGCAGGATTTCCAAGAATTCCAGCACCAGATCTCCCTGGGCCACGGCTCTCACTCCAGTCACTTAGTAAGTAGAACAATAGTTAGCAACACGAATGATTTTATCGCAAAACTACTTTGAAAGCAACAAAAAAAGCTAGGTCGCCCTAGCCTTTTTCGCATCCTGTCGTTCACTGCACTACCACGCGGTGATACACCTTTTTACCCTTGCGGATAATCAGCTCATTCCCCGTGAAGTCCTCCAAGGTCACTACCCGATCGATGCTTTCAACTCGCTCTTGGTCCAGGGTGATCCCGCCCTGGTCGATGAGGCGCCTGGCCTCACTGCGGCTGGATACCAGATTGACCTCGGCGAGCAGGCTGACAATATCCATGCCGTCGGCAAAGAGCGCTTTGGGAAGGGTGGTAGATGGCATGTTCTCGTGGGCACCTGCTCCGCTGAATACGGCCCGAGCAGCTTCTTGGGCTTTGACAGCCTCCTCTTCCCCGTGCACGAACTTGGTCACCTCAAAGGCCAAGATCTCCTTAGCCTTGTTGATCTCGGAACCTTCCAGGGCACTGAGCCTGCGCACTTCCTCCATGGGCAGCAGCGTAAACAGAGCCAGCCGCTGTTCCACATCGGCATCATCCACATTGCGCAGATGCTGGTAAAACTCATAGGGACTGGTCATCTCTGGATCAAGCCAAACTGTGCCCGCGGACGTTTTGCCCATCTTCGTACCGGCTGCGGTGGTGAGCAGCGTCAAGGTGAGGCCGTAGGCGGAAGCACCCTCAGCTCTGCGTATTAACTCACAGCCGCCGATAATGTTCGACCACTGGTCACTTCCCCCCACCTGCAGGCGGCAGTTGTAGCGGCGGAAGAGCTCCAGGAAATCATAGGACTGGATCAATAGGTAACTGAACTCTAGGAATGTAAGTCCCGCCTCCAGACGAGATTTATATGCTTCCATGGTCAGCATGCGGTTAACCGAGAAATGTCTGCCGATCTCCCGCATGAACTCCATGAAGTTGAGATCCAGCAGCCAATCGGCGTTATTGGCCATTAATGCCGACCCATCCTGGAAATTGAAGAAGCGGGAAAACTGCTCGTGGAACTTCTCCACGTTTTTGGCGATGGTCTCCGGTGTAAGCAGCTGCCGCATTTCCGTCCTGCCCGAAGGATCACCGATCATGGTAGTGCCGCCCCCCATGACCATGATGGGGCGGTGGCCGGCCCGGTAAAGGTGCAGGGCACACATGATGGGAACCAGGTGGCCCATGGTCAGGCTGGGCGCGGTGGCATCGAAACCGGTGTAGAAGGAGACCGATTCCTTGTCCAACAGCTCTCGCAGTTCCTCGCGATGGGTGATCTGCTCTACGAATCCCCGTTCTTCTAAGACATCCAATGCATTCCTCATGCGAATTCCCCCCTAAAATGAAAAGCTCCCTTCATCCTAAGGACGAGAGAGCCCGTGGTACCACCTTAATTCACACGCCAACGGCGTGCCTTGTGGCCATGCTAACGGATGGCATCCGGAACAGTTTCCTGCTCAAGCTCCAGAGTGTAATTCGCCCGGCAGGGCCTTCCGCCCCGCCACCATGTTCTACAGGCTTCGCACCACCCAGCCTGCTCTCTGAGTACCCATGGTTGGCTACTAGCTCCTTCACCGCCCGGTCTATGTTACCCAAAATTGTACCACAACACACACCAGTCCGTCAAGAACCCAACAGAAGTCACAAGTTGCTTTCAGTTATCTGTTCTCTCCAGGGCTGCGCCGCAATTCTTCCCTAATGAAGCGGATGAGGTAGTACGCTATCAGGGCAGTAATGGGCTGAAAGACACCGAAAAGAACCCACAAAGCGGGCTGCGCCAGTCGTTCTTGCTTAGCGCGGTTGTACAGGTAAATGGGAACGCCAATATGCAGCACGAGCCTGGCCAGCAAAATGATCGTCCCCCACATAGCCGCCAGCGCCTCCATTGATCACCCTCCTCTAGTTACTGCTCCATTCACTGCTGAAAAGACCCCACACTCCTCCTAGGCCAGGCATCCAGGCGCTCACCCCGTTCCCTAGTTTTCGCAGAAATGAGCATGACCAAAGCCAGAATATCCTTCTGATGTTCGGCGATGACCCGGTCCAGCTCCGCCTTGGGCACCATGTGCTCTTCCAGCCTGGCCAGGCGGGATTCGAGCTGGGCTAGACGGGCACGAAGCGTATGGACTTCTCCTGCCATGGGCATCCTCCCTCTGTGAGTTGGTAAGGCCCATGGTAGCATATTTTGTCGCAATTGTCAAATAATTAGCTCTTGCCCCAACTTAACCAAGGGCTTGAGCGACATGGGCCGCGATGGTGCTTTCCAGGATCTGTACGTCTTCCAGGATCTCAGCCATTCGCTCCCGGGCAGAGGCAACGAACTCCTCTTCGCCCCGCAATCCAGGGAGGTTGATGAGCACATTATAAGCTGCCCCTTTGCAGGCCGCGGCGGCCATTAAGCCCGCCACCCCGGCATCGCTGAGGCAATTCTTGTTGCCGCGAAAGGCAACCTCCCGGGCTAAGGCCAGGGCTTGTAGGGAGAACTCCATGACCTGCAGGGGCACTTCTGTGGCCAAACGATTGGCCTGACGCAGCATCCTGCGCCGCTCCCGTTTTTCCTCCTCAGTTCCCTTGGGCAGTTTCAAGGCCGCCATCACCTGGTTGAAAGCGTCAGTATCCCGGTTTGTCAAGTGCAGCAGCTGGTCAGTCAAACGCTGGGCGCGGGCGATCAGCTCATCCCAGCCCTCACCGCTGAGCTGTGCAACCATCTTGACTAGGGAAGCGGCCAGCGCCCCGGCCAAAGCCGAGGCACTTCCACCACCCGGCGCCGGTTTGGAGGACCCTAGTTCCCCCGCGAAATCCGTGATCTTAAGTTCAGTGAGCACGATACCACCTCTTCCTTATCAACTGCCTACTACCAGCCTGCCTGCCTTGATCACTGTCTCCACCAGGTTAACACCGATGAAATATGGGACCTTCTTGTAATCGTCCACTCCGAATATCACCACATCCGCTTGCTTGCCAGGCTCCAGGCTGCCCAAGCGCGAGGCCCTGCCTAGCGAATGGGCGGCATTGATGGTCACAGCGTTGAACACCTCTTCCGGCGTCATGGCCATATACAGGCAGGCCAGGGACATGACCAAAACCAAGTTCGCCGTGGGGCAGGATCCCGGGTTAAAATCTGTGGCCAAGGCCAAGGGCAGCCCCGCCTCCAGCATCTTTCTGGCTGGCGCATAGGGTTTGCGCAGGCTGAAGGCTGTGCCAGGCAGGAGAATGGGCATCACGTCGCTCTCCGCCAGTGCGCTGATGCCCTGGCCAGAGACCATGAGCAGGTGATCCGCACTGGCCATACCCAGTTCCGCAGCGAGCTCTGCACCGCCTAGAGTATGCATCTCATCCGCATGCACCCTCAAGGAAAAACCGAGCTCCACGGCCCTTTGGAAGATCCTGCGGCTCTGCTCCACAGAAAAGACTCCCTTTTCCGTAAACACATCCACATACTCCGCCACTCCCTGCTCCCGTACCGCGGGAAGGACGGTGTCAACCAGAAAACCCACGTACCCTTCCTGATTACCCTCATACTCAGGCGGCCAGGCATGGGCCCCCAAAAACGTGGGAACGAGCTCCACGGGCTGCTCCTGCTGGAGGATCCGCACCGCTTCCAGCTGCTTCAACTCGGTCTGCAGGTCCAACCCGTAACCGCTCTTGCATTCCACTGTGGTTACGCCCATCTGCAGCATCCACTGAAGGCGCTGCCGGCCTGAGGCCACAAGCTCCTCCAGGGAAGCGGACCGGGTGGCCCTCACGGAGCTGAGGATGCCGCCTCCCGCTTCCATGATCTCCATGTAATCGGCCCCGCGGGCCCGCAGGTAAAACTCGTCCTCCCGGCTCCCGCCGAAGATGAGATGGGTGTGGGGATCGATAAGTCCTGGGGTGACCACCTTTCCCTGGGCGTCAATAACTTGTGTCCGCGAAGTGACCTCCACCTGGTTCTCCACTGACGCCCTGGGGCCCACCGCGGCAATCCGCTCACCTGCACAGGCCACCCAGCCGCGCTCAATGACCTCCAGTTCCTGCATATCCCGCCCGCGCACCGGGCACGTCCCATGGGCAGCAGTCACCACCTGCCCGTCCCTGATCAGGAGATCGATTTCCACCGCCACTTAACCACCCCCTAGCGCAGACGATTCTCCAGGACCTGCTGGGGATCGAAACTCTCCAGCTGCAGGTACCAAGCGGCCACATCCACCAGGGCCTGCTGGGGAATGAGGCCCACGATCTCGGTACCAACCACGGGTACTCCATAGCGCGCCGCTTCGCGCCGGATAGCCTCCAGCACTCTGTATATGGGCGTATCGTGATAGTTCTCCAAGTTCATGGACACCTGGACCTGTCTCCGCTCCTCCAGGACAACGCCCATGGCTTTCACATTTTTGAACCCGCCATTGCGCTCCCGTACGCAGCGGGCAATCTGGTCCGCCACCTCTTTCCTGTCGGTCCCCAGATTCACGTTAAAAGCGATCAAGGGCAGGCGGGCACCCACCACAGTTGCTCCCGCCGAGGGATGCAGCTGCGGCGATCCGAAATCGGGATGCCGCTCTTCTTGCCCAATGGACTTCTTCAGCCCCTCATATTGCCCCCTGCGGATATTACTCAAATTTCTGCGGGAGGGTTTAGCCGCCGCCTCCCCGTAGAGATAGGTGGGAACGCCCAGCTCTGCAGTGATCCTTTTAGCCAATTCCACAGCCGCCTCCACGCACTCCTGCATGGTCACGCCCTCAATGGGAATTAGAGGGACTACGTCCACCGCTCCAATGCGGGGATGGGCTCCTTGATGCTCTTCCATGTTGATCAGCTCCACCGCTTTGGCCGTCATGCGCAAAGCGGCCTCCTGCACGCTTAAGAGATCACCCACGAAAGTTATGACTGAACGGTTGTGATCGTGATCCGAAGAATAATCCAGAAGCTGCACCCCGGCTGTCTGCCGGATTTGATCCACAATCCTTTCCACCACATCCAGCCGGCGCCCCTCGCTGATGTTGGGCACACACTGCACGATTTGCCTCATACTCTCGTCCCCCTAGCTGTCCAACATGGGTATCTTAATGCCCTTCTCTCTAGCCGTCTTAATGGCCAGCTCATACCCTGCATCCGCATGCCGCATCACGCCCGTGCCCGGGTCGCTGGTGAGCACCCGCTCCAAGCGGGCCGCTCCTTCATCGGTGCCGTCGGCCACCACCACCATACCTGCGTGGATGGAGTATCCGATGCCCACTCCACCGCCGTGGTGAACTGAAACCCAGCTTGCTCCGGCGCAGGCATTGACCAAAGCGTTGAGGATGGGCCAGTCTGCCACGGCATCGCTGCCGTCCCTCATCCCCTCGGTCTCCCGGTGGGGCGAAGCCACGGAACCAGCATCCAGGTGATCCCTGCCGATGACGATGGGGGCCGACAGTTCACCTTTCTTCACCATTTCGTTGATCAAGAGGCCGAAGCGGGCCCGTTCCCCGTAGCCTAACCAACAGATGCGGGAAGGCAGGCCTTGAAAAGCCACCTGCTCCCTAGCCATCTTGATCCAGCGCACCAGGCGCTCATTGTGGCTGAACTCCCGGCAGAGCATGTCGTCTATCTTGTGAATGTCCTCCGGGTCCCCAGACAAGGCTACCCAGCGGAAGGGACCCTTCCCCTCGCAGAAGAGGGGCCGGATGTAGGCGGGAACAAAGCCTGGGAAGGCAAAGGCGTTTTCCACTCCAACATCTTTGGCCTGCTGCCTGATGTTGTTGCCGTAGTCAAACACAACTGCCCCCCGCTCCATGAAATCGAGCATGGCCCGGACATGAACCCCCATGGATTCCTTGGCCAAACGGATGTAGCGCTCTGGATCCTCCGCCCGGAGCTGGGCAGCCTCCTCCACAGTGTAACCCGCGGGGATGTAACCGTTGAGGGGATCATGGGCCGAAGTCTGGTCCGTAACCACGTCGGGAATAATGCCGCGCTTAACCAATTCGGGTAGGACTTCCGCGGCATTGCCCAAAAGGCCGATGGACAGCGCTTCCCCCTTATCCTTGGCTTCCTGGGCCAAGCGCAGCGCCCCATCGAGATCATCCGTTGCCTTCTGACAGTACTTAGTGGCCAGCCGTTTCTCAATGCGGTCCGGATCCACTTCCACCACCAGGGCAACTCCTCCGTTCATGGTCACCGCCAGTGGCTGAGCACCGCCCATGCCGCCCAAGCCCGCGGTGAGCACCAAACGTCCCTTAAGCGAGCCACCAAAATGCTGGTGAGCCAGTTCAGCCAGGGTTTCATAGGTTCCCTGGAGGATACCCTGGGTGCCGATGTAAATCCAGCTGCCGGCGGTCATCTGACCGAACATCATCAGGCCTTTCCGTTCCAACTCCCGAAAATGCTCCCAGGTACCCCAAGCGGGCACCAAGTTGGAGTTGGCTATGAGCACCCGGGGCGAGTGGGGCGTAGTTCTGAACACTCCCACCGGTTTGCCCGACTGCACCAGCAGCGTTTCATCGTTCTCCAGCTCCTGTAGAGTGCGCACTATCGCATGATAGCTGGGCCAATCACGGGCCGCCTTGCCCATGCCTCCGTAAACAACCAGATCAGCCGGACGCTCAGCCACCTCCGGATCCAGGTTGTTCATGAGCATGCGCATGGCTGCCTCCTGATGCCAGCCTTTGCAGTGCAGCTTTGCTCCTCGCGGTGCTTTAATCATGGAAATACCTCCCGTCCTCAATGCTAATCTAACTCTCCGGCCGTGCTCTCCGCTGCCTTGAGCACTTGGCCAGACACGATCAAATCACGCACAACTTTGATCTCTCCTGCCAACACCCGGTCTTCCTCCAGGGGAGGAACCACACTGCGCACCAGTTCATACACGGCCCTGGTGGCCGGCGCCATGGCGCTCCTATCCCTGAACTCCAAGGCCTGGCAAGCACAGAGGATTTCAATGGCCGCCACATTCTGCACGTTGGCCAGGATGCTGCCCAGCTTGCGAGCTGCAATGCTGCCCATGCTCACGTGATCCTCTTGGTTAGCAGAGGTTGGGATAGAGTCTACGGACGCGGGATGGGCCAGGACCTTGTTCTCCGAAACCAGGGACGCGGCAGTATACTGCGCGATCATGTAGCCCGAGTTGAGCCCGCTGCTCTCTGTGAGGAACGGCGGCAAGCCGCTCAGCTGCGGGTTAACCAGGCGCTCGATCCTGCGCTCGGCTATGTTCCCCAGCTCAGCCAGGGTAATGCCCAGAAAATCAAGGGCCAGGGCCACGGGCTGTCCGTGGAAGTTCCCGGCGGAAACCACATGCCCCTCCGCGGGGAACAAGAGGGGATTGTCGGTGACCGAGTTGATTTCTGTGTTGATCACCTCTTCCACATACTTGTAGGCATCCCTGGTCGCTCCGTGCACCTGAGGTATGCAGCGCAGTGAATAGGCGTCTTGGATGCGCCCGTGATCACTGCCGTGGACCAGTCTGCTCCCGTCCAGCAGTCTGCGGAGGTTGGCGGCCACCAGAATCTGACCCTGGTGGGGACGCAGGGCGTGCACCCGTTCATCCAGGGCATGGGGAATGGCCCGCAGGGCCTCCATGGTGAGGCTGCCTGCCACATCGGCACTCTTCAACAAAATGTCGCTGTCATACAAAGCCAGAACCGCCTGGGCGGTCATGGCCTGCGTTCCATTGATCAGGGCCAGCCCTTCCTTAGCTTCCAGGGCCACCGGAGCCAGGCCTGCCCGTTCCAGGGCTTTGGCGCCTGGCAGCAGCTGATCGCGGTAATATGCTTCGCCTTCGCCGATTAGCACCGCCGACATGTGGGCCAGGGGCACCAGATCCCCGCTGGCCCCCACTGAGCCTTGACTGGGAACCACCGGCACCACATTCTGGTTTACCAGCTCGATGAGGAGCCTGATCACCTCAGGACGGATTCCTGAATGCCCCTTCATGAGCGCATTGGCCCTGAGAATGATCATGGCCTTGACCACTTCCCCGGAGAAGGGTTCTCCCACTCCGCAGCTGTGGCTTAAAATCAAGTTGCGCTGGAGCTCAGCCACGCTTTCCCTGGAAATGGACGTTTCTGACAGTTTGCCGAAACCAGTGTTAATACCGTATACGGGTGAACCACTCTCCAGCAGCCGCAGCACGAGCTCCCGGGCCTGGGCCACTTTCTCCAGCTGAGCCGTATCCAGGGAGATAACCCAGCCCTGGCGGACTGCTCGCACCACATCGTGGCCACTTAGGTTGGAACCACTCAGCTTTAGCATATATCTACTCCTTTGACCATGGATATAATTGCGCTATCTTGCCTATTCCACACATCCCCGGTGGAGTCCTCTGCCGAATTTAATCTTACATTACCTAAAAGGGAGTATTGCAAAGAACATGTTAGGAATTTTCAACAATGCGCAGCGGTCCCCCGCAGGCAAAAAGACTCCCCGAGGAGTCTTTTCTACTGTCTCTGTCTTCAAGCGGGTCACCGGCCCGCAAGAAAAAACCCACCTGAACACGATGGGTCATTCCTTATAGGGTACCACTTTGTTGCGCCCCTCAGCTTTGGCTCGGTACACCGCTTCATCTGCCCACTGCAGGAGCATGTCGTAGGACCAGGGCTGGCCAGCCTTGGAGGCCGCCACACCAATGGAAACGGTGAGAACCTTGGCCACGGGGGAGGACTCATGGGGTATCTCCAGTTCCCAGACGGCCTTCCTCAGCCGTTCCGCCACAATGACGGCACCCTCAAGATCGGTCTGCGGCAGCAGCACCACGAACTCTTCCCCTCCCCAGCGGGCCACTAGATCACCGGGCCGGTGCAGCGCATGGTACAGCGTTTGCGCCACGAGCCTCAGCACATCATCCCCCTGCAGATGCCCGTAGGCATCATTGTACAGTTTAAAGCGATCTAGATCGATCATGAGCACAGCCAAGGGCGTCTTGGTGCGCCGC
>FIZK01000090.1:305-14498 GCA_900018335.1 uncultured Clostridia bacterium | reverse complement strand
TTGAAGGGCTTACGGATGTAGTCCATGGCTCCCAGTTCAATGCCGTAAGCCTCGTTTTGATCTCCTTCCAGCGCGGTCAAGAACAAGATGGGAATGTCGCGGGTGTTGGGATCGCTCTGCAGGCGCGCGCAGACCTCATACCCGTCCATCTCGGGCATGATGATGTCCAGGAGAATCAGGTCCGGCATTTCCTCCCTGACCATAGCCAACGCTTCCACACCATTGTGAGCCACCCGCAAATCGTAGGTATCCTTCAGGGCGTTCACCAGTATTTGAGCATTGAGCTTGACATCTTCCACGATGAGAATCCGCTGTCTTCTCCCCAGATCTATGTCATCCAGCATCTCGACCAGCTACCCCCAACCTAGTCGTGTTAAAAGATCATTTCGACATCTTACCTGCGATCCCTTGTTCCACCTCACGTTAATTACAGATCATCTGGGAATCTCATAAAAATCATGCAAAATTCGCAAAGCCCAGGCAAAACTCTCCAAAGCTCAGGACAGAGGAGAAAAGAGACTTACCACCGATTCCAGCGCCCGGGACAGCACTGTCTCTTTCCTGAAGCGGGCATAGTCCAGCTCGATACTGTGCTCCAGATCCGCTTGGAAGATCTGGCTGTAGTGCGCGTTCTGCTCAGGCGACTCGAAGTAGATAAAGAGCTCATCATCCCGCTCCAGGCTGCGCACATTGAGGTTCACCGTACCTATGCAGAGCTGCTCATCATCGACCAACATGGTCTTGGCATGCATGATTCCCTTGTACTTGAACACCCTGACGCCGGAATCGATGAGCTGGCGGAAGAAATAGTTCTTGATGTTATGGTGAAACAGCCCCCCAAAGGTGTAGTAGGAGGAGGTCATGATGCGCACATCAACGCCGCGCAGGGCAAGTGTCTTCAAGCTCTGCAGCACTGGCTCAGATGGGGCGAAATAGGGGGTTTGGATCCACAGCCTTTCCTTGGCCCCGCTGATCAAGTTGAAGTAGCTGAGGTTGATGACATCCTGGCCGATGAACTTATTGTACAGACCGTTGGCAATGATTTGAGCCGGCAGATGACCGTTAGACTCCACTTCGGGAAAGTAGTGCGGGAGTCTTTGGCGAAAGCCAAGGCGCCCCTTCCTGGCCGATGCAACCCAATCGGAAATAAAGATCTGCTGGAGGTCGCGGACCACTCCCCCGGTGAGGCGCACATGGGTATCCCTCCACTCCATGCCCCCAACCCCCTCGGCGTAATGCACGCCCACATTCATGCCTCCCAGATAGCCAACCCGGCCGTCAATGATCACCAGTTTGCGGTGATTGCGGTAATTCAGGGCCCGAGCCCAAGGCCTGATCCCCTGAACCTTCCCCCCGGCCTCCTTCAACTCGCGAAAGAGCGGCCTTACGAAGGTAAACCCGCACCCAAAGCTGTCGTAGAGGAGTTTGACTTCCACTCCTTGGCTGGCCTTTTCTTTGAGGATAGCAATCAGCTCCTGGCCGATGGCGTCGTTGTGAATGGTGAAATACTGGACATGAATGTGATCCCGGGCGGCCCGCAGATCCTCAAAAAGCATGGCAAACTTGGGCCTGCCATTCGTGAACACTTCCACGGCGTTGTCGTCCGTAAGGATGCTGCCGCACCGCTTAAAATGAAACTGCTGAGTAGGTGAAAGTTCAGCCCCGGAGCGGTTATGCCATTTGCGGGCGATGGCATCAAGCTCCAAAAAGAGGGGCCTGTGGCGCTGGCGAATCTTCCTGCGCTTGTAATCCCAGTATATTTCGCTGCCCATGAGACTGTAGACGATCAGGCCAACCACCGGAAGGAAGACGAGTACTAAAATCCAGCTGAAACGCTGCGTGGGCTTCTTGCGGCTGAAAAAGATCATGAAGATGACGAAAAAGAGATATGCGATGTATAGAAGCGATAAGAACTGTCTCATTGCATCTTTCCTTTCTACCAGTGCGCTGTTCTCATCCCCATCTCTTCCCCGCAGGTGCGATCCGATCCTCAAATTAAACAAAACCCTCGTTTCTCCTGCCGTGTTCACGACTGCAGGGGGTACATGGCCGCCGTTCTTGCTTGGGCGTTGACATTGGAACGGCGAACCTTTAAACTAATGAGCAAATCCTTGAACGGTGGCGCACCGGGCGCCGTTCCAATTTCCCGAGGGAGGAGTGATGGTTGGGATGAGCAAAGACTACAATCCCCACGACGAAATCATGAAAACCGTGGATCGAGCAGCTTCCCTGCTGGGTCTGGAAGAGCGGGACTACATCCAGCTGAAATACCCTGAACGGGAACTTAAGGTTTCCGTGCCGGTTAGGATGGACGACGGATCGATCAAAGTATTTGAGGGTTACAGGGTGCAGCATTCGGGGGTCAGGGGCCCGTATAAAGGCGGCATCCGGTATCACCAAAGTGTGGACATGGACGAGGTGAAAGCCCTGGCCGCGGCTATGACCTTCAAGTGTGCGGTAGTGGATATTCCCTATGGCGGGGGTAAAGGCGGCATCACGGTGGATGCATCCAAGCTGTCCAAGGGAGAGCTGGAAAGGCTGACGAGGAAATACACTACACTGCTCTACCCCATCGTTGGGCCACACATCGATATCCCCGCCCCCGATGTGAACACCAACCATGAGGTTATGGCCTGGTTCATGGACACTTACAGCGTCCTCAACGGCCAGCTCACTCTAGGTGTAGTCACGGGGAAACCCATTCCCCTGGGAGGTTCTCTGGGCCGCAGAGAGGCAACGGGCCGCGGTGTTTTGATCATCGCCAGGGAGATTGCCAAGAAGCTGGGCCTGAAACTGCCAGGTTCCACCGTTGCTGTGCAGGGGGCGGGCAGCGTGGGCGGAACGGCGGCGCTGCTCTTGCACCGGGAGGGCTGCAAAGTGGTGGCCATAGGCGATGTATCAGGCACCGTCTACAACGAGAATGGACTCGATGTGGAAGAGATCGTGAGTTTCCTCCGGGCAGAGCGGGGCAGGCTGCTCAAAGATTATGATGCTCCCGGCCTGGAAAGGATATCCAACGAAGAACTGCTCCAGCTGGAGGTGGACATCCTCGTACCTGCAGCTTTGGAGAAGGCCATCCACGAACAGAACGCTCCCCAGATCAAAGCCAAAATAGTGCTGGAGGGTGCCAACGGACCCACCACTTCTGGTGCTGATGCCATTTTAGAGGAAAAAGGCGTCACAGTCGTGCCGGACATTCTGACCAACGCCGGGGGAGTTGTGGTCTCCTACTTCGAATGGCTGCAGAACCTGCAGTCTGTGAAGTGGGATGAAGATGAGATCAACGAGAAACTGGAAAACATCATGATCAAGGCATTCCACGATGTGTGGAATATGGCGGAAAAGGCCGGCGCTTCCCTGCGCCTAGGCGCTTATATGCTGGCTTTAGACCGCCTCGTCACCGCCAGCAAACTGCGGGGGCTGACTTTCTAGCCGCCAGCTGTACGTGCCCCCGGGCTCGCGAGAGCCTGGGGGCTCTTTTTCAGGAGTGCACAAGCGAGCTCTTCATAAAAGCCGCTGAGATGGGGCGGGCTCCACTCGGGGCTTCTGCACATGAAAACACAAGCGAAGCGTTCCTGGAAAACGCAGCCCAAGTCGGTGGTATGCTCAAAGGGAAAATCCCCTTCCAGCGTGGCAATCTGGGAATCCTCCCTCCTGATCCACTTCACCTGCGTGCCGGGCCGTTCCTCCATCACCCGGCGCAGCCAATTGCCGCAATTGCAAAAGTCCCCTCCGCTGTAGTAATGATAATAGTCATGGTGGAAATCTATGTTCACGATCCTGAGCGGTACTTCCACAGGTATGGCATCAATCACGCACTTAATCGCCCGGTGGGTCTCTGACAAGAACACCTTGGAACGCTCTACGTTCAGGGCCCCTAAAAACTGCTTGACCAGGCCAAACTGTTCCACCACACCTATTCCCCGGAGCTGGGGATAGGCGGCATACCTCTCCGCCCACAGGGAGCCAAGCCTTCTCCGGGGTATTTCCTCTCCCCCCCGCAGGAAGTATCGATCCCGCTGTTCTGCTGAAGCGTCAATAAAATAGTCAAAGTCAATACTCAGGATGGCAAGCATCCTTACCGCCTCCCACCTGCCGCCCAAGCGGCTGGAAAAACGCGATCTGACGTTTGCCCAGTCTGAAGTGTTCAACACGCCTAAAGGATTGATGCCGCAATTTTGGTTTTTTGTCTGCTACGACAACCAGCACCGCTGCATCCTTGCTCAATGCCCGATGGCAATTCTCAAACAAGCTTTCCACTGGCGTGCCGCTAGCTCCTCCCCAACTAGCCAGCTGCCCGTAGGGAATATCGGTGACGATGATATCAACATCATGGATGGGAGAGGGGCTCAGGTCGGTAATGTCCCGCTGCAGACAGGTGGTCTCTACGGTGTGGTTTCCTAGCAGTTTACGCAGGCGCTCCAGACTCGCCAATGCTTCCCGATGTGAATCCTTGCCATAGGCCGTGGCGTATTCTGCGAGCTCCTGCTGCCTTCTCCCGAGTCCCTCCGGGGACAGCAGGGCGAGGTTCTTCGCGGCGATCTCCAACGCCTGGGGATCTAGATCACTGCCAATGAGCTCCGAAATCTTCTCCGGAAACAAAAAGCCGATGGTGGAGAGCAAAAACCCGCCGCCGCAGCAGGGATCATAGATCCTAAAGGGCCCGTGCTTCCCTTCCCGGGCCAGAATGTGAAAGGCGCGCTGAATGATCTCGCTGGCTAAGCGCACCGGAAAACCCGTGGTGTTGGGGGCACTGTACAGAACCCGGCCGCTGGCGAAATCACTGTAGTCCTTTTTCTCAACCTCAAAGATGTACTTCACTCCGTCATCACTTCCGCCCGGGCCAAGATCTCCCGGATCACTTCGGTTTTGGCATCGGCGTAGTGCTGGACATGGCGCCAGGTTTTCTGAGCTAGATGGCGCTTAGCCGCTGCATACTTCTTCCGATCATCGGGATGTTCCCGCAGCCAATCCCGGAAACGCAGCATCCGCTCCGCCTCGGAAGCACCAGCGCTGAACACATGCAGATTGATATCTGTATCAGGCCCTTTGAAAAGGCGGTGCTGGTACCAGTCCGGTTCCCTGATGCGCAGTGTGTAGCCTGCCGCCCCCAAGTCAGCAGCATAGGAGGGTTCGTCGGCGGAATTCTCCACAACCAACACAATGTCAATCACCGGTTTGGCGCACAGGCCAGGCACCGAAGTGGATCCCACATGCTCGATCTGCAGCGCCCTAGGGCCCAAAGCAGAACGGATCCTCTGCTCTTCCCGGGCAAACAAGGAGGGCCATGCTGGATCATAATCCACAAGCGTGATGGGCGCGTTGTGGGGCTTCAGCTCCACAACCGTTTTCTCCTGCAGCTCTTCATCGCTGCGCAAGACACACCCCTCCTCCGGCTCAACGATCATGGTTTATAGTATGTAATTCCCCATAGGCCTGTCCATTGCCTGCCGGGCTCGCACCCACCAAGCATATTCGATTTCACCTCCAAGTACCTGTCTGCCGATTAGAGCCTGGCGGTGGGCAGCGCTATGGGGTCCACCTGCAGGTCGATCAAGGCAGGCTTGCCTGCTTGCATCGCCTCCTGGAGGACGACCTGCAATTCTGCCGGTGTAGTTCGGTAGCCAGCGCCGCCGCAGGCCTGGGCCACCTGATCAAAGCGGATATCCCTGAGTTCCACTCCAATGGGCTTAAGTCCCCCTGCCGCCATGGCACTAGCTTCCATGGCGTAGGAGCGGTTGTTCATGAGTACGAAGACAATGGGCAGGTTCAGTTCCACGGCAGACACAAACTCTCCCATGAGCATGGAAAAGCCGCCATCGCCCACAATGCTGAAGACCTGGGCATCCCCCTGGGCAAGCTGGGCCGCGATGCTGGCTCCCAGGGAAAAGCCCATGCCCCGCCAGCGCCCAGACACCAGCACCCGCTGACCCTTCCCCTGGAAAAAGCGGCTGAACCAGAGCACGTGGTCTCCCACATCCAGACAAAACACGGCATTGGTGTCCGCGTATTCGGACAAGAGGCGCATGGCTCGTCCTGGATGCCCCGGAGGCGCCTGTGCCAACTCCGCCTCCAAGCGCTGACGCCATTCAGCGGCGTGCCGCTTAACCCGGTGTGCCCATTGCCCATCGGCATTTGCTCCATTCAGTTGGCCGAGCAGCGCAGTTAACAGAGTCTGGGCATCGCCAACTAAACCAAAGTCTGCGGGAATGCCCTTACTGATATTAGCTGGGTAGGCGTCAATGGATAGAACCTTTTTGTCGTCGGAGGTGAGCACAGTTGGCCAGTAAGTGGCTCCCACTTTGATTAGGCCGTCACACTCACGCAAAAGCTCAACGGCGGCTTCCGAGCCTCCCTTACCCAATCCCCTTATGACCAGAGGATGCTCGGGCATGATGCCCACCATCGGCAAGGTATAGGCCACGCCTGCGCCTAATCTCTCGGCCAGGGCCAATACCTGCTCCACCGCATCCCATGCGCCCCGGCCCGCGAGGATCATGGGTCTTTCCACGCCTTTTAGCCATCCCGCCCCTTCAGCCACCACTGCGTCGGGAGATTGTGCTTGCTGCATCAAGAAGGGTTCTGGCTTCGCAGGCGCAGATTTCGTGGGCTGCAGCCAAAAATCCTTGGGAACACTGAGGTGCACGGGGCCCCCATGGGCCACTGCTGTGCGCAGCAAGTCGGAGGCGATGGTGGTCAGACTGGCTGGGCTGCCCAGGTTTTCCGACCGGATGGTGACCGCGCTGAGCAGCTGCTGCTGGTTGATATACTGTTTGTAACCGGTGCCTAAATAGGTGGACTCCACCTGGCCTGTGACGGCCAAAACAGGGACCCCATCACTCCTGGCGTCGGCAAGCCCATTGATCAGCCGCCCAGTTCCAGGGCCTCCATCGGCGACTACTACCCCTAGACCGCCCGTGAGCTTGGAGTAGGCTGAGGCGGCATAGGCCGCACTTTCCTCATTCCTCAGCTGGATGAACCCAATGGGGTGTTCTCCTAAGCAGGCCAGGAAGTGCAAAATCGTGTCGCCCGCTGTACCAAAAACGAACTGGACACCCCAGGTGCCGAGCAAATCGGCAAGCGTTTGAGCCACGCTGCGCTGTTTCATCTCCCGTTCACTCCCTGCTGTTTTTACCGTAAGCTTACCCTCGCCGTCGCTTTTTACCCTTGACCATCTGGTCAGTCCCCGGTAAGGAGCGGGAACAGGGAATTCAGAAAGAATGTGCACTATTGGCAAAAAATTCTTGCTACCTCCATATCCAAATGATATCATAAATATATCAACTTGCTATGAAAGGGGACAGTTATGCAGGAGAAAACACTAAAAGCTAGAGCTGGCTTGCCCATGTTGATTCTGTTCATCTTGCTCTATTTGGCAGCCATCGCCCTGGTTGTTGTCGGCGGCGTCCTTCTCGATCGTGGAGTCTCGGCCTGGGGAGGAGTGTCCCTGGGGGTCGGCATCTTCTGGATACTGATCGGTTTCATTCCCTTCCTAGGACTGAAGATTATCAGACCCCAAGAGGCCTTAGTTTTGACACTGTTCGGGCAGTACACCGGCACGCTCAAGGAACCGGGTTTCTACTTTGTCCATCCCTTTTCCGTTGCGGTGAATCCCGCGGCCAAAACTCGCCTGGGCCAAAGTGGAGATGTTGAGGGTGATGGCAGCAAACTCAACGTGACCCTATCGGGCAGCGGTCAAGTCGCAGTAGACAGCCGCTTCAGCAAGAAGATCTCGCTCAAAGTCTTGACCTTGAACAACGCCAAGCAAAAGGTGAATGATGCTTTGGGGAATCCAGTGGAAATCGGAGTGGCTGTGATCTGGCGGGTCGTGGATACAGCCAAGGCCGTCTTTGACGTGGACAATTACAAAGAGTATCTCTCCCTGCAGTGTGACAGCGCGGTGAGAGATATCGTGCGCATCTACCCCTACGATGTGGCCCCCGGCATTGATACCACCGGTGATGGGCAACCGGATGAGGGCAGCCTGCGCGGATCGAGCACTATTGTTGCCGAACGCATCCGCAAACTGCTTCAGGAAAGGGTAGAAAACGCCGGTTTGGAGATTCTTGATACCCGCATCACCTACTTGGCATACGCTCCGGAAATTGCCGCAGTCATGCTGCAGAGGCAGCAAGCTACCGCCATTGTAGATGCCAGGAAGATGATCGTAGATGGTGCGGTAAGTATTGTGGAAATGGCTTTGGAAAAGCTGAGCGAAAACGATGTCGTAGAATTGGATGAGGAGCGAAAGGCTGCCATGGTATCGAACCTGCTGGTTGTCCTCTGCGGCAATAGGGATGTATCCCCCGTGGTGAACAGCGGCAGCCTGTATTAGAATGAGCGATAAGAAAAAGCAGCTGCCGCTGCGTCTCTCTCAGAAGCTCTATGAGGAGATCGCAGCCTGGGCTGCTGAAGACTTTAGATCCGTTAATGGCCAAATTGAGTACCTGCTCACCCAATGCGTCCGGCAGAGGAAGAAAACCGGCAGATACCTTCCCGATGATCTGAACGGGACCAAAGCCCCGGAGCGCTGATACCAACCGGCAGATGCAGACACCCTGTTTCCCCCTGAGGAAACAGGGTGTGCCTATTTAGACACCTATGGGCACGGCCTACTTAAGCTGCTTCCTCATGATATACCCATTGTCGGTCTCCAGGAACACAGAGAACCCGCTTCTTTCGTACATCCCATAGTAGCCTGCAAAATCCCATGATTTCCCTGGATAAGCTTCCACCACATCAAAACCATCCTGTGCCGCATCCCGGCAGACGCGGTCCAAAAGCAGCGTGGCAATGCCCTTGCGCTTCATCTCCGGAGCGACGACAAAGCAGAACACCGATTTCACCTTCAGGCCCCGCTCCAGGTCCCCCAGGGGCACATGGCCCATAAACCGCCGCCAGCTCTCGCACTTGAGGCAATCCGCTTTGGTGTTGGCGTTGCACCAACCGACTACCCGTTCTCCCTGGTAGGCAAGGTAGCCTTGTAGGCTGCCATCCTCGACGTACTTCCGGGCGTACTCCCTGCGCCTATCCCGGGTGGAGAAGTCTTTTCCCTCCGCATCGTCACTGCACCAGCAGACGCAGTAGCATTTATGCTCGTCCACATTGTCATCGTGGGGCGTGGCGTCAAAGAATCGAACATAATCCTCTGCCAACTCCGGTGTCAGCCTGCGTATTTCAACTTCCACTGATATCCCCGCCTTCCCTAATCTAGAAACTGAGCAGCATCACTTTGCTTGCGCTAGTCCCGCAAAGACCTCCTGGATAAAAGCCTCAACCTCATCCCAGGCCGAGTTGGCTTCCGGGAGCTTGGGAAAGAGCATCTGAAACACATGGAACATACCGGGATAGGTAGTTTGTTGAACAGCAGCCCCCGCCTCTTCAGCCTTCCTTGCAACCGCCAACGTATCCTTGAGCAGGATTTCATCTCCCCCCGCCTGCATGAGCATGGGTGGAAATCCTGTATACTCCCCGTAAATGGGTGAAATGTAGGGATGATCCGCTGGATGATCGCCCACATAGGCTGGAGTCCAGCGCCGATAGTTCAAGTCGGTCCAGGCAGACATGGTGATCAGCCCTGCCGGAAGGGGAAGTCCGTTATCCCTGAGGTAGAGTCCCAGAGCCAGGGTAAGGCCTCCACCAGCAGAATCGCCGGCAATGATGATTCTGTCCGGAGCATACCCTTGGCCCAGAAGCCATCCGTAGGCGAGAAGTGCATCCTCCAGCGCCGCCGGATAGGGGTACTCCGGGGCGACACGGTAATCCACTGTCAGCACCGCCGCTCCGCTCAATCTGGCATACTGGACCGCTGCTCTCCGGTAAGTTGCACCATTATCCGCCAAAGATCGGGTATAGGCGCCGCCGTGCAGTTGCAGGATCACTCGTTCCTGCTCGACACCCTTTTCCTGCACCCATTCCATGGCTATCCCGTCCACTTCCAGGAGCTCCAGCGAATAATCCTCCGGCAGAGTCCAGTTGGCGTTGAGCTCATTGAGGAGTGCCACGTTGCCGTTTGTACCTATGCCAAAATCCTGAGCCAAAACCGTGCCCCCATCCCTAAGCATAATTCCAACCCCTCCTGCGGCTACTGCGGCCACGATCAGCAGCAGACTCCATTTGGCGGCTCTCTGTTTCTCCTTCATGGTCAATAGCGATGTTCCTTTCTTTCCTTAAGGCTTCCTGCCCTTCTATTTTTCAGCCACCACTAGCATTTCAAAGTGTTCGGGTGTGAGGGGTTCCTCTCTCGAGAAAGCCCCCAACGTGGCCCCGAAGATATCGATTTTCCTGTACCCCAGGGTCTTCAAGAACCAGATGATCTCAGAGGGTAGGTAGTAGCGTTCGTTAACCTGGACTTCCTTCTTGTTGCCGTCATCATCGATAAAGGTCAGAATAGAGCTTTCCCTCATGGTGAGCGGATCGAAATGGGTGCCTGCAGCCGCCGCCTGCTGTTCCCCACTCGACTGGCGGTACCTGTCCATGAACTGGAACAACTGGTAAAGGCCACTCAAAGTGGTGAAGATGAACTTGGCCCGCGGTTTTAGGGCCTTGGTGACATTTCTCAAGATCTCGAAATTCATCTCATCGGTTTCCATCAAGGGAAAGGCGCCTTCACAAAGCATGATGGCCGCGTCAAACTGGGCTTCAAAGGGCAGGCACCGTGCATCATGCCGCAAGAACTCTACCTTCAGATTCTCCTTCTCCGCCTTTTCCCTGGCCCTTCTCAGCTGAGCCTCGGAGAGATCGATGCCTGTGACAGAATAACCTCTCTTGCTGAGCTCAATGGCATGCCGGCCCGTACCGCAGCCCACGTCGATGATCTTTAGCGACTTATCGAAGTTCAATTCCCGTTCGATGAAGTCGCATTCGCCTTTGGTTCCTTGGGTAAAGGGCTCTTTGTCATATCCCTCTGCGTAATTCTCAAACAGAGTTTCATACCACTGCTTCATGGATACACCCCCCAATCAACTCTTAACCTGATTCTAACACAGCAGCCCAAGCAGATCCATTTCAAGAAAAGGCCGCCAAACGGCGACTTATCGCGCTTCAAGGGAGCGATCACTTCTCAGCTATCACCAGCATTTCAAAATGCTCCGGCGTGAGGGGCTCCTCCCTGGAAAACGCCCCCAGCGTGGCTCCACGGACATCGACTTTCTCGTAGCCCAAAGATTTCAAGAGCCAGATGATCTCACTGGGCATGTAGTATCTTTCATTGGCTGTGATCTGCTGTTCGTTGCCTTCATCATCGATGTAACGCAGCACGCGGTGCTCCCTCATGGTGATGAAGTCGAAATGGCTCTTCTCGCCTCTGCCTGCCTCCTGACCTCGGTCGCACATGCGGAATAGAGGATACAGGCCGCAGAGGGAAGTGAGAATGAGTTTGCCCGGGCGCTTTAGGGCCTTGGTGACGCTGCGGAGGATATCAAAGTTCTTCTGATCTGTTTCCATGAGGGGGAAAGCTCCATCGCAGAGCATAATGGCCACGTCATACTGACTTTCAAAGGGCAGGTGCCGCGCATCGTGCCGCACAAACTCTACTTGGAGGTTCTCCTTTGCCGCTTTTTTCCTGGCCCTGTTCAGCTGGGCTTCGGACAGATCAACGCCTGTGACGGAATAACCCCTTCTGGCCAGTTCTATCGCATGCCGACCCGTTCCGCAGCCGATGTCGATAATCTTCAAGGACTTGTCGTAGCCAAGCTCTTCCTCGATGAAATCGCATTCACCCTTCGTTCCCTGAGTAAAAGTCTCCTGATCATACCGCTCGGCGTAACTCTCAAACAGCTTTTCATACCACTGTTTCATTACACCATCCTCCAGTCAGTTTGATCATCATCACACAGAGACCCTGTCCGCAAACCAAGCACTCTTTTAAATTTTCGCGATCATTTTCGACAAGAGATTGAGATTTCCTTCACGGTTCCAGGCAAACACCCTTCTGAGCTGTTTTCCCCGTTGACCATGCACACGCAGGGGTGATAGACTACTCGCGACGCAGGCGATGTTTTGATGTAGTCGTTCGCCAAGGCTGTCGGGAACAGGATGCTCCAGGAAAGGATTTGAGAACGTTGACCGTCAACTTAAATGACTACGGCCTGAGCGAACGCTTGGTCCGGGAGGCAGCGGTGTACGAAGGTCTATATCTAGCCAGGGTTTCGGAGCAGCACCGTGACCTATATAAGGTAATTGGCGAAGGCGGTGAGATCCAGGCCCGCAGTTCAGGCAAACTGGGCCACGCGGCAGCGGATCCAACGGAGTTCCCGGCCGTGGGGGATTGGGTGATGGTCGACCGCCTGGAGGATAGGGGCGGCAGTGCCGTCATCCACCATGTCCTGCCCCGCCAAAGTGCGCTGATCCGCCAGTCCGCGGGCAGGGAGAGCACGGGACAGATCATCGCCGCCAATATTGACACCATTTTCATCTGCATGTCCCTCAATGAAGACTTCAACCTAAGGCGCTTAGAACGCTACTTGACCATTGCCTGGGATAGTGGGGCGTCTCCTGTGGCGGTCTTGACTAAAGCCGATCTGTGCACGGATCTTTCCGAGAAGCTCAGCGAAATCGCCGTGGTCAGCGTGGGAGTACCGGTTCTTACCTGTTCTGCCCAAGACGGAAGCGGCTTTGACGAGCTGCGTTCCCAGATCAAGCCGGGCGAAACCGTTGCTTTTGTGGGTTCTTCGGGCGTGGGTAAGTCCACCCTCATCAACCGCCTACTGGGCCAGGAGCGGCTGGCCACAGGGGACATCCGGGAAGCGGATGGCAGGGGCCGGCACACCACAACCCACAGGCAGCTGCTGCGCCTGCCGGACGGCGGCATTGTCATAGACACACCCGGCATGCGGGAACTACAGCTGTACACAGGTGATCTGTCCCGGACTTTTGAAGATGTGGAGGAAATAGCAGCGCTGTGCCGCTTCGCGGACTGTTCGCACCGGGCGGAGCCGGGCTGTGCTGTACAGGAAGCAATCCGCAGCGGCAAGCTCTCCAAAGAGCGTCTTGACAGCTATGAGAAACTGCAGCGGGAAGCAAAGTATGCTGAGTTACGAGGACGGCAGCGGGAGAATGAGAAGTTCCGCAGAATGATGGGCGGGAAAAATGCGGTGAAGCAGCGCAGAAAACAGGAAAGGGCCCGAGGCCGCGGGCGTTAAGAGCAAAAGGGGAAGCAGCTAAGCTTCCCCTAAATTAACCTTGGTCACTGCAATCCAGACCTCCTGGCGGTTCTCCTGCAGAGAGCATTCGATCACCGGCCGCATCTCCTCCAAAGCTCCCCACTGTCCTGTGAACAATCCCCATTACCCTAAAGGCTGGCCACTGTACAATCCGGTAATCCATGTCAGTTCCTCCCGTGAAGGAGGTCAAAGGCTCAGCCCACAAATGAATCGCACCTCATTTAGGGACCCTTGACTCGCCTTTCGGTGCCGGGTTTGGCCGGGTTCTTGGTTCACCGTTGCCCTTGTGCAGCTTCTTGTAATTATACATCTGAGCATCGGCTTCCTGAAGCATCTTGCTGAAGTCCAGCCTTTCTTCCCCGGAGAAGATGCTGTAGCCAAAAGAAACGGTGGGCACGGGGTCGCCTTCGCCTCTCATAGCGGCCAGGTTGGCCGCCATGGCTCTCAGCTGTTCTTCAATCTTCCCTTGATCTGTTTCGCTGCCGATGATGGAGAACTCATCCCCGCCAATGCGGTAACAGGTGTAGCGTCTTTCAAAAGCGCCGCGGACGGCGGCTGCCACCTTTCTGATCACTTCGTCACCACGATCATGCCCGTAGGTGTCGTTTATCGCCTTGAAATCATCGATATCCAGCATGATCAGTGAAAAGGCCTGGCCTTCCCCCATCTGCCGCCCTGCCCGTTCAAAGGCAGCTCGGTTGTGGAAACTGGTCAAGACATCAAAGCTGTTGTCGAATTCAGACATGAGGAGGAAATAGAGCAGGAGAGCCAGAGTAACGCAATGCCAAGTTGTGTACACTGCGGGATGGATCAGCTGGATGCTGGTGCCGGCAATGGTAAAGAAAGACAGTGCCGCCATCTTCCCCGCGATGGGATAGTTGCTCCTCTTCCCCACTTCCAAGGTGATGAGGATGAGGAGCAGCAGGTTGGTGACGTATGCGGCAATGAAAACAAAGAACAAATCTCCCCTGGCATACTGATTGTGGGCGTTTACACTGAAAATCAGGCCGAAGCTTGGCGATAGGGCCGC
>FIZK01000090.1:0-289 GCA_900018335.1 uncultured Clostridia bacterium | reverse complement strand
GTAATCAGGTTGATCACGGTAGGAACCAAAAGGATCTTGCGGGCTCTTAAGAGCCCTTTGTCGAAGGTGAGTGCTATGGCCAGCGGTATCACCGGACTCAGGGCAAAACCCAGGGTGTTGAAGAAGATGTGCAGGTTGCGATGATTCAGGTGCTCGGGGCTGGTGAATACCGTGCCCGCCTCAGACAGGATGGCCACAGCAGCAAGGATTGCGGCCGCCAAGAACGGTCTTCTGCGCTCTGGATTTAGGGCGGAATCCGAATGGAGCAGCCCCATAAGGCAGCCCAGGG
>FIZK01000089.1 GCA_900018335.1 uncultured Clostridia bacterium | reverse complement strand
GCGGCGATGGTACTGCCACATCTCGTGGTGGGAGAGTAGCTCGCTGCCAAGATCTAAATTGACCAGTTTTGCTGTGAGACAGCGAGGCTGGTCTTTTTTTGCGTTGCGTCGGCTTTGGGGAAACGCACGTTGTCCTAGAAGGGATCCGGATTCACCTTGAGGAAAACTACGGTAGATGTCACCTGCCCATTCGGCAGGTGAAGAGGAGGTCGTGCAGAGCATGAAACATCTGCCCCTAGTTGTCCTGCTTCTGTGCCTAGCAGCCGGTACAGCCTTTGCCCAAACGGAGCAGCCAGAAGAGCCCGTGCCGCCACTGCGCAGTACGTCAGTACACGATCCGTCGATTATCAAGGCGGGAGACATGTACTACGTTTTTGGCTCCCATCTCGCCGCAGCCAAATCTAGCGATTTGCGGAACTGGGTGTCCATTGAGGATCGGGTGCACGATGGAAACACGCTGATTCCCAATGTGTTCACAGAGCTGCAGGAGACCTTTTCCTGGGCACAGGCCGATACGCTGTGGGCTCCCGATGTGGTTCAGCTGCCCGATGGCAAGTTTTACATGTACTACTGTGCTTGCCGAGGCGATTCGCCCCTATCCGCCCTGGGCGTGGCCGTAGCAGACCATGTTGAAGGGCCGTACAAGAATTTGGGCATCATCTTCCGCTCCGGTGGCGGCCGGCGGGCACCCGATGGGACTTTCTACGATGCCACCAAACATCCCAATGTGGTAGATCCCCATGTTTTCTTTGACGCGGAGGGCAAACTCTGGATGGTATACGGATCCTACTCCGGCGGTATCTTCATCGTGGAGATGGATCCGGAGACGGGGTTCCCCCTGCCCGACCAGGCCTATGGCAAGCGTCTCACGGGCGGAAACCACAGCCGCATTGAAGGGCCGTACATACTCTACAACCCTGACCTGGACTACTACTATCTGTTCCTCAGCTTCGGTGGACTGGCTTCCAATGGAGGCTACAACATCAGGGTTGCCCGGTCCAAAAACCCCGATGGCCCGTATTACGATTCAGAAGGGAAGGACATGATCAACGCCCACGGACCCCGGGGGAGCTTTTTCGATGATGCGGCCATTGAACCCTACGGCGTGAAACTAGTGGGGAACTTCCTGTTCAGAGTCGGCCGGAACCTCTATGGGTATGTCTCTCCAGGCCATAACTCGGCCTACCATGATCCAGAGACGAACCGCTATTTCGTAGTCATGCACACCCGTTTTCCCCGTGGGGGCGAATACCATGAGGTGAGAACGCATCAAATCTTCTTCAATGAAGATGGATGGCCTGTCATGTCCGTGCTGCCCTACGCCTATGAGACTCTGGAGGCAGTAACCGCTCAGGAGGTCGCAGGCGATTATCTGTACGTAAATCACGGGAAGGACATCTCATCCCAGATGAAACCCGCGGTAAGCATAGAACTGAACTTAGATGGAAGCATCACAGGTGAAGCCACAGGTACGTGGCGGTTGGTGGGTGACTACTTCGCGCACCTGGAAATCGATGGGGTGCTGTACAAAGGTGTATTCATCCGCCAATGGGATCCTACCTTAGCGGCCCGCATCATGACTTTCACTGTCCTTTCAGAACAGGGAGTGGCCGCCTGGGGTAAGGCGCAGAACTAAAAGGGGAGGTTTGGCAAATGGCGTTGATCGCCGTCTTAACTACCACCGCTAGTAAAGACGAAGCCCAGGCCATTGCCCGGGCACTGGTGGAGCAGGGTTTATCTGCCTGCGTGCAGATTTCTGCCATTGAGAGTTTCTACGTTTGGGAAGGCACGCTGCAGCAAGACCCGGAATACCGGGTTGTGGCCAAGACCACGGAGGAGCGCTATCCTGAAGTAGAACGAGCCATCAAGGAACTGCACTCCTATGAACTGCCTGCCATCTACGCCCTTCCCCTGAGCCATGTCTATGCTCCCTACAGGGAATGGGTAGAGCGGGGTTCTCAGCCTGCTCCCAGGTAGATTTCCTGGATGCGACCGTCGGCGGCCACTTCGGCTGCGCTGCCTGCCAGGGCAATCTGCCCCGTTTCCAGTACACAGGCTTGGTGGGAGATCTCTAGAGCGAGGTGGGCATTCTGTTCAACCAGCAGAATGGTTGTGCCTCGCTTGTTGATCTCCTGAATGAAGCGGAAGATCTCTTCCACTAATATGGGTGCCAGCCCCATGGACGGTTCGTCCAGGAGCAGGAGTTTTGGACTACTCATTAAGCCCCGGCCCATGGCCAGCATTTGCTGCTCGCCGCCGCTGAGGGAACCCGCATCTTGCTTGCGCCGTTCCGCGAGGCGGGGAAACAGCTCATACACCGCTTCCAAGTCCGCCTTGATGCCCGCCTTATCTTTGCGGTGGTAGGCACCGAGCAGGAGATTATCGGCCACCGATAGGCCCGAAAAAATCCGGCGCCCTTCCGGGACGTGAACAAGGCCCAGAGCCGGAAGGGCATGGCTGGGGGTAGTGGTGATGTCCCCGCCCCTAAACCGCACCTTGCCCTGGGTTTTGGGCAGCAGTCCCGAGAGTGCCTTCAGCGTAGTCGTCTTTCCAGCCCCATTGGCTCCCAAGAGGGTAAAAATCTCCCCTTCCTGAACCTGAAAGCTGATCCCTTTGATGGCCTGGATTACCCCGTAATGGACCGTGAGATCCTCCACCTCCAGCATGATCATGGTCGGCTTCCCCCTAGATAGGCTTCTACGACGCGGCGGTCGCTCTGGATGGATCTGGGATCTCCAGTGGCGATAAGGTGTCCGTAATCCAGTACGAAGATCCTCTCGCACAGGTTCATCACCAACTTCATGTCGTGTTCTATGAGCAAAATAGTGAGTTTCAGGTTATCCCGCAGCTGGCGGATGAGTTCCAGGAGAGTCTGGGTCTCATGGGGGTTCATGCCCGCGGCTGGTTCGTCCAGGAGCAGAAGCTGGGGATTCAGCATTAGGGCTCGGGCGATCTCCACCCGCCGTTGCTCACCATAGGGCAGGCTGCCGGCCAGGTGCTCTGCCTTATCTGCCAAGCCCACCAGATCCAGTGCTTCTTTGGCCCTGGCGGTGATTTCCGCTTCTTCCCTATGGAAACGGGGGGAGCGGAAAAGACCGCAGAGCAGTGAATATCGCCGGTTTTTGTGGTAGGCGATGCGCAGGTTATCCAGCACGCTGAGGTTGTTAAAGAGGCGGATATTCTGGAATGTGCGCGCGATGCCACAGCGCGCAATGGTATGGGGCGGCTGGTTGGTCAGCTTGTTATCATTGAAGCTGATTTCCCCACCGGTGACAGGGCAGAGACCGGTGAGCGCGTTAAAAATGGTGGTCTTGCCGGCTCCATTGGGGCCGATCAGTCCAGCTAAGGTTTGGGGCTCGAGGGAGAAACTCACTTCGTTGACAGCCTTGAGGCCCCCGAACTGCACACTGAGGTCGTTAACCATGAGTTCAGCTGTGGTAGGCACGGGTCTTCGCTCCTTTGAAAAGTTCTGTTAGGCCCTTGAGGGTCAGCTCGCGTCCTGCCATGAGCCCCGAGGGGCGGTAGATCATCACGGCCATGAGCAGGATGGGATAGAGAATCATGCGGTACTCCGCAAAACCCCGCAAGAATTCCGGGATCACAGTCAAAACGATGGCAGCCACAACTGAGCCTGTGATGCTGCCCAGGCCGCCCAACACCAGCATAATCAGGATGTCGATGGACTTGACGAAGCCGATCTGGCTGGGCGTGGGTGCCATATACTGCAGGTAGTGGCTGAACAGAGCTCCCGCCGCCCCAGCAAAGAAGGCACCTAGGGCAAAGGCCAGCACTTTGAAATAGGTGCTGTTCACCCCCAAGGATTCCGCGGCGATCTCATCTTCCCGTACGGCCAGGCATGCTCGCCCATAGTCGGAGGCCACGAAGTTGCGAATTACCACCACCGTGATGATGGCCGTGAGATAAGCCAGTCCGAAGGTGGTGTACTTGGGAATGCCGGAAAATCCCCTGGCGCCTCCTACGGCATCGGTGTTCAGGATAATCACCCTAATGATCTCCCCAAAGCCCAGGGTGGCGATGGCCAGGTAGTCTCCCCGCAGCCGCAGGGCTGGCAAGCCCACGGCCAGGCCTGTCAGGCCTGCCAGGATGCCTCCACAGATGATGGCGGGAATGAACGGCAGCTGGAGCTTTACAGTCAAGTACGCCGACAGATACGCACCTATGGCGAAAAAGCCGGCGTGACCAATGGAGAACTGGCCGGTGAAACCGTTGATCAGGTTCAGGCTCACCACCAAGATAATGTTGATGCAGCATAGACTCAAGATCTGCACATGGTAGGGAAGGAGGATACCTCGCCCTTCCAGGAACTGAACCGCTGCATAGACCAGTACTAACAGTGCCACCTTGAGTAGACCGCTTAGCTTGTTTGCCACCAGATTACACCTTCTCCATCCCTTTTTTGCCCAGAAGCCCGTTGGGGCGGAACAACAGGACCACGATGAGCACGGCAAAAGCCACCGCGTCCCTCAACGTGGAGGACCCTAGGGTTACCACTAGGTTTTCCGCAACTCCCATCAGCAGCCCACCCACAACCGCACCAGGTACAATACCGATTCCACCTAAGACCGCGGCTACAAAGGCTTTCAAACCAGGCATCATCCCCATGTACGGGTCGATGCGGTTGTAGTACATGCCCACCAGGATGCCTGCAGTGGCCGCTAAAGCTGAACCCAGGGCGAAGGTGGCGGAGATGATGCGATCCACGTTAATGCCCATGAGCAGTGCCGCTTCCTTATCGCGGGCCACTGCTCGCATGGCTTTGCCGAACTTGGTGTAGGTGACCAGCACGTGCAGGATAACCATGAGCAGTACAGCCACTCCAAATATCAGGAGCTGACGGTTGGTGATAAACACAGGACCAAGCTGAATGCGGCGAAAGGGCATGGCCTGTGGAAAAGGCCTAAATGACGCTCCGAAAACCAGCTGGGCGGTGCTCTGGAAGAGAAGGGAGGCACCGATGGCAGTGATCAGCACGGAAATCCGGGGTGAACTGCGCAGGGGCCTGTAGGCGATCCGTTCCAAGAGCACTCCCACTATCGCTGCCGCCACCATGGAAACCAGCATGGCAGGGAGCAGAGGTAGCTTCAGCATGGTGATGGCATAGAAGCCGAAATAGGCGCCGAGCATGTAGATGTCGCCGTGGGCGAAGTTGATCAGCTTAATGATCCCGTAGACCATGGTATATCCTAAGGCGATGAGGGCGTAAACGCTCCCCACCGCCAAACCATTTATGAGCTGCTGCAAAGCCGCGATCTGCCAAGACATGCCTTCACCTTCCAATTGGATCGATTCTGTCCACTAACTCCCATTTGCCGTTGGTGATTTTGAGGATGACGGCAGACTTGATGGGCGTGCCTTCAGGGTCCATCTTGATAGTGCCCGTGGCTCCCTCAATGGCCTCCACTGTGCCCAGGGCTTGTTTCAGGGCTTCTGGATCCGTTGAGCCTGCAGCTTCCAGGGCCTTAGTCACGATCATGACCCCGTCATAGGCCAAGGCGGCCAAGGCGTCGGGCGCTTGCCCAAAGGCAGCCGTGTACTGGGCGATAAATCCTTGGGTTACGGGGCTGTCGACATCGCCTGAGTAATGATTGACGATGTATCCGCCTTCCTCGAATCCGCCAGCCAGGGCGCTGAGATCCGGCGAATCCCAACCGTCCACGCCCAGCATGACCGCATCCATACCCATCAGGCGGGCCTGCATCAAAATGGGGCCGGCTGTGGAGTAATAATCCGGGATGAACAGTGCCTGCGGGTTGCGCATGGCCAATGATGTGAGCTGGGCACTGAAGTCCGTATCCCCTGTTGAATACGACTCTTCGGCAATGATCTTGCCTCCCAGTTCCTCGAAGGTGGTCTTAAAGGCGTTGCGCAAGCCCACTGAGTAGTCGTTGGCCACGTCATAGATGATGGCGGCTTCCTTGAGACCTAGGTTCTCTGCTGCAAACTGGGCCATGATCCGGCCTTGGAAAGAATCCTTATACGCTCCCCTGAAGATGAAGTCGCCGACTGTTGTGATTTGATCCCCCGTCCCGGTGGGGGTGAGCATGGGCACACCAGCGGCCTGGCAGATAGGTGCCACGGCCATCACCGAGGGCGTGATTACGGGCCCCAGAATCAGGGCTACGTTCTCCCGATCGATCAAGCGGCGGGCGGCCTGGGCGGCTTCTGTACCATCGCCCTTGTCATCGAGGATGATCAAACTGATCTGGCGGCCGAGGATGCCCCCAGAGGCGTTAATGTCGTCAACGGCCATGGTTACAGCATTGCGCACCGACTGTCCATAGGTCGATACGCTTCCGGTAAGGGAGGAGATCAGTCCGATCTTGATCACATCCCCTTGGGCCAAAGCAGGGACTGTCAGGGCGAAAACCAAAAGCACACAGACGACGATTGATTTGATTCGGGCGTACGACATTCCAGCACTCTCCTCCATCTCTCTTGCGTCTTTTGACGATTTTGCCCCATGATTCTGCGGAAAATGCAGATATCCTCCCTAGATCAATGCTGATTTCGCAAGAGTTAACACAAAGGGCGAAAATGATCACAAATGTTCTCCATAACCCAATAGAACCCGAGTCTGTTGACAACCGCGAGGGGGCTCGGTAATATATAGTTTAACGCTGATTGTGAATTCCTCAGCAATAGTTAGGAACAAGGAGGTTGGAAATGAGAAAGAAAGCCGTTGTTTCGCTGCTGTTGTTCGCTGTGTTGTTTTCCACCGCGATCTGCCTGGCGAATCCCGTTGATCCGCAATCCACCTTGATTCCCCTGCACATGCAGGTGTTGGAGAACGGCCTGCGGGTGATTGTGAAGGAGATTCCTTCCTATCCCATAGCCACCGTGAATGTCTGGGTCAATGCAGGTTCCAAAGATGATCCGGAAGGCCTTTCTGGGTTGGCTCATTTCTTTGAGCATCTGATGTTCAAGGGGACTCCTTCCAGGCCGGCAGGTGAGATTTCTCGGCAGGTGGAGGCCTTGGGCGGAGTGCTGAACGCTGGCACCAGCCTCGATTTCACCACCTACTACATCCTGGTGCCATCGCAGTATGTGCGGGAAGCCATGGAAATCCAAGCGGATGCCATGAGAAACTCCGTCTTTGACCAGGTTGAGATCGACCGGGAGAGGACGGTCATTCACGAGGAGATCCGCCTCGGTAAGGACTCCATCGATAGCCACCTCCTGCACACCACTGTGGGAGAGCTCTTTAAGGGAACCATCTATTCCCGTCCCATTCTAGGCAGCATCGAGGATCTGGCTAACATCAACAGGGATGAGGTCCTTGAGTTCCATCGCAAGCTCTATGTGCCCAACAATATGGTGCTGGTGGTGGCCGGAAACGTAGTCGCAGAAGAGATCTTTGCCCTGGCTAGGGAGTTCTATGGTGACATGCCTGCCCAGCCCGTTCCAGCCCCAGAATACGTGCCTGTGCCTGTCTTGGATGATGTTGTCTTCTGGGAAGAGGAACGCCCCATCCAGCAGAGTTATGTGCTGTTGGCGCACCCGGCCCCAGGTGTGAACACATGGGATGGTGCGGCTTTGGATATGATCTCGATTGTTCTGGGCCAGGGTCGCGCATCCAGGCTCTACAGAAGGCTTATTGAGGAAGAGGGGATTGTGAACAGCGTTAGCGCGTCCTATGTGGGCTTTTCCAACATAGGTATGTTCGGCATCTGGGCTGAACTGGACCCTGCCAACCGCGATAGGTTCACCGAGGTCGTAAGATCGGAGCTGGAGCGCCTGCAGGATGAACCGATTAGTGAAGATGACCTGAAGAGGGCACGGGCCATGGCCCGCAGCAGCCTGGCTTTCTCCACGGAGTCTTGTGCCAACGTTGCTCAGTTTCTAGGAAAGATGGAGATCTACGGCGGAGTGATGGGAGCCGTGAACCGCAGCGCCATGTTGGAGCAGATCACCGCGGAGGATATCCAGCGGGCGGCGCAGCTCTATCTGAATCCCTATGCTTACGTTCACGCTGAGATCAAGCCAGAGGGAGGTAATGACCAGTGAGGAAAAGAGTTGCCCTGGCTTTAACTTTGTCGTTGGTGCTTGTTTTTACTGCCGTCCCCGTCCTGGCTGAAGAAGCGTTCGACTATACCAGCGGTGTGCAAAAGGTAGTCCTTAAGAACGGCATGACTGTTCTGCTCAAAGAAAACCCCGCCTTTGATATCATTGCCGTGGTGATCATGTCCAACGTGGGCAGCGTTCAGGATCCGGAGGGTTTAGAAGGTTTGACCTACTTGACCCAACGAAATTTTCTCTCCGGCACGAAAAACCGCACGGCGCTGGAACTGGTGACGGAACTGGAATCCCTAGGCACTCATCTGCAGTCAGTGAGCTGGCTCGACTATTGTGCCGTTTTGATGGAGACCCTGCCGGACACTCTCCAGGAGAGCATGGACATCGTCCTGGATATCCTGGGTAACTCCACGTTCCCCGAAGCCGAGTTCGAGCGGGAACGGGCCCTGAGTATGGCACTGGTCCAGAGCTTGACCGATGATCCCATGAATGCTCTGTTTATGGCCTACGGCGAGGTCTTCTACGGTGACCATCCGTATAGATACACGACCTACGGTACTTGGGAGGGTTTGGCTGCTGTCCAGCGCGAACAGGTAAGTGCTTGGCAGCAGTATATGTATCGACCGGAGAACTTGACCGTGGCAGTGGTGGGGAATTTCGAATTGACTGAACTGCTCCCCTATATCGAGGAAAGCCTGGGCGGTTGGGAAACGGATGCTTCCCTGAGCTTGACACCCAGGCCGGAAGTGCCGTTTGATTATCCCGCTGAGGATCGGCAGCTGGTGATCAACCTTCCCACGGAAGCGGCCTTTTTGATGCTGGGCTACCCCGCGCCCAATACGTACAATCCAGACAGCGCAGCTATGCAAGTGATCGACACTGTTTTGGGGGGCGGACTCTCATCCCGCCTCTTCGTGGAGATCCGGGACAAGCAGGGTTTGGCCTATTCCGCCGCATCCCAGTACGATGAGCGACTGGGGCCATCGAACCTGCTCACCTTTGTGGCCACCCACCCCGCCAATGTGGACTTAGTCAGGGAGCAGGTGTTGTACCAGATGCAGCGCTTTGCTGAGGAAGGGTTGACGGAAGAGGAAATCGCTGCCGTGACCACCCGGCTGCGTGGCATTTACCTTTTGAACAACGAGACCAACATCTCCCAGGCTATCCTGCTTGCCACGGCCGAGATGATCGGCCTGGGGTATGGGTGGGTTGATGAGTACATGAGCTTCTTTGACAACGTCACGCCGGAAGACATCAAGCGCGTAGCCTCGGAGTATTTCCAGAACTACACCGAGGTGCTGATTACTCCCTGACCTAGGTTAGACCGGGCTCACTGGCTTTTCGCCCGTGAGCCTTCCTTTTGCCCATTGGTGTAAAGCAAACTTGACAGCGGTCAGGGAAGGGAGTACAATGAAAGTGCTAATGGAAAGTGTGCTTTACATCAGCTGCAGAAAGAGGTGAGTCTGGTTGAAAAATCGAGTGGCTGAGCTGCGCTGGGAAAGGGAGATCACCCAGGAAGACCTGGCCGATGCCCTGGAGGTCTCGCGCCAGACCATCAGTTCCATTGAAAATGGGAGGTATAACCCTTCCCTGGAGCTCGCTTTCCGCATTGCCAGGTTCTTCGGTCTGAGTATTGAGCAAATCTTCATGTTCGAGGAGGATGAAGGGAAATGACTGCACAAAGGGCACGGGACGTCGCCGGTTTGATCCTGGGACGGGTACTGGTGTTGGTGGGGATCGCCCTCCCGGAAGAACGGTTCGGAGGAGTACTGCTGGGCCTCGGTGCTGGCATGATGGGGATGTGCGCGGCACGGCTCTATACAGGCTGGGTTGTGGCCAAGGACCCGAAACTGGCCAAGCAGGTGCGCATTGAGGAAAAGGATGAGCGCATGGTCTACATCAACAGCTTTGCCAAGGCCAAAGCCTTCGACTTCCTGCACTTCCTGGTTCCCCCTTTTCTCCTTGTTCTCTCCCTGGCCAAGGTTCGCCTGTGGATCCTCCTGGTGGGCGTGGGGATTTACGTGGTGGACTGGGTTGTGTATTTCATCTTCTACGTGAAGAAGACTAGGGAAATGTAGTCCTGGAGGTTTTCACGGGAGGAAGGACGCCTGGGCACAGCTAATTAGAGCATGGGAGGCGACGCGGATGAAGTACTTGCCTGTACTAAAAGAGAACATTCTGCTCTACAGTTTACTGCTCCTCACCGCAATCTTCGTTTACCTAGCCTTTCTTCTGGGCAACCATCTGTCCCCGGATTATCTGTGGCTCTTGATACCCGGGGGGATGGGTGCCGGACTGAGTTACCTGGAATATCGACGTCTGCAGCGCCGGAAGTTGGTGGCCCGCTTGCGCGCTCACTGGGGTACCGAGGAGCTGAAAAAGGAGCGCGATCTCCAAGCTGTCGCCTCCCTCTTTGAACAAGCCCATAAGCCCGATACTGCCTTGGATGATCGGACCTGGCAGGATCTGACCATGGACGCGGTTTTCACGCGCCTAGACCGCACCCTCACCTGGCCGGGCATGCAGACGCTGTACCGCCTACTCCGCTTACCAGAGATCGAAGACCTGGACAGACTGCGGCGCCGAGGTGAGGCCATCGCGGGGTTCCAGCGTGAAGACAAGGTCAGGGAAAACGTGCAGGTTATCTTGAGCGGCATGGAGGGGCGCATTGGCTCCGGACTGTGCACGCTGCTCTGGAATACTCCCCAGATCGTACCGCGGCACCCCCTGTGGTTGTATCGGTTGATGTTTGTTCTGGCGCTTTTTTCTCCCCTGCTCCTTGCGCTTTCTCTGCGCTATTCTTTCGTCATACTCCTGATCTTTCAGATCAACATGTACCTTCACTTCAAGGTGCAGAAGGAAATCAAAGCCCACTTCGAAGGGGTGCGGTCGCTGCGCCAGCTGATCAGCATTTCCAAGAAACTCTCCCGAGTAGATGCGGATTTCCTGGGCGAACTTACGGCAGGGGTTAGGGAGGCCATGGAGCAGGTGAAATCGTTCAGGAGTCTGGTGCGCCACGTGGGAGTGGAATCAACAGATCCATTTACCTACATGTTCCAGCAGTATTTCACCATTTTCTACTTGGCTGAGGTGCGGGGTTTCTACCGGGCTTTGGGTTTCATCGAGGAAAACCGCGCCGCCCTGCAGAAGCTCTTTCTGACTGTTGGTGAAATTGATGCCCTGCAGTCCGCGGCCTCCTACAGGGCGTCCCTCGACTACTTTTGTGAACCAGAGTTCACGAAAGGCCGCGGCCTCGAGCTGGCAGAGGCCTATCATCCGCTGCTCGTAGAGCCCGTGCCCAATTCCATCAAGATCTCCCAAAGGGGGATTCTCATCACCGGTTCCAACATGTCGGGAAAATCTACTTTTCTACGGACCGTGGGCGTGAACGTGCTGCTGGGCCAGTCCATCGCCACGTGCCCTGCCAAGGTGTATAGGGGCTGTCCCCTGCGCTTGATGACCTCCATTGGCCGGGCGGATAACATCATCGAGGGCAGGAGCTACTACTTGGAGGAGGCCCTCAGCGTACTGCGGATCGTTGAGAAGGTCAACGAGGAGATGACCACTTTAGTCATCTTTGACGAGCTCTACCGCGGCACCAACTCCGAAGAAAGGATCTTCGCCGCCCGCCGCGTCCTGGAGTACCTGGTCAGGCGCAACGCTTTGGTGTTGACCGCCACCCATGATCTGGAGCTGACCAGCCTCCTGGAGGCAGAATACACTAGTTTCCACTTTAGTGAGAGGGTGGGGGAGCTGGGGCTCGAATTTGATTACAAACTGAAAGAAGGACCCGCCACGACAAAAAACGCCATTGCTCTGCTGCGCCATCTGGGCTACCCTGCAGAGATTACAAACTGACCCGCGAACAGGTGGCTTTCCAGGGGAGGTGAATTAAGTGGTCGGACAGCTTCCGCAAGTATCCATCTCCTTTCTGCTGCTTGCTTTTGTTTTGGCGTTTTCCCTATCTTCTTCGTGGCTGTTTTTGCTGTTGATACCCAGCGCTGCGTGTTTTGGTCTGCGGCGCTTGGCAATCCGGCGGCTGCAGCGCCTGAAGCTGATGGAAACCCTGCGGGGCCGGTGGGGTGCGAGGGAAGTGCAGAAGGAGAGGGATTTCCAAAGGATCGCCGCCTTCTTCCGCTCCAATCAACAGCCAGGTGTGATTGATGACCGCACTTGGCAGGACCTAACCATGGATACGGTCTTCTCCCGCCTGGACCGCACCCTTACCTGGCCAGGCGTGCAGGTGCTTTACTCCCTGCTGCGCACCCCAGAAAGCGACGAGCTGGACCGGCTAGAGCAGAGGAAGCAAGTGATCTCCGCCTTTGAACGGCAGGATGCGGTGAGGGAACGGTTGCAGGTGATTCTCAGCGGCTTACAGGGAAGGGGCGGCTCAGAGTTGTGGGAGCTGCTCTGGAACCCGCCGGCCCTAACCCCGCCTCATCCCCTGTTCCTGTATGACATCGTGTTTGTCCTTGCCCTCCTGGCCGCACCTCTCATTATTTCCTCTTCCTGGTACACCATCTATATCCTCCTGATCTCGTACATCAACTCCCGCTTACATGCCAGAGCATATCAAGACATCCGGCGCTATGTCCACAGCGTGCGCGCCGTGGGGCAGCTGGTCGTTGCTTCCGCCAAACTGGCCCGGGTAGAGGCCGGCTTCCTGGAGCGGTTCTCCGCA
>FIZK01000088.1:2459-12811 GCA_900018335.1 uncultured Clostridia bacterium | reverse complement strand
TGGTTCGCTGGCCAAGATTTACAGCGCCATTTACGGTGCCCTCAAACGGCTGCAGATGATACCTGATCACCACTGAGTTCATCAAACTAAAAGGCGTCCGAAGCTTGGAGAAGCGGACGCCTTTTTTGTGTGCTTATGTGCGGGCAGCATTGGCCTTTGCTCTGATCTCTGCCGCAACGGCACTGTCGGTTAGATTTTCCACTGCATTCCAGAACTGCACTGCCGGGTCGGGCCCCAGGATATCGCTGAAGATTTTGTCGCCCCTGTTGTTCCAAATGGTGATCTTCAGCCGGCCGCTTTTGTTCTGGATCCTGACGAAGAACTGGCCGCTTTCGAACATGGTGTTCATGAGCAATCCCCCTTCTGCTTTTTAGTTATGTTCCGCATTCCGCTGGGAAATCCTGCGCCTCCGTACCGGGAAAATGGTGGTTCTGGACTGAAAGCAATCGGCGCTGGATATACTAGGCGGAGCGGGAGGGACCAGGATGTTCTTTTGGCAAAAGACCAAGAAAAACGCACCTCAACCCCGGGGATTGGACGATCTCAACCCTTCACTGGAAATCAACTTGCACTGGCTCAAAGCGGACATTTTGGCCAGCGACGAAACCATAGTTTACCGGCGTTTCAAAACCAGCGGCGCCAAGGCCCGCGATTGCGTTTTGGTCTACGCGGATAACATGGTTAAGCACGAGTTCTTAAGCCAGTTTGTGCTCAGGCCCATGATGCAATCATCGCCGCCTAAGCACCTGCGAGGCGAAGAGCTGATCCGCTACCTCTCGGCAAATGTGATCGAGTCAGATGGTTCGGAACTCGTGGCCCGTTATGGCGAAATCGGGGACAAGATCATGAATGGTGTGGCCGTGCTCCTGGTGGACGGCTGCCCCCTGGGTATTGCCGTGGATGCCAAGGGGTGGCCCAAGCGGGCAGTTACTGAACCGCCGTCGGAAAGCGTTGTGCGCGGCCCCCGCACGGGGTTTAGTGAAGATTTGGGCGTGAATATCAGCCTTGTGCGCCTGAAGCTGTCCAGCCCTAATTTCAAGACCAGATTCCTCTACGTGGGTACCCAGACCAAGACCAAGGTGGCCATTTTGTACCTGGATAACGTCACATCCCTGGATCTGGTGGAGGAAGTAGCGCGACGCATTGACGCCATTGAGATCGACGCTGTGCTTGATTCGGGATACATCCAGGAGATGATCCGCGATGCTCCCTATTCCCCTTTTCCCACCATAGGCCACACAGAGCGTCCCGATGTGGCCGCGGCCAAGATCTTAGAGGGACGGGTGGCCGTGTTGGTGGACGGTTCCCCCTTTGCCCTTACAGTACCCTATCTGCTAGTGGAGGCCTTTCAAGTCAATGAAGACTACTACAACCAGTGGATGGTGGGCAGCTTTCACCGTCTGATCCGCTACATCAGCTATTTTATCACCACCAGCACCCCTGCAATTTACATTGCCCTGATTAGTTATCATCCGCAGCTGATCCCCACCAATTTGGTGGTAAGTATCTCCGCGTCCCGCAAGAACGTACCCTTCCCTGGCATCGTGGAAGTGATCCTCATGGGCCTGGTCTTCGAGATCCTCAGGGAAGGGGGAGTGCGCTTGCCCCGCCCCATCGGGCAGGCCATCAGCATCGTGGGGGCGATCGTCTTGGGAGAAGCTGCCGTCAGCGCTAGTTTGGTGAGCGCGCCCATGATCATCGTGGTAGGCGTTACAGGAGTGGCCGGTTTTGTTAATCCCGCCCTCAACGACATTGCAGTGCTCATCCGCCTCTTGTTCGTGTTTCTGGCAGCGGGCCTAGGACTGTATGGGTATGTGTTTGGAACCATCGCGATTGTGCTGCTTCTGTCCTCCATGGAATCCTTCGGCGTGCCCTACCTTTCCACCATGACCACGATTAGGCCTCAAGACATCAAGGACACAGTCGTGCGGGTGCCCTGGTGGCAAATGAGGCTGCGCCCCAGGTATCTGGCGACCAAAGACCGGCAGCGGCTGCAGCGCAGGACGGGGAGTAAGGGTCCATGAGGCGAGGTTTCCCGCGCCTGCTCAGCTTGCTCCTGGTGACAGCCTTGCTCACGGGCTGTTGGGACCACATTGAAATCGAGGCCCTGGAGTTCGCGTTTGGGCTGGGAGTCGATCAGGTGGAACCGGACTATGTGGTGGTGGTGGAAATGGTCAAGACTAGCGGCGGGGGACAGCAAGCCGAGGTGGAACCCCTGGTGTTGGCTACCAAGGGAAAAAGCGTGTCCGCTGCAGGGCGATCCCTCTCTAACCCAGCTGGACTTAGGGCCTTTTGGCCCCATGCCTACGTCTTTCTCATGTCCGAACAGGTAGCCCGGGAGGGCATAGTGCCAGCCGTGGAAAACATCGTCCGCAGCCGGTACATCCGCAGTACCGTCTGGGTGTTCATCACCAAAGACTGCACGGCGGAAGAAGTGTTTAAGAGCAAGCCGCCGGCGGCCAATTCAGTGAGCGAGCACCTCAATGCCATCGCGCTTATGCAGGAGACCATCTCGGGATTTATCCCCCTGCAGGTGTGGCAGCTTAGTCAAGCCTTCGCGGCAGAAGGGATTGCCGCCATCCTGCCCACAGTGAAATTGGTGCATGAACAGGGCGATCTGGTGCCCATCGTGGAAGGAACCGCGGTGTTTAAGGGCGATCGCATGGTGGGCTGGCTGGACGGCCATGAGAGCGACATTCTCTGCCTGCTCAAGGGAATCATTCAGCGCTGCTATTTCGTCATCGACACCAAAGTGGGGGAGAACGAGTTCTTTCCCATCACTTATGAGTTGGTCGGCAATCGGGTGGAGATCAAGCCCCAGGACAAAGACGGCAAGCTTTCGGTATCCATTGCCTTGGATCTGCATTTTAGTGTGGAGGAGATGGGCAGAGCACCCTACAGCTTTCGTGATGAAGCGTTTGCCAGGAGCGTGCAAGCGCAGCTGGCCACGGCCTTTACCCATTGGATCCGGGAGTTTCTCTCAAAAACCCAGCAGGAGTACAATGCGGATATCCTCGGTTTCGGACAGCTCGTTCGCAGAAAAGAGCCCCAGGTGTGGCGGCGCTTGGGCGAGAACTGGGATGTGCACTTTAGGGACCTCCCGGTCGACTTGGAGGTCAAGTGCAAAGTGACTATGGCTGGGCTGTCCTCTGAGCCCTTGCGGGTGAGGGAATAGGTATGGTGGGTTTGGTGATCCTAGTCTACGCCGCGGTGGCCGCCTTTGAGCTGTGGCTGTGGGCTGAACGCCCCTGGCAGAAGGTTCTACTCTACCTCGTCCTTTTTGCAGGAGCCACTACCCTGGCCGTTTTGCCGGTACTAAACCCCGATTTGAAGGTGCCCGAGCCCCTAGGGTTCTTGGAGAAGCTGCTTAAGCGGTTGTGGCAGAAAGGGGGGAGTGTATGAGGGAGCACGTGCCTGACGATCAGGGTATGATCCTCGTGCTGCTCTTTGTGGTGGGAAACACGCTGGTGTTTGGCTTGGGAGGGGTGGCCGGTCCCGACATTTGGCTGGCCTTCTTGACTGCCACCGTTATGGCCCTGCCCATGATTCTCCTCATGGCTCGTGTGCGGAGCCTGATGCAGGGCGCAGCTCTTTACTCCGGGCTGGAACAGGTTTTCGGAAAATGGCCTTCCCGGGGTTTGGCCTTGGTCTATGCGCTGTATGCTTGGAGGTTGAGCTGCTTTGTGGTGAGTGACGTGAGCAACTTCGTACAGGCCATTGCCCTGCCCAACACCCCCAAGGTGGTAGTGGCCTCCATCTTGGCTCTGCTCATGCTCTGGGCCGCCAAGGAGGGCGTGGAGGTTCTGGCCCGCTTTGCCGTGGTGATGAGCAAGGTGGTTTTCGCTGTGCTCCTTGTCACTTTCATTCTGCTCCTAAGTGTGGCAAATCCTGCGGAGTTTCTGCCTGTAATGTACGACGGAGCAAAGCCTGTGTTTCTCGGAGCTTTCCAGCTACTGGATTTTCCTTTCCTGGAGGTAGTAGTGCTCTTCTGGGTGTTCGACTGCTTTAGCAGTAAAAGATCTCCCTTCAAGGTGTTTGTACCCGGATTTCTCTCGGCTGCCCTGATCCTTCTAGTTATGACCAGCACTAGTCTGGCCGTGGTCGGCGCAGATCGGTACAGTGTCTTTTATTTCCCAATCTGGACCGCTGTGAGCCGCATCAACGTTTCAACGATGCGTTTAGAAGCCATCGTCGGCGTGACTTTTGCCATTGGCAGTTTTCTAAAGATGGCCGTCTGCTTGTTGGCGGCCAGCCGGTGCGTGACCTACGCTTTCGGATTCAGTGACTACCGCTTTGTGGTTACCCCGCTAGCCCTGGCCGTGATCCCGGGTTCCCAGTGGTTGATCACCACCCTCATGGAGGTGGAGAAGTCAGCCATCAAGACCTACCCCACAAGCGCCACCATTTACCAGGTGGTCCTGCCCGTGGTGTTCTGGGTCGTGGCTGAGATCAGGGTGGCAAAAGCGCGCCATCAGGGCAAGGGTGGCTGAGGGGTAACCGCAGGCAGGAAGCGGAGGAAAACTCGAGAATTAATGCTTGTATTAGCTAATGATTTGCTGAGGAGGCGCTGCGCATGGATGCGAGGGCACGCTACAACGCCTGGCTGTGCAATCCGCTCATTGATGACCAAACGAAAGCAGAACTGCGCGCATTGAAGGATGATCCTGGAGAGATTGAGGATCGGTTCTATAGGTGGCTGGAGTTCGGAACCGGGGGTCTCAGGGGCACTATTGGCGCCGGGACCAACAGGATCAACATCTACACCATCCGCCTGGCAACCCAAGCCTTAGCCCAGACACTCAAGGAAGGGGGCGACGAGCAGCGGGGTGTAGTCATCGCCTACGACTCCCGCCGCATGTCCCGGGAGTTTGCCCAAGCCGCGGCTGGAGTGCTAGTGGGCAATGGCATCCCCGTCTTCCTTTTCCCTGAGGTGGCCCCTTCTCCCCTCCAGTCCTACGCGGTGCGCCGCCTAAGGGCCGCGGCGGGAATTGTGATCACCGCCAGCCACAATCCTCCCCAGTACAACGGGTACAAAGTGTATAACGGGCAGGGGGGGCAGATCCTGAGCGAAGAGGCGAGCAAAATCGCCTCCTGCATGGCGCGCCTGGGTCTGGAGCAGGTGGAGTTCGATCCCCAGCCATTGGAAAACCCGCTTTTGAGCTGGGTGGATGCCGTGGTGGTGGAAGGGTACTACGAGCAAATCTTGGAAGCCCTCCCGGTCTTGGAGCACAGCGGTGAGCTGAGCGTTTTGTACACTCCCCTCCACGGTACTGGTGGGCGCTATGTACCAGAAATCCTGCGGCGGGCGGGCTTTACCCGCATTCACACCGTTAAGGAGCAGCTCGAGCCAGATGGGGAGTTCCCCACTGTGAGCTCTCCAAACCCCGAGGATTCGGCAGCCTTCGAACTCGCCTTTGCCGCGGCAGAACGGGTTGGCTGTCAGCTGATCATTGCCACGGATCCGGATGCAGACCGCATGGGGGTGGCGGTGCGCCATGGCGGCAAGTGGGTGCTGCTCAACGGCAACCAGATGGGTGTACTGCTGGCGGACTATCTCCTCGCCCGGCGTCAAAAGGAGGAGCTGGAGGGCGGTGTGATCGTCAAGACCATTGTCACCACGGAGATGATCGAGTCCCTGGCCGGTAAAGCCGGGGTAGAGGTGCGAAACACACTCACCGGGTTCAAGTACATTGGTGCCCTCATGGATGAACTGCCCCTGGAAGGCAAGCGATTTGTTTTCAGCTTCGAAGAAAGCTATGGGTATTTGGCGGGAACTCATGCCCGCGATAAGGATGCGGTGGAGGCCAGCCTGCTCGCGGCCCAAGCGGCAGCGTGGTATGGGGAACGGGGCCTGACTCTGGTGCACCGTTTGGAGCAGCTTTTTACCGAGTACGGCTATTACCTGCAGGATCTAGCCTCCTACTCCTTTGCCACCAGCCTAGAGGCGGAACGGGCCAGGGCCCTGGTGGAACGCCTGCGCCAGGAATCCCTGACGTCCATCGGTAAGGAGCGGGTGAGGGAGGTAAAAGACTTCGGACGCGGCGTAGCCGTGGATTTGACCACGGGGCAAACGTCGCCCATTGAGCTGCCGCGGGAAGATGTTCTGCAGTGGATCACTGAACAGGGCAGCAAAGTATCGCTGCGCCCTTCAGGTACAGAACCGAAGATGAAACTGTATTTGGAGGTGCGGGGGCCCACCCGCCAGGACGCGGAGATCAGGCTGCAGGAGTTGAAGGAAGCCTGCCATGAGCTGATTGTGAGGGGTTTAGGGGAGAACTGAAAAAGCTGAACACCACACCGAGGCGCCTCGGTGTGGTGTTTTTCAGCGGTGCTTGTCCACTATATCTCTCAGTTCATCTATGTACGTTATGGCCAGTTCAGTCAAGTCGGGATCGATATGCCCGGCATCGACATTGTTGCGCAGGATGGAGATGACCTTTTCCCTGGACATGGCCGGGCGGTAGGGGCGGTCCTCCAGGAGGGACTGGGCGATATCTACCACGGCCATGAGGCGCGCCTCCAGATCCAGCTGCGCACCGGTGAGGCCGAAGGGATAGCCTGTCCCGTTGAGCCGTTCGTGGTGGAAGGCGGCCCAACCCGCCAGCTGCTCTGCTCCGGGACCGATTGCCCTGATTAAGTGGTAGGTGTGATAGGTATGCTGCTGCATTAGGGCCCGTTGACTGCGGTTGAGGCCGCCGGGATGCATGAGCACTTCATCGGGAACAGCAAGTTTCCCGATGTCATGGAGCAGTCCCGCCACCTTGATCACCCTCGCCTTCTCTGGGGACATGCCCAGCTTGTGGGCTAAGAACTCCGCCACGGCGGCGACGCCCTCCGAATGGTCGCCGGTCCAGGGCGATTTGGCGTCCACAATCCTGGCCATGAGGTGGGCAATCTCCTCAAGTTCAGCGATTGTGAGGGTGCGGCGGAATGAGGCCCGTCCGTTGGCGTATTGATAGTTGCCGTACCGCAGATCAAGCCAGAAGCTGGGGGCCCGCGCTATGTGCTCCAGGGCTTCCACCACATCGGGGCTGAAGATGTCCCCCTTCTTTTTGCCGAAGTATTCCAGGATATCATCTACCTGCCAAAGGTAGTAAACACCCTTGTCTAGGAAGATGTCCACCCGGTCCGCCACATGGATGATGGCGGGAATGAGGCGCAGCCCTGGGGAAAAGTAATCATGGTGTTCCAGTACGTTTTCTGCCAGGGGCCTAAACAGGCTGATGGGCCTAAGGAGCTGCCATCCCCTGCGGCAGTGGGGGGAAACGCGATCCCGCACAGGCTCCCGATCCGCCAGGACCAGCTTTTCCTCAGTGGTGAGGATGCCCACGTCATGGAGAAGGGCACTGAGCACAAGCTCTGCGAGTTCTGCTTCCTCCAAGGCCAGCTTCTTTCCTAAATGGTAGGCGATATGGGCAACGCGTTCGGCATGATCCAAAAAGGATTCTTCGCTGATATCTCCCGCGCGGGTAAAACTTCTGATGGTGGAAATCAAATCTGCTTCAAAAACCTGCATGGGATTCACCTCTGATAAAGAGTTACATAAGTTTAACAAGGACATCGAGGCCCTAAGGGGAATAAGGGTTCCTGGTATGTACTAAAAGGAGTGGCTTACGTGCAGCAAAAACCGGCGAGTCTTTGGAAGTTGTTCAGCGTCTTTTTCCGCATCGGTGCCTTCACCTTTGGAGGCGGTTTAGCCATGCTTCCGCTGATCGAAAGGGAAGTGGTGGAGGTTCAGGGGTGGGTGCATAGAGATGAGATCCTAGATATCGTGGCCCTGTCCCAGTCTGTCCCCGGAGCTATTGCCGTGAACAGCGCTATCTTCATCGGCCTACGCCTGCGGGGGCTGATCGGGGCCATTGCGGCGCTCTTGGGAACCATAACCCCTTCCATTGGAATCATCTTGATCATAGCACATTTTTTTACACAGTTTCAATCTAGTCCCATTCTGCTGCGTGCTTTTTCTGGTGTGAAGGCGGCCGTAATCGGCTTGCTGGCCGCGGCAGCCTATCGGTCGGCCAGGAATGCCGTGGTCAACCGCTACGGGGTGGTTGTGGCGATCTGCGCTTTCGTCTTGAGTGTCTCTGGCCTGCTGCCCATCGTCTGGATTATCATTCTTGGGGGACTTAGCGGTATCCTCTATTTCAGCGGACAGAAAGGGGGAGAGGCGCAGTGATCTTTTGGCAGCTGTTCTACTCCTTCTTTAAGATCGGTCTGTTCACTATAGGTGGCGGCTATGCCATGCTGGCCCTGATCCGGCAGGAGATCCTCCTTCGGGGCTGGATGACGGCCCAAGAATTCGTAGATGTGGTGGGGATCGCGGAGGTTACGCCCGGGCCCATCGCCATCAACTCCGCGACCTTTGTGGGTTTTCGCACGGCGGGTATTCCAGGCGCCCTGGCGGCTTCCTTGGCAGTGGTGCTCCCGTCGCTGCTCTGCGTGAGTGTGGTGAGCCGCATGTGGGAAAAGTACAAGGCGGCGCGTCCGGTGCAGTTTATGTTTGCGGGTATCCGGCCGGTGGTCGCTGGTTTGGTGGCCGCGGCGGCGGTGCTCATTGCCGTGTCCACGTTCAAGTATGTGGAGGGAATCCCGGCGCAGATCTGGACTGTCCTCATAACCGCGGGATCCTTTTACGCCGTGGCGCTGAAGAAGTGGGATCCCATTAAGGTGCTGGTTGGAGCTGCCCTTTTGGGCCTGATCATCTTCCGTTGAGCAAATAGCGGAGAAAAAACGCCGCGGGGGTCTAGCCAAGTGCTAGCCGCCGTGGTATACTTTTTACGTAGGTATGACCGGGTGGTCATATGAGGGGGGAGGACAGTGCCCAAGCAGACCTTTTTCAACTTAGAAGCAGAAAAGCGGCAGGCCATCATCGATGCCGCGGTGCGTGAGTTTGCCGAGCATCCCTTTGAGCAGGCCTCCTTAACCAAGATCGTGGAAAACTGCGGCATCGCCAAAGGCAGCATGTATCAGTACTTCGACGATAAGTTGGACTTGTACATGTACATCGTTGACCTGGCCTATGAACAGAAGAAGGCCTATGTGAGCAGGGCTTTCAGTCTGGAGGGGGACATTTTCCAGATCTTGAATGAATACTACCGCTTGTCCTATGAGTTCGCTCTGGATCACCCATTGCTGCATCAGGTGGCCAACAAGTTTTGGGACAGTCGTTCCGCGGCACTCTCGGCCGAACTGGAAAAGGGCCGGCTCAGCCGGGCTAGGGATTTTGCCCAGGTGCTCCACGAAGCCATGGAAGAGGGCATAGTCAACAGTGATCTGGACCCTGAGGCGGTGTTTTTTGTCTACCATGCGGTGGGTAAGGAATTGATCGATCACTTTCACCAGGGATGTGATGACCGGCTGTTGCAGCAGATTTTGGACGTTTTGAAGTATGGGTTGGCTGCACGAAATTGAAGTCAGGGGGCGGAATAAGATGTGGAAGCGAATGAGCTTACCGGCCGTTTTTCTTGTGATCCTTTTTGCTCTGGGCGGTACCGTAACTGCCCAGGTTCTAAGCGTGGCCATTCCCCAGGATCCGGACAGTTTTGACCCCACCCGCACCGTGGCCGCGGCCACTAGTGAGGTAGCCTTCAACATTTACGAAGGTTTGGTGAAAGCCACTCCCCATGGGGAGGTGGAGCCTGCACTAGCCAGCCGCTGGACAGTGGACGAGAACGGCACCAGATACACCTTTTACTTAAGAGAGGCCGTCTTTCACGACGGCAGTCCCGTCACCGTGCACGATGTGGTAAACAGTCTCAACCGCGCCCGCGATCCTGAGCTGGCCGCGCGGGCGGGAGAGCTGAGCATGATTAAAGCGGTAACGGGCTTGGAGGGTGCCGTGCAGATTGATCTTCACGAGCCCAACGGCGCTTTTATCTACCTGCTTACCGAGGTCTATGCGTCAATTTATCCTGCGGGGGCGGAGGATCTCAGTCGTCACCCCGTGGGCACGGGGCCCTATTACCTCGCGGACTGGCGCCCCAATCAGCAGCTGACACTGCGCCGTTTCGACCAGCATTGGTCTGGGCAGCAGCCGTTCTTTGCCCAGGTCAACTTTTTGATCATCCCCGATGAAAACAGTATGGTGCTTAACCTGAAGGCTGGGCGAGTCCAGCTCATTCCCCGCCTGGAGGTGTCCGTACTGCACCAAGTGCAGAACAGCCCGGGGATCAAGGTTCAGGCTTCCCCCATGAACCTGGTCCAGCTCTTTGCCATCAACAACGCACGGCCTCCCTTCAATGACCTGAGGGTGCGCAGAGCTTTGGCCCTGGGCCTCAATCGAGAAGAGATCCTGCTGGGCGCAGCCTGGGGCGAGGGGGTGCTGCTGGACAGCGCCCTGAGCCCGGCCATGG
>FIZK01000088.1:0-2389 GCA_900018335.1 uncultured Clostridia bacterium | reverse complement strand
CTGCGTTTCACCCTGACCCTGCCCGCCAATTACCCCCTGCACGTGCAGGCCGGGGAGCTGGCCGCGCAGCAGTGGGAGCAGCTGGGTCTAGAAGTGGACCTGCAGATCGTGGAGTGGGGAACCTGGCTGGAGCGGGTATACAGCCAGCGCGACTATGATGTGTCCATCATCGGTTTAGCGGGGCGCTTGGATCCCCATGCCATATTGGTGCGCTACACCACAGACAGCAGCCGCAACTTTTTTAACTTCTCCAACAGCCGTTACGACGAGCTCATTGAGCTGGGTTTGAGGGCGGATGGCGAGGAGCGCCGGGCCATCTACTTGGAGGCCCAGGAGATCCTGGCGCGGGAGTTGCCCGGAATTTTCATCATGGATCCGCCGCAGCTAGCGGTGATGAGCGCAGAGATTCAGGGCTGGAGGAGCTATCCCATTTACGTGGTGGATCTGGCCAGTCTGTATCAGTAAGAGGGGAGAGCGCATCGTGAAGCGTTATCTGTGGCGCAGGGCAGGGGGCTTTCTCTTGACTGCCCTCCTAGTGAGCTTCGCCACCTTCTTCATCATCCAGGTGCTGCCTGGCGATCCTGCACTGCTCATGCTGGGAACAGAAGGCAGCCCAGAAGCCTATGTCCGACTGCGCCAGGAGCTCGGTTTGCACCAGCCTTTGCTGCAGCGGTACGTGCAGTGGATCATCAATTTCATGGGCGGTCAGTGGGGGAATTCCTGGCGTTACTCGCTTCCCGTGCGGGAGCTGGTGGGGCAGGCGTTTCCCCTCTCCTTTGCCCTGGCCATGCTGGCCGTGGGGATGGCCGCGCTGGCGGCCCTGCCTGCCGGTATGTACATGGCAGTGCAGCCCCGCCGGCTGAGCAGCCGCCTGCTTTCGTTAGCAACCCAGCTGGGTCTGGGCCTGCCCCAGTTCTGGGTGGGCATTCTGCTCATCCAGTTTTTTGCCGCGCAGCTTCAGCTCTTGCCAGCCGGGGGGCGTGAGGGGTGGACCAGCCTGATTCTGCCCACAGTGACCTTAGCCTTGCCTAGGACTGCGGTCTTGAGCCGCTTCCTGCGGGCAGGAGTGATCGAGGCCTTAGCAGAGGATTACGTGCGCACGGCCCGAGCCAAGGGGGTGCCCGGCAGGAGCGTACTGTACAAACATGCGCTGCGCAATGCGGCTGTGGGGCCGCTCACCGCAGCGGGAGTTCAGTTTGCCCAGCTCTTGGCGGGCACCATCGTCGTGGAGCAGGTTTTTGGGCTGCCTGGGATCGGTCAGCTCTTGCTGAACGGAGTCTTCCAGAGGGATCTGCCCCTGGTCCAGAGTGTGGTCATGCTGGTGGTGCTGGTCATCCTCCTTTTTGACTTGGCTTTCGATCTCTGCCTGGGCCTCTTGGATCCCAGGATTCGTTATGAGTGAAGGTGATATGAGCCATGGACAGCCGCAAATGGGGTATATTGCTGATAGGCGTGCTTTTAGCCCTCACGGTCCTGGGCTGGTTTTACACGCCCTACGACCCCAATGAAGTCAACATAGCCGAGCGCTTCCAACCGCCTGGCCGGCAGCACCCTTTTGGCACTGATCACTTTGGACGGGATGTATTCAGCCGCATACTCTGGGGCGCCAGGATCTCCCTGGCCGTCGGTGCGGCTGCGGTGTGTCTAGGAGCCGCCATGGGGATCTGCCTGGGCCTGGCCGCGGGCTTTTTCGGAGGCTGGTGGGATGAGCTGCTCATGCGCATCAGCACTTCCCTGCAGGCTCTGCCCAGCATCCTGCTGGCTTTGCTCTTTGCCGCCATCTGGTCGCCCGGCGTTCCGGTGGTGCTGTGGGGTATCGCCTTGGGGAACATCCCCATCTTCCTTAGGGTTACCAGAAACCAGGTGCTCAGCATCAAGCGGCGGCCGTATGTGGAAGCGGCCCGGGCCCTGGGGGCAGGCGATCTGCGCATCATCGTTCGCCACATTCTGCCTAATCTCCGGGCTGCCCTCTTAGTTCAGTTTTCCGTGAGCCTGGCAGGGGCCATTTTGGCGGAAGCATCGTTAAGCTATTTGGGCGTGGGCATTCAGCCTCCTGACCCTTCCTGGGGCCGCATGCTCCGGGAGGCGCAGTCCTATGGCTCTCTGGCCCCGTGGCTGGTTGTGGTTCCCGGGCTGTTTATCGCCTTGGCCGTTGTGGGTTTCAATCTCTTGGGCGATAACTGGATTTACGGCAGGGAACGGCTTTACGAAGGAGAATAATCAAGGCAAGATACGTTGGCAGAAGGGGTGGATCAATGCTTAAGCTTGAGGGCGTACGGCAGGGAACGGCTTTACGAAGGAGAATAATCAAGGCAAGATACGTTGGCCAGAAGGGGTGGATCAATGCTTAAGCTTGAGGGCGTTTCCAAACGCTACAAAGGAGCAGACG
>FIZK01000087.1 GCA_900018335.1 uncultured Clostridia bacterium | reverse complement strand
TTGGGCGGTAGGGTTTCTCTCAACCCATCGGCTCGGTAGACATGCCGGGCACACGAAAAGGCGGGCTGACAAAGTCAACCCGCCTTTTTTCTGCCCACCACACGGCATCCCGCGGGGCTCAATGGCCCTCTACTCCTCTGGTTCTGCCGACTCCAAGATGGCTGCCAGCATCTCCACGTAGCGCCTAAACTCCTCCCGCCCCTTGGGGGTCAAAGCGTAGCTGCTGCTGGGACGCTTACCCAGGAAGGATTTTGTGGAGCGGATCAATCCCAGCTCCTCCAACTTGCTGAGGTGCGTGCTCAAATTGCCATCACTTGCCGCCGTGGCTTCTTTCAGTTCCTTAAAGGTCTTGCTCCCCGTCACCAAATCTGCCACAACCGCCAGACGGACCCTGGACTGGAAGGCGTCGGAGAGTTTATGCAGATCCATGCCGTCCCCGCCTTCTGCGTGCCCATTCCAGGTACCCCCCCATGAGCAGGAAGGAAAGGGGAACCAGGAAGCGGTCTAACAAGGAAAAGCCCCACTCCAGCCTGGGCGCGAAGGCCAAAAGATATGCGGGGAGCACGAGCCCGTAGAGGGCAGCCAAAACGTGGAACACCCGATCATCCATGAACAATCCCGTAACGAAGAATCCCACAGCAAACAACAGCACGAGGACAAACAGTTCGTCCACGGGCCGGCCCATGAAACCCCCTTCCACGGGGAGCATGGGCAGCACTGTGATCACCGCAAAGAGCACCATCCAGAATCGCCTGAGCTGCTTGGCCAAACCGGAAACGGCAGGTTTGCTGAAGGCATAGCAAATCTCCCAGATCAGGACAGCGACCAAGCCCCAGGATACCAGCTGGTAAAGGACGGGTCGCTGCTGTAGATGGCGCTGCGCCAGATCGGCCAGCCAGCCGTAGAAGAGCAGTGCCGCAACAGCTAAGATGAACGGCCTACCAAACAAAACCACAGAGTCTGCAGTGCGTTCCATGATCTCCCTGATGAGCTGGAGATCTTCTTGGGCGCGGGCCCTAATCTCAACATTCATCATTGCCACCCCTTGGCAAAGTACTTTGTATTTCAAAGTATAAAAGTGCGCCCAGGAATTGTCAAGGGAAAAATGGCCTCAGCGGCCGGGGATCGCCCGCTCGTACTGCTTGGGCCAAATCTCCTTGTCGGCAGCGGCCTGGAGCACCCAATAGGGGTTGCGCAAAAGTTCCCGGCCCAGGGCCACGAAGTCGGCGCGCCCGTTGGCGATGATCTCCTGGGCTAGCTCCGCTGTGGTAATGAGCCCCACGGCGATGGTGGGGATTTTGGCACCTTTTCTCACCGCTTCAGCAAAGGGAACCTGATAGCCGGGGCCAGTTTCAATGCGGGCCGAGAGGATCCCGCCGCTGCTGATATCCATGAGATCAACGCCTTTGGCTTTCAGCACCCTGCTGATCTCCACAGTGTCTTCCATCGTCAGCCCGCCCTCCAAGTAATCAACGGCCGAGAGGCGCACAGAGAGGGGCTTATCCTCGGGCCACTCACTCTGCACGGCTTCCACAACCTCCAGCAGGAAACGCAGGCGGTTTTCAAAAGACCCGCCGTACTCGTCCGTGCGCTGGTTGCTTAAGGGTGAGAGGAACTCGTGGATCAAGTATCCATGGGCCCCGTGAATTTGCAGGACATCAAAACCTGCGGCCTGGGCCCTCCTGGCAGCCTGACGCCAGTGCTCCACAGTTTCCTTGATCTCTTCCCTGCTCAGGGCATGGGGTACAGCAAAACCAGGAAAAGCTAAGGCCGAAGGGGCCACCAGCTCGTCTCCCCAGGCCTTGCGTCCGGCGTGGGCAATCTGGATACCCACTGCAGACCCATGGGCTTGGCAGACCTCCACGATGCGGCGCAGGCCTTCGATGTGGCCATCATCCCAAATGCCCAGGTCATTGCCGCTGAGCCGGCCCCTTTTTTCCACGGCGGTGGCTTCCAGGATGATCAAGCCGACTCCCCCCACCGCCCTGGAACCGTAATGCACGAGATGCCAATCGGTGATCAGGCCGTCTTCCGTGGCGGAGTACATGCACATGGGCGGCATCACGACACGGTTGGGAATGGTTACGCTCTTCACCTTAAACGGGGTAAACACAAAAAAGCACCTCCTCTGCTTACTGGGAAATCCTCACTGCTTTAGTATTGGCACCAAAACAGTTTTTCCCTGCAGAGAAGGTGCTCCAGCATTCCCTTAAAACTCCCTGCGAGCATACAGCTTGAGGGCCACGAAAAAGGACAGCGCCGCCAGCAGGACTACAAATGCCGCGACCAGTCCCAAAGCGCCAACTGGCCTCGTTTTCTCCAGAAAGGCCGCCCAAGCTGGCCGGTTAACCAAAAGATCCGACAAAAGCCAGGGGAGCGAAAAGGTTGCGAGCATCATCAGCAAATTGAACATCCTCGATTTCATGTAACCCAGGGCGAAGTAGACGGGCAGGTAAATGCTGCTCACGCCGACCACTGAAATGGCAGCCCCCGCGGCATGCTCCAGCCTAACAGGCGTCGAAATCCCTCCCATGCCCACCATGGAAAGCACTGCAAAGACAGCCCAGGTAAGGACCGCCACCCCAGCCACATAGACCAGGACAGATAGGTACTTGGCCCCCACGATCTTCCATTTGGGAACGGGCAGGCTGTTCCAGAGCCTATCCGAACTGGCCTTTTCATCCCAGGCCCCACCGTACAAAACAAACATGTAACTCACCGCGGTGATAATGGCTAGCGGCAGCTGCTCCCCTAGGTTCTTCATGGCGAAACTGAAGACGAAGATGTAGAGAAATGCCATGCCCAACACGCGTTTCTGCACCAGCAGCTCCTTATACAGCAAACTGATCATTGAGCTTTCCCCCTTATGCAATGGAGCATAATTTCTTCCAGATTGGGCCTGGCGAACACCGCCCGTCCTTCCGCGAGCCTCTGGACCTCTTCCTTGGCTGTTATCAGCCCTTCAAAACCAAACTGGCTTTCCTTCAGGCCCACGATATGATCCCGCAGCCCGCTGTCCAAAAGCGATCTTTCCCCCTTGATTAGGACATACTCCTCCAGCAGCTCTTCCTTGGATTTGCTGAACACGATGCGGCCCCCATCAATGAGGGTGACGTAATCCGCGATCTGATCCAGATCAGAAGTGATATGTGAGGAAAGGAGCACGGAACATCTTTCGTCCTGGATCACATCGCGCAGGATGTCCAGGAACTCGCTGCGCACCACCGGGTCCAAACCCGACGTGGGCTCATCCATGATCAGCAGCTCTGCCCGGTGCGACAGTGCCACCGCCAGCGCGTACTTCATCTTCATGCCCCGGGAAAACGCAGAGAGCTTCTTACGCGCCGGGAGGTCAAACAGCCGGGTATACTTCTCATAGAAGTCCCAATCCCAGTGGCGGTAAATGGGGGCAATGAGCCTGGTCATCTCCGCAGCGGTCAAGTTTTCGTAGAAGTGGCCCTCGTCATAGACAAAGCCGATGCGCTGCTTGATCTCCTGCTCGTGCTGGAGGGAATCCAAGCCAAACACCCTGATCTCACCTTCGTCCCGACGGATCAAGTTCATGATCAGCTTGATGGTGGTGGTCTTGCCAGCACCATTGGGTCCGATAAAGCCCATGATGTAACCCGGCTCCAGGGAGAAACTCACCTTATCCAGGCTAAAACCCGGATAGCGCTTACTCACATTGCTCAGCTCGAGAATCGGTTTCATTTTTCATCCCCCAATACACGTTCAAAAATCTTCCGCAGCTCCGCCCTGCCTAAACCCAGGAGTTCAGCGGTGTCCAGTACCTCTTTCAGCTTCTCTGCTACCAACTGCTCTCTAGACTCGGTCAGCCTGCTCTCATCGAAATCCGCGACAAAGGACCCTTTGCCTGGAACGGTGTAGATCAAGCCTTCCTTCTCCAGCTCTTCGTAGGCCCTTTTGGTGGTAATTACGCTGATCTCCAGTTCTTTGGCAAGGAGGCGGATGGAGGGCAGCGGCTGATCAGGTCTCAGTTCTCCCCTGAGGACGGCTCCTTTGATCTGCTCTACGATCTGCTGGTAAATGGGCACTTCCCCGGTGTTGGTGATGATTATGTCAATGGAGACCACCCCCCATACTGTATATATACACTATATACAGAGTCTTGCCCGCTGTCAAGGGCAAATAAAAAAACCCCCAGGATTTTCTTGGGGGAGTAAGCCGCTTTGGGCTGGGTAACATTAAGAAGGACGAAAGGAGCTTTGCCATGGGCGAGTACTACCTGAAGTACGGCGGAGCGCGCTTTGCCAGAAACGCACCTCAGGAAGAGATCAACTCCTTTGTAAACAGCTTGCCTGAGGAGGAGCGCAGCTCCCTCTACAACGTGGTCAACCTTCTGGAGCAAGAAGGCCTGATCACCTTGATTCCCGGGGACTCCACCACGGTAGACCAAGATATGGAGGAGTTACTAGTCCCCAATGCCGGAGATGATTTCTAGCTGAGGTTCACTCTTGGGCAGAACCAGGGACACGCGGGTACCAAAATCCTCCCGGCTCCAAACCTCCAAGTACCCTCCGTGCCTTTCGGCGATCCATTTGGCGATGGACAAGCCCAAGCCGGTCCCACCTGTGGCCCTTGCCCTGGAATTGTCCGAACGGTAAAAGCGATCGAAGATATGGGGGATATCCTCCGGGGGTATGCCCACTCCCGAATCCTGCACCGTGAAGTACACCTGATCGCCGCTTGAACTGACCCTGAGGCGGATCCTGCCCCCCACTGGCGTGTACTTAATGGCATTGTCGATCAAAATGCGGCAGGCCTGCTTGACCAAGCCCTGATCCGCTTCCACGGGAGCAGACTCCGTTTCCAAGCTAAACTCATGGCCCCCGTCAATCATCTCCGTCTCGCGGTAGAGGGTCTCGGCCAGGCTTTCCAGATCGAAGCGCTCAAGATGAATCTGCATGGTGTGGTTGTCACCCCGGGCTAGAAAGAGCAGCTTCTCCACGAGCTCCTTCATGTTGGCCGCTTCCTCTTTCAAGGCGTCGATGGATTCCTGCAGGGCCTCAGGGTCGTTCTTGCCCCAGCGATCCAACAGGTTAACATAGCCTTGAATGGCGGCAATGGGTGTGCGCAGCTCATGGGAAGCATCGGAAACGAAGCGGGCCTGCAGCCTGTAGGATTCATTGATCCGCTCTAGAAGGCTGTTGATGGCGATGGCCAAGCCCTTCAGCTCATCCTGGGTGCTGTCCAAATCGATCCGCGTATCTAGACGCGCGGCGTTGATTTCATCCAGCGTGCCCGCGAGTGCCTGCATTTCTTCCATGGACAGCGGACCTTTCTCCTGGGACAGAGTGCGGGTCTGCTGAGCCAGATCGGAGATGGGTTTGAGGACCCGGCGAATAAGTTCGGCCCGGGAAATCAGCGTACGCACGGCAGTTACCAGCTGCCAGATTAACAGCACCAGGAAAACAGTCTTCAAAACCCAGATCGCTGAGGCGAAATGGATGACGATGGTGAGGGGAGTCCCGTCCACCTCCAATTGGAAGTGGTACTGCAGGTTGTCCAGGATATTGTACAGGGGTGCATCTGGTTCGTGGGGCAGCCTGATCATCCGCCGCGCATCTCTGGTCTCCTGGGGGAAAACGCGCCGAATCTGGGCGGGCAGCAAAATCCCCTGGGAGGAACCGTCCTGCGCCCTGATCTCCAACCCCTGACTGGACAGCCAGGCGCTTTCTGCCGAAGCAGGCAGGCCGAAAGCCTGGATCTGCTGGACAGCCTGGGCAGCCCTGCGTTCTCCCAGCACACCCAGGGTAATGCCGCTGGCAGCCAGAAAGACCAAGTTGAGCATGATGAAGGTCCCCACCAAGCGAAACCAAAGCTGAATATTCAGCTTGGAAACCAGGGAAAACCCTATGGTGTGGACTTTTTCCTGCTTATTTTTCATCGCGGATCACGTATCCCACGCCCCGCACCGTGGAGATCAATTTCAGGTCAAAAGCTTCGTCGATCTTGCTGCGCAGGAACCTGATGTACACATCCACAGCGTTGGTCTCTCCTTCAAAGTCATAACCCCAGACCTTCTCCAGGATGTTTTCCCTGGAGAGGACAATTCCCTTATTCTCCAGCAGGTATTGGAGGAGATCGAACTCCCTTTTGGTCAGCTCCACGGGGACACCCCCCACAGCAACCTGCCGGCTTCCGGGGTCTAGGGTTACATCTTGCGCCTTGAGCACCCTTGTGTCGGAGCGGAGCCCGGCTTTGCGCAGCACATTGCGGATGCGGGCCAGAAGCTCTTCGATGGCAAAGGGTTTAGTGATGTAATCGTCGGCCCCGCTGTCCAGACCTGAAACCTTGTCCATCACGCTGTCCCGTGCCGTGAGCATGATCACAGGGACGGAGGATGTGCGCCTCAAGCGGCGCAGTACCTCCATCCCGCTCAGACCAGGCAGCATCACATCGAGGAGCACCAAGTCGTAGTCTCCAGATTCTGCCATCTCTAGTCCCATACGCCCATGGTGGGCTTTACTCACCTCATAGCCTTCATAGGTGAGTTCCATCTCCACGAACCGGGCGAACTTCTCTTCATCTTCAATGATGAGAATTCTGGGCTTCATGGACAGTGCTCCCCCCAAAACTCTAGTTGTCGTTCCTTACGAACTGGTAGTGGAAGCCGAAAAACAGACCGATGACGATCAAGGGCAGGGTGACCCAGGGAGCAAAGAGGAGCAGCAGCGCCAGCACCGTCACGGGGAAACTGGCCACGTGATCCTTATCTTTCAGGATCTCAAAGCTGGTGGTGTTGCCCTTTTTGATCAAACCGCTGGCGAAGTTCCAGATCTTCTCCATGGTTTCTTTGAAGTTGCTCGTGCCCTGCCCGCTCTGCTGGCCCCGGGAGCGTTCCTGCTCCTGGTCGGAGCCGCCCTGACCTGCGGTGCTCCCTTCACTGCGGTGGTAGCCTCCGCCTTGGGGCGGGGCAACCTTACCCTGCTGTTCCAGGATGATCAGGGCATCAAGCAGGTCGCCATTGGCCTGATCCAGAGCTTCCCTAGCCTCGTCGTAGGTTACCTGAGCCCGTTCCCGCAGCTTCTCAATCTTTTCCAGTCTTTCCATTTCCATGGTCATACTCCTTTCTGGGATTGATTCGCTTTGATTGTATCGGGACGGACTTTAAAGCCAATTTGAGCCAAATTAAAAACAGATTAAAATACGGTCTAACCTGCCTCCGGTGGAAGCTTGGGCTTTAGAACGGGAAATCGTAGTCTAGATCCAGTTCTTCCACGAGCTGCAGGAACTCCTTCTGGAGGCTTTCATTGATGGGAACACCGTTGGCGGTCCGCTCCAGACAGGTGAGGTATTCCTTCTCGCCGGCTGTGTAGATGCGGTCACGGCCCGGAGCCTTCTTGGATGCCCGAAGGGCCCTTAAGATGTCTCCCGTGGTCTTCTTGAACTCATCTAGGCTGGTAAATGCCTCCACGTTGATGGCAATGAAGAAGTGGCCTAGAGCGTGGGGTACCTTCTTGCCGTCTTTCATGCCGGAGAGAGCGTGCAAAAACGCGCCTCCCTGGAGGGCAGCAGACAGGATCTCCACAACCGTTGCATAGCCGTAACCCTTGTGGCTGCCCGTTTCTTCCAGGACTCCCCCTAAGGGCGTGAGAGCAGCAGTGCCCTTGGGCAGATCGGCGAGGACGCCGTGGGTATCGGTGCGGATTCTGCCCTCGTTGTCAATCACCCAGCCTTCGGGAATGTCTTTGTCGAGGCGTGCGTAGACCTCAATCTTGCCCCGCTGGGCCATGGACGTAGCGCAGTCCAGGAAGAAGTGGAACTCCTCGTCGGTGGGCATACTGAAGGTCAAAGGATTGGTGCCCAGCATGGGCTCCACGCCAAAGGTGGGCGCGATGGAAGGACGGGCGTTGGTTCCGCTGATTCCGATCATGCCGGCATCTGCGGCCATGTTGGTGTAGTAACCGGCGATCCCGTAGTGGCTGGAATTGCGCACTGCCACCATACCCATACCATATTCCCGAGCTTTATTGATAGCCATTTCCATGGCCCGTTTGCCGATAACGTGCCCCATGCCGTGGTTGCCGTCCAGCACTGCCGTGGTGGGCCCTTCCCGCACGATGTCGATTTTGGTTACGGGATTGAGAATCCCGTCCTTGATGCGATTGTAATAGATGGGCTTTAGCCGACTGATGCCGTGGGAGTCTATGCCAAACTTGTCCGCCGTGATCAGCACGTCTGCCACAGTCGCGGCATCCTCCGGAGGCACTCCTACTTTGGTCAGCACATCGTTCATAAATCGTTCCAGGACCTCTACGCTAACTCGTGGATATTGGTTGTTTTCGCGCATGGCTAAACCCCTTTCACTTGGTTTATATTAGGATCTTCCAGAGAATCAGGGATAATCCTCCAACTGACCGTGAAAGACGACACAAAGATCCTGTTCTCTATGTACTGCATAGTTCGCCAGCTATCCACGGTAACAGACCGCCACAGGCGGTCCCCTTTTTTGCATTCCAGCGGCAGATCCCGGGACGGATCTGGAGGAAACGTCCAGTGTACTGTCCAATTATCTGTGGGAGAAGAGGTGCTGCCGTGAAAAGAACTGTTTTCGTCATTCTCA
>FIZK01000086.1 GCA_900018335.1 uncultured Clostridia bacterium | reverse complement strand
GAGTAGAAGAAGGGGAAGAGTCTACCGATCTTTCCTTCCTGCTCCAGCTGGCGCAGGGCATCCACGGGAACCACCCGATTGGGGTTTTCGTTGGCATAGACCGGATCGTACCCGCCGTGGGCCGTTTCAAAGGCCTCCGCCGTGAGGGTGTCCAAGTCTTCGATGCTGTATTTCCCATAGCGCGAGGCGCTGGATGCTTCGATGCGGTCAGGGTTGCCCTTGGGGACAATGCCGCCGCTGGTGACCAGGGCAACCGTAACCTTGCTCAGATCGGCAATGGCTTCCGCCGGTTCCACCCGGTCAAAGTGGGGGATGGGGTACTCGGTTTCATAGGGTTCCCCTTTGAGCTTTTTCAGCAGCAGGTCAATGGCCCGCTCTGATCCCCGCTTTTCCACAAACACGTTCTGGCGGATACCCCGGCTGAGATAGCCCTCTTCCGCCGGTGAACCTATGGGCTGCCCAGTGGCCAGCTTGCCCGCGAGTTTGGCCATGGCGGGAAGGGCTGTGCGCATGCTGGCTGCCGAGTTGCCCGTTTCCACGATATAGAGGTACTGGCGGTAGGTTTCCACACCTGGGTTCTCCGGGTACATGCCTGAAACGGCTGGAATACCCATATCGGAAGCGATTTTCCCCACCATGCCGCAGGCCATCCCGTAACGGCCGGCATTGAAGGCCGGGCCAGCCACTACTACCTGGGGAGCGAACTCTTCAAGCATTTGGCGCACGGCTGCGCTGGCTTCCTCTAGGTTTTCGTTGAAATACCCATCGCCGCAGATGATGGTGCCCACGATGGCGCAGTCCTCGGGCAGCAGGGCTTGCAGCCCTACACCTGGCCCCACGGCCTTGGCGGCGCTTTGGGGAGGCGTATCGGCTTTATCTTCGCCGCCGATCTGACCGAAGAACTGGTTGAGATAGACAACGATGCGCTTCTTATCCAAATTCTACCCCCCATTCCGTTCGCGGTAGGTGGTAACCTCCTTAACGATCGCATCCACGTCCAGGACCATTTCCATCATGCTGATCTGCTCGTCCCAGACGTCTTCCGGGATAATCTCTTTGAGTTCGAAAATATGGTAAACGGGGAGTTCCAACTGAACTCCTGTCAATGGACCGGCGAAGGTAGGATCTCCGCTTGTGACCGTTTCTGCGGCCAGGCCAGAAGCTTCCGCTTCTGCTCCGCCCAGAATCACAACGACGTTATCCTTACCATGCTTTTCAACCAACTCGAGCACGCGAGTTTGGTTTTCCATGTCCATTGCGCCTGCCGCGGTTCAGACAAAGCACTCGGTGGTGGAAAAGCCGATAATGGCCCCGGTGTCCTTCAGGCACTCTTCAATGGCCGGGCCCGGGATGCCATCTCGGTCACCGATAATGGCCACGTACTTGCCTTTGAGATCGATCATGACCGATTCTTCCTCCTCTTTAAGTAGTGATATTCTAGTATTCGCGAGCGGTCAACCTATTGAAACCAAGTTCATTGGTTGCTCCAATGATGGCCTGTAGTTCAACGGTGATGGAACCGTCAGGATTGCGGTTTCCTTTAAAGCCTCCCGCAATCACTTCCACAGGATCGATGTTACCGATGATCTTCTCCATGGGCGGAAGAGTGATCAAGGCGTTGGCGTTTCCGCCGCTGACAATGGCGTCTGCCAGGGGGCTGCCATCGGCTAAGGACTGGGATGTGCCGTCTTGCCCAGCATACTCATCGGTAATCAAGACTGTTTTGATGCCCTTCTGCTCGATTTTGGTGCAGTTCATGATCAGGTCGGTGTCGGGATTGCCGAAACCTTCCTCGCTGATAATGACACCATCAACACCCAGCATTTCAACGAGCTTGGCCGTGAGGTCACTGGAACGCTGTTTGTCCAGGAGCGTCACGTTTTCATTGGTGATCACGCAGCCCACAAAGCAGAGTTCCTTGCCGTGGCGCCGCAGGAGGTCGTGGATTACGGGGTTGTTCAGATGGTGATAGGTTGTGTTCTTGTCGCAGGCGGAGACGCAGTTGCCACTGACGATGGCCCCGTCCATCACTTCCGTGGGGTGCATATAGGTGGGAACCATGTTCTTCACATCTACCCCGTAGTAGTAGGTGTCGTGGAGCAGGCCTTGGCTCTGCAGCATGTAGACGTAGGCGATTTTGGGCAAGTCTGGGTAGCGCCTGTGATACTCGTGGACAGGCAGCAGCTCGTAAGTGAAGGTTTCGTCTGGAGTGAGACTGCGCGCCGCTTCTCCCAGATAGTTAGCGGCCTTCAGCCCCATTTTCCTCAGCGCTGCTTCGTGCTGGTGGGGCGTGATCCCCGCGATGGGTTCAGCCACGATCACCAGGTTATGCAGCTGGGAAAAGGGGGTTAGTTCCGCCCCAGGCCCCTGCATATCGATGATGCCCTCTTGATAGCCCACGATCTTGCCTGTGGTCACCACGCTCACGCCTTTGAGCACATGGGTGAGGCCGACGCCTGCCGGGAACATTTTGCTGATCAGCCCTGGGAAGATGCCCCCTGCCTGCTCGGGTTTTACCCGCGGCTCGATGACGTCCTTCACGGGCATGATGCGGATGGAATCACCTGGGTGGGCGATTTCAATGGTGACGGACTGCAGGTGCTCGTCCTGCAGCAGCAGTTCGCTGAGCTCTTCTCGGTTCACGAAGAGGGTTTTCTCCTTCACTTCGGTGCGCGGCCCGAACTGCAGATCGTTGATGAAGATATTACCTACCGTAAACTGCACACACTCACCTCCTCTGGCAAGTTTTAACCGAGCAACTCCAGGATCTTCTTTTCCACATCCTCCGCGGTGAACTCGCCGCTTAGTTCATCCTTTTTCTCGCCGTCGTAGTAAAAGGCAATGACGGGCAGCGACATGACACCTTGAGCCATGGCCAAGCGCATGGCCTTAGAAGTGTCCAGGGAACAGAACTTCATTTTATCACCGTATTTCTCCGCAAGGCGCTCCACTGCTGGCATAAGTTCCAGACACGGTTTGCAGCGGGGACCCCAAAAGTCCACCACAACCCAGCCCTTGGAGTTGGGAACGTGTTCTTCCCAAGTTTCTTTATCTAAGGCGATCATTTTTTCAACCTCCTTTGCCTGAAGTTCGCACCTAACATATTACACAATTGAAGATGGGAATCCTGCTTGCCTAAGGCCCTTTTCAAGCTGTTTCAACCAGATGGCGGGCTGCTGTGAATATCGTTTTGGGGCGCAAATCGCGTCCGTGAAGGCGCAGTTTTATGGGTTTCCCCTCCGAAATTCGCAAGCGGCGTGCCGCCTGCCCTGTGGTATGAGAACAAACAATTTTCAAATACTAGGTAGGAAAATGGAAGTGGAGGTTTGAGCATGAAAAGATACGTCACCATGGACGGCAATGAAGCGGCCGCCCATGTGGCCTACGCCTTTAGCGAAGTCTGTGCCATCTACCCGATCACCCCCTCGTCGCCCATGGCAGAATTGGTTGATCTGTGGAGCGCCCACGGGAGAAAGAACCTATTCAACGAAGTGGTGGAAGTGGTGGAAATGCAATCGGAAATCGGGGCCGCCGGGGCTCTGCATGGATCCCTGACCGCCGGGGCCTTGACCAGCACTTTCACCGCGTCCCAGGGCCTTCTGCTCATGGTGCCCAATTTGTACAAGATCGCCGGTGAGCTCTTGCCCGGTGTGATCCATGTCAGTGCCCGGGCTATTGCCGCCCATGCCCTGTCCATCTTCGG
>FIZK01000085.1 GCA_900018335.1 uncultured Clostridia bacterium | reverse complement strand
GGTCTCGAAAACCGTTGGGCGCGTGAGCGTCCCGTGGGTTCAAATCCCACCCTCTCCGCCAGAATTCCCTCTTAAATCCAAGTTTCAATACACGGAGAGATGCTGGAGTGGACGAACAGGCACGACTGGAAATCGTGTAGGGGTTCTAAGCCCCTCGAGGGTTCAAATCCCTCTCTCTCCGCCATTCGACATCAAACGCCATCTAGCGATGCAATTATCGTAGATGGCTTTTTTCTACCCTCCGCGCTGTGCATTCGCCGGTGAGCATGTGGATATGCTATCCGCGAGGAGGTTGACCATGACTACCAAGAACAGGCTCGAAGAAGTCATTGCCAATGCCCAAATGCTGGCTGGACAGCTGAAGACGTGTGCCTTAGACACAGACGTTCCATCCGTCAGGGAGATGTATAACTCCATGAGTCAGCAAGTGGAGGAAATCATACCCAAGCTGCGGGGACGGCTGGGCCATGTGGTAAGCGAAGAACCTCAATTTAGGAACTGAAGGCTGTTTTGGCGGTGCAGGCCCAGGTTTCTTGACACTGGCAGCCCCAAAAGCTATAATGAAGTTGTCGTGCTAGACGGGGAGGTAGCGGTGCCCTGTAACCCGCAATCCGCTATAGCGGGGTCGATGCCTATTTGAGGATTGGTCTTGTGGAGTCTGATTTAGGCAAGTGGCGTTGACGATTGGGTCTTACGCAATGGGAATCCATGAACCCCGTCAGGTCCGGAAGGAAGCAGCGGTAAGTGGAAGCTCTCATGTGCCGTAAGGGCGCCTGGTCCGAGCTAACTACCTAGATATCGTCTGGAAGGCCACATTCGAGAATAGGTGCACGACGTTTTTTTATGCCCAAACTTAGGCCCCCGCACTAAAGGACTTTCTTCAGGAGACGAGAACCAATAATAAGATCGGCATTACACTGCAGGGAGGGAGGATGCGCCTTGGCTTACGTTACCTTGTACCGGAAATGGAGGCCGCAGAGCTTCGCCGACGTGGTGGGGCAGGACAGCATCGTCACGGCGCTTAAAAACAGTTTGGACATGGGCCGCATTTCCCATGCCTATCTGTTTGCCGGCCCGCGCGGGACAGGCAAGACCACGTTGGCCAGGATTCTGGCCAAAGGCTTGAACTGCCAGCAGGGTCCCACTTCAACTCCCTGTGGCACTTGCGCCGAGTGCGAAGCAATTGCCGCCGGCACATCGCTGAACGTGGTGGAAATTGATGGTGCCTCAAACCGCCGCATTGAAGATGTGCGGGAGCTGCGGGGTCAGGTGGAGTTCACACCCATCAACGCCCGCTACAAAGTCTACATAATTGACGAGGTTCATATGCTGACAACGGAGGCTTTCAACGCACTGTTGAAGACCCTAGAGGAGCCTCCCGCGCATGTGGTGTTCATCTTTGCCACTACGGATCCCAACCGCATGCCGGCCACCATTTTGTCCCGGGTGCAGCGCTATGATTTCGGGCGCTTCTCTCTACAGGATATCGTCAGCCGCTTGGAGTCCGTCTCCCAACTGGAAGGGTTTTCAGCCCAGGCCGAGGCGTTGGAACTGATGGCAGAACATGCCGGGGGAAGCATGCGGGATGCCCTGAGCATTTTGGAGAAATGCGCCGCCTTTTCGGAAACCATCACCACGGACGCAGTGGCTGAGGTGCTAGGCATCACCCCAGCGGAGCGCATTGCCCAGTTCACCCAGGCCCTCATGGCAGGCCATAAGGCTGAGGCGCTGCAGACCATCGATGAACTGTACAACCAGGGGCGGGATCTGAACCAGTTTGTCCGCAGTGTGATCAAGAAACTGCGCCAGAGTATCCTCCAAGGAATAGATGAGGAAGAGAGGTACCTCCAGGCCATTGAGGTATTGTCCGCAAGCGTGCGGGAGATGCGCTTTGCCCAGGATCCCCGGATTCTGCTGGAAGTGGCAGCCCTAAAGATCATCAGCGGGGTTCCAGTCCTCTCCAGCCCAGAGGTTGGCGAACTGGCAGAAAAGGTCCGTAGTCTAGAGCAGCAGGTGGCTGCCCTCCAGGCCCAGCTGTCCAAGCAGCGCAGATTTTCCCGTGGGGAAGAAAAGCCTGCTGCTGCCAAGCGTAAGCGTGCCCCCGCCAGTGACAGGGAAAGCACAGCCTTTTTGTTGGAGAACTGGCTGGATTTCCTAGCTCAACTGAAAGCAGAACGGCTGGTGCAGTGCGAGGCCTTTTTGAAGGAAGGCACGCCCGTGGAAGTACGGGGCGATACAGTGATAGTGGCATTTCCCCGCGATCGCGGTTTCCATAAAGCCAGCATAGAGCAGGTCGACCATAGGGATCCCACCCAAAGGGTGCTCTCCAAATGGATGGGACGACAGATGCGCCTGGAGTGTGTTTTCCAGGATGAACAGGAATCATCGCCTGCAAATCCTCCTGCTGCCCCGGCATCAGGTGGGGATGGGCAAAAGGCGAAGGAAGAGGTGGTGACCACCGCCTCAGATGAGTTTCTGAAGGCCAGCATGGAGACTTTCGGCGGGAAGATAATTTCCAAACCGAAGGAAAACTGAGAATGAGGTGATTGTTTTGGGCATGAACATGCAGAAGATGATGCGCCAGATGCAGAAGATGCAGGCCGACTTGGCCCGGGTGCAGGCGGAGTTGGAGGAAATGACCGTTGAGGGGACAGCGGGAGGCGGTGTTGTTACAGTGGTGGTGAACGGCCACCAGGATGTGCAGGAGATCAAAATCCAGCCGGAGGCAGTGGATCCTGAAGATGTGGAAATGCTTGAAGATCTGATCTTAGCTGCGGTCAACGACGGGCTGCGCAAGTCCCGGGAGCTCTCAGCCAGCGAAATCGAGAAGGTCACCGGCAAGCTGAATATTCCAGGGATGCCTCCAGGACTCATGTAACATGTACCGGCGTTATCCGAAGCCCCTTGCCCGCCTAATTGAAGAATTGGTGCGTCTGCCCGGCATTGGCCCCAAAACCGCTCAGCGCCTGGCGTTCTTCCTGATCAGCCAATCCCCTGGCGAAGTGGAAAGCCTGGCCACATCCATCGTGGAGGCGAAAAGGCGGATTCATTACTGCTCCCAGTGTTTTCACCTAACGGAGGAAGACACCTGTGCCATCTGCTCCGATCCCAAGCGCAATCAGAAGTTCATCTGCGTGGTGGAAGAACCCCGGGATGTGATCGCCATGGAGCGGACGAAAAGCTTTGACGGGGTCTACCACGTACTGCACGGCGCGATTTCACCGCTGGATGGGATTGGCCCCAATCAGCTGAAGGTGAAGGAACTGCTGGCGCGGATCAGCCCCGAAGTAGATGAAGTGGTGCTGGCCACCGACCCCAACGTGGAAGGTGAAGCTACCGCCATGTACCTGGCGCGCCTTTTGAAACCCCTGGGAGTGAAGGTTACCAGGATGGCCCACGGCATGCCCGTGGGCGGTGATCTGGAGTATGTGGATGAGGTTACGCTGAGCAAGGCGCTGGAGGGCCGGAGAGAGCTATAAGTTTCTAGCATAAACCACCCTCGGATGAGGTAATACTAAACCGAGTATGCCGCGAGATGGGGTGGTTTTTTGCCGAGGACTTTAGCCGAACGCTTTTGGGCAATAGCTGGTCGTTTACTGGATGACGGGGAAGAAGAGATTCTCTCCGACTGGCGGGAAGAGACAAGGGAAGAGCTGGCCGCCAAAGTGGATTCAGCCAAAAAGGAGTGGCTGGATGCCATGAGCTACTTCAATCAGGCTGTGGAGCCCGATTTGGTTGATCATGCCATCATGACCATGCAGGCGGCCGAACGCAAGTACATGTACTGGCTGAAACGCATGAAGAATCTGCCTGACGAGGCGGAGCAGACAACGCAGTCATAATCACAGACAACCCACCATAAGATGTTCATGAGGGGACGAACCTAAGCGAGGTGGGACCGCATGAACTTCATGGTGATCGTTGCCTATGCAGCAGGTGTTCTGCTACTATACGGCCTCGGGAAGATGCTGTTAATACCGCTGCGCACCATCTTCAACCTCATCGTCAATGCGGTTATTGGCGGCGGCGTGCTGCTTTTGATCAACTTCGTCGGCAGTTTCTGGGGGTTCCACGTGGGTGTAAATCCCGTTACGGCGCTGGTTGTGGGCCTGTTAGGGGTGCCCGGCGTGCTCCTTTTGATTGCCTTGCGTTTGCTGTTTGCCTAGTCAGTCCACAGGCGCAATGCACTCTATGCTGTTGTTTCTTGGTGAGTTCACCACCGTGCTGACGCGATGATAAGCGAAGGGCCGCTCCTCCTGGTTGGGCAGCTTGGTGCCGATCTCGCTAAAGGGCAGATTGCTCAGCCAGAGCTGCTCAGTTTCAGGTGTGAGAATCACTGGCATACGGTGGTGTATGGGCTGCAGAAAGCTGGATGCAGGTTGAGTAATGATTGTGCAGCTGGGAACGTCGCCCTCCTGCCAGAGCCCCGCGAAGGCGAAGGGCTTGCCGCCGTCCAGGGTGATATACACGGGGTACTTGCCCCCGTTTTCTGCTTTCCATTCGTAGAACCCGTCGGCGAGAATCAAACAGCGGTGTGTGTTCACCAGGCTCCGGAAAGACGGCTTTTCGGCCACGGTTTCCAACCTGGCATTGATCAGGGGGCGGCTGCCCGGTTTCTGCCATGGCGGGGTCAGCCCCCAGCGCAGCAGGGCCGGGATGCGGGAGTTCTGGCCCCGCAGTACAGAGAAGACCATCTGGGTGGGCGCGACATTGAAGCTAGGGGCATACTCCCAGGGCAGTTCTTGAAGGGAAAAGCGCTCGGCAAGTTCATCCAGGGGGGTGTACAAAGTGAACCTTCCGCACATGGGACATCCTCCTTTGCCCTGATTATTCAACGTCTTCGGCCATTCCCCTTGGGCGGGAGAAAAATAAACGCGTTTGGGTGT
>FIZK01000084.1 GCA_900018335.1 uncultured Clostridia bacterium | reverse complement strand
CTGATGCGCTCATCTAAGGTCATCCCTGCCACCTCCTTCATGGGCTGCCATGTTCCGTTTTAGACGCTGTCTGGCTGTGTAGAGCCGGGATTTCACTGTGGAGAGGGGAATGCGGAGCGTTTCGGCGATCTCCGCTTCCGTGAGTTCTGATACGTACTTAAGCAGAAGAGGAAGGCGGTGCTTATCATCAAGACTGTTAATGGCTTCAAACAATTGGTTCAGGCCTTCCTTCTCCATAGCGCTGCCTTCGGGGTTGAAGGAGGCATGGACGTTTTCCTCTTCAATTTCATAGGGCAGGTGGCCCCGGTCCAGTCGGCTCTTGGTGCGTTTCGCCTTATTGATCACAATCCGCGTGAACCAGGGCTTAAAGGGCCGGTGTTCCTGAAAGGTGTCCAGCGAACGGAAAGCCTGCACAAATGCTTCCTGAACGGCGTCCTCAGCCGTGGCCCAGTTGCGGGTGACCAAGTAGGCCAGGCGCACGGCGCTGTCCAGATGCATTCTGAAGATCTGCTCCATGGCCGCTGTTTCTCCTTGCTTGGCCCGCTGAATCAGTTGTTGCTCTGGATAATCCACGGCGATCCTCCTCTCGGGGCTTCACTACATATATCCCGTTGGAGCGAGAAAAGTTTACTTACAGAACCCGTTTTTCTTTGGAAAGTCTTTCCTCATGGGCATTAACAAGATCTGTCAAAATCTGTGTATAAATAACCCGGTCGGCAGGTTTTGTAAACAATTTGTCGAATGAACTCATTGTGTATGTTTTCACCAAAAGCAATATAGGTGTCCTGAGGGGGTGGCGGCTGTTCCAAGGCATGAACCGAGAATACCAGGTCTCGTAACCCCACAATTTGACATTGAAGATCGCGTCATCAACGCACTCATGCACGTCCTCTATGAGAAGAGCCCGCGCGAAGAAGGACATTCACGGCGAGTGAGTCAGATCTGCTTTGCCATCGGCGAGCAGATGGGCTTAGAGCATGAGCAGAAGATCGAACTGGCAAAAGTCGGTTTATTGCACGACATCGGCAAAATCTCCATCCCCAGTGAGATTCTCAACAAGCCGGAGCCGCTCCTGCCGTGGGAGTGGAAAGAGATTCATGAGCATCCGGTGAACGGGCATCGGTTTTTGAGTGCCGTGGTTGGTATGGCGGAGATCGCCGATGCCACCTTGGCGCATCACGAGCGCATGGACGGTACGGGCTACCCTTACGGGCGGCGCGGCGGGCAGATCCCCCTCATGGCCAGGATCGTGGCCGTGGCCGATGCCTACGACGCCATGATCAGTCCCCGCCCCTATCGGCATGCCTACAGCCACAGCCAAGCCATGCAGGAACTGCAGCGAGGCGCAGGAAAGCAGTTCGACCCCCGGGTAGTGCAGGCCTTTTGCGGATTAGTGAAAGGCATAGCGTGATCCCCCTTAGATCACGAACGGCGACCATTAGGCCGCCGTTTTTGCATGTCAGTAACCCATTTCCTTGAGGATGCGCGCCAGGGTGCGCAGCCTCTCGCCGATCAGTTCTCCATCCCGGGCCAGCGCATCCATGAACAGCTGGATATCTTCATCGATCTTCTCGTTCTCGGTGCAGACAGCAACGGTCATGGCGTCGCCCTGCAGGCCCACCCTGTCAATAACCGGGTTTTCCGGGTCGTAGAACTTGGGGTAGCGGTAAGCTTCATCGAAGTAGAGTTTGGCCCGGCAGACCAAAATGGCCAGATCCAGCACCCTGTGCAGGGGCAGCTCTTCCGACTGACGGGACCAGCGCTCGCCAGTGTGGCGCCAGACCTTGGCGGAGATGTCTACCCGCCCGCGGTCATTCCACTGAGCCAGGCCCAGGGACAGCCCTTGGGCATCTGAATCGTAAGCGCTTCTGCCATCGATATTGCTGTAATCCTCAGCCACGATCACCGGCTTGTGCTTGAGATCAGTGGGTATTTTCATATTTCATTCTCCTCCTTCTACGTAGTAGTGTAGTAAAATAGTAAAATAGTAAAGCAGTCAAGTCAAGCATACCTGGAAATCGGAGCCCCGTCAACCACCAAATGAGTAGGGAAGGAAGTACTGGCGGCGAGGAGAAGTTAGTAGGAAACCATGAGGGGAGTGATCACGCAGTGAAGAAAATTGCCATTGTCAGTTTCCAGGGTGAGATGCCCTGCTTTGTGCATGCGCTGCTCAACGCCTGGAATTACCATGTGAAGGGGTACGAGGTGGCGCTGATCGTGGAAGGGGCATCCACCGCCCGCATTGCTGATATCACCAAATCGCCCCAGGCTCCGCTGTGGGAGAAGATCAGATCTGCCGGCCTGGTTCGCTCCGTCTGTAAAGCCTGCGCGGTGCAAATGGGTACGCTGCAGGAAGCCGAGGCCCAGGGGCTGCCCATCGACGCGGCCTTATCAGGCCATTCGGATTTGGAGGTCTTCACCGCCCAAGGATTTGAGATCATTCTTTTCTAAAGGGGGATGTGCATGTACCTGAACTGCTTCAACGAAGTGAAGGACCTCACCGTGGAACTGGTCAAGATCCCAAGCATTGTCAAGACCAGCGGTGAAGCGGACTGCGCCCGTAGAATCTATGAATTCTACCGCGGTCTGCCCTATTTCCAGCAGCATCCTGAGTACCTTGTGCTGCAGCAGACGGAAGAGGATGAGCTGGAAAGGTACAACGTGATAGCCATGGTTAGGGGGACCAAAGGCGATTCCAAGCGCACCGTCATCCTCATGGGGCATATAGACACGGTGGGCGTTGACGACTTCGGAAGCATCAGAGAGTACGCCTTTGACCCGGATAAGTTGCCCGAGCTTCTGCGCCAGATGGACCTGGGCGAAGAAGTGCAGAGGGATCTGGACTCCGGAGAGTATATGTTCGGCCGGGGAGCTTTGGATATGAAATCCGGTGTGGCCGGCCAGATGTGCCTCGTGCGCTATTTCGCCGAGCATCCAGAGGAACTGGACGGAAACCTCATAGCCATCGCCGAATGCGATGAAGAAGACAACTCCCACGGGATCATCTCAGCCCTAAGGGCTTTGAAACAGTGGAAAGCCCAGCATGATCTGGAGTTCATCGCAGCAATCAATGCTGACTACTCCACGCCCTATCACGAACTGGATGAAAACAGGTACGTGTATTTCGGCACCATCGGCAAGCTGCTGCCCACATTCTACGTGGTGGGCAAAGAAACCCACGTGGGCCAGGCCTTTGGCGGGCTGAACCCCAATCTGCTGGTCGCGGAGCTAACCCGGCTGATTGAGCTGAACCCTGATCTGTGCGATGAGGCCCAGGGTGAAGTGACCATTCCGCCCACTTCTTTGAAGCAGGCCGACTTCAAGGATGCCTATACTGTGCAGACGCCCATCGCGGCCTACACCTATTTCAACGTGTTCACCCACAGCATGAGTCCCCGGGAGATCATGGAGAGGATGAAGGAGAAGGCGGTGGAAGCCTTCGATAACGTGATCGCCTATGTTGATCAAGCTTACAGGAAGTTCTGTCAGCGCAGCGGGCACACCTACACCAAGCTTCCCTGGAAAACGCGGGTGTATACCTGGGAAGAATTCTACCGTGAGCTTGTGGAGGACCACGGTGAGAAGTTCGTGCAGCATTTAAGGGAGTTTGGCCTCAAGCTCCATGCCGGCAATCCCGCGCTGGATTTGAGAGACTTCAACGTACAGGTTGTGGAGGAAGCGTGGCAGTGGGCCAAGGATAAGAGCCCGGCCATCATCGTCTTCAATGCCTCTACCTTTTTTGCCCGGATAGAAATGACGGGGAGAACCGAAGCAGAAAAGAAGCTGCTCGACAGCGTGAAGGAGGCGGTGGCCGAGGTACAGCAGTATTCTGACAGGCCCATCGTCACCAAGATGTTCTATCCCTACATCTCCGATGCCAGCTTTATGGCCTTAGGAGACGATCGGGCAGAGCTGGATGCCCTGGAGAAAAACACACCGGCCTGGGGAGTGAAATATGCTCACCCCATCGAGGATATTGCGGCCGTCAATGTGCCTGTAGTGAACATCGGGACCTACGGCAAGGACGGCCATAAACTCACCGAAAGGGTGCATATGCAGCACACCTTTGAGCTCGTTCCCAACATCACCTTGAGCACCATCAGGAGGCTTTTGGGTTGACCCGAGGGGAGCGTGTTTGCAAACCCTGTTAAGAGATGAAAAATAGCCGCAGTTGGAAAGAAGGAACAAACATGACAGCACTTCTCGTGATCATCTACATTGCCTTTATCAGCCTGGGGCTGCCCGACTCGATTTTGGGAAGTGCCTGGCCCGTAATCAGGTCCGAATTATCGGCTCCCGTGAGCCTCGTGGGTTACCTGGCCATGACCATCAGTGCCGGAACAGTGGTTTCCAGCCTGTTCAGCAGCCGCGTGGTCTCCCGTTTCGGAACGGCCAAGGTGACTATTGTGAGCGTGTTTATGACCGCAGCAGCTCTTTTGGGCTTCGGCCTGGCCAGGCATGCGGCCTTCTTGTTCCTTCTGGCCATCCCCTTAGGGCTCGGGGCTGGCAGCGTGGATGCGGCCCTGAACAACTTCGTGGCGCTGCACTACAAGTCCATGCACATGAACTGGCTGCACTGCTTTTGGGGCGTGGGAGCCACAGCCGGGCCCATGATCATGTCCTTCTTTCTGGCCAGCGGCCGTGGGTGGCGTCCAGGCTATGGAGTCATTGCCGCTCTTCAGTTTATGCTGGTCGCAGCGCTGTGGGCCAGCAGGGGCTTGTGGCGGGGTAAAGATGTCGCCCCTGAGAGCCCGGGGAGCAGCGGTGGAGCCCTGTCCAACCGGGAAGCCCTGCGGCTGCCCAATGTGAAGCTGGCCTTGGTATCCTTCGTCTGCTTCAGCATCACGGAATGGACGACGGGGCTTTGGAGCAGCACCTACCTGGTGGGCGTGGAAGGGATGGCGCCAGCTGTGGCTGCCCGCTGGACGGCTGCCTTTTACGGAGGGATTACCCTGGGGCGCCTGCTCTCGGGCTTTCTGACCATGAGATTCACCAATGAAGCCTTGATCCGCGGGGGACAGCTGGTCTGCGCGGCCGGGGCTATCTTGATCATGCTGCCGCTCCCAGCTGGGATTTCCGCCCTAGGCTTTGTCCTGATCGGCTTTGGCACCGCCCCCATTTTCCCGGCCATGCTCCATGAAACTCCCAGGCGGTTTGGGAAAGGGGTTTCAGGAGCCATCATGGGACTGCAGATGGCCGTGGCCTACACCGGGGGCACCTTGGGCTCGCCCCTCTTCGGAGCCCTGGCCTCGGCAACATCCCTTAGGCTCCTGCCTTACTACCTCCTGGCAGTTGTATTGGTCATGCTGGCCGCTTCTGAGCTGCTGGCCAGACGCTTAGCTGGAAGCGCTCAGCCCGCGTGAGTCCGGCCTTTCCCTAGAAGAAAGAGAGAGGAGAGCTCATGGGCTCTCCTCTCTGCTAAAAGGCAAATTCCATTTGCACGCTGGCGCTTACCTCTACTTCACCTGGACTGATGGACGTGCCCACCGCCGCATCGGCGTAGGCTACGGCCCGCACCATGGGGGCGTAAGAGCTGTAGCTTTCGCTCATGCTCACCAGCTCACCCAGGGTCACCCCTGCCGCTTCGGCCATGGCTTCAGCTTTGCCCATGCCCTGCTGGACAGCAAGTTTGAGGGCTTCCAGCTGCAGGGCCTGCTTATCCTGGACGTCAAAGCGGATGCCCTGGACCTGATTGGCTCCGGCCTTTACTGCCCGGTCCACGATCTCCCCTACGCTGTCCAAATTCTTGGTAGTGATGTTGATGCGGTTCTGCACCCAGTAGGTGGTGACCGTTTCTTCCTTGTCTGTCCCGCGGTTGACCGTCTGGGTGGAACCCCAGATGTTGTAACCGCTCGTGGATACTTCTTTCTCCGTCAGCCCCATTTCCCGCAGTGCGGCCAGCACTTGAGCCATGATGCTGGCGTTGTCCTGGGCAGCCTTTTCCGCGGAGGGGTTTTGGGTTTCCACACCCACGGTGATGTAGGCGATGTCGGGGTCACCTGTCACTACCGCGGTTCCGCTCACCTGCAGGCGCTTCGGTTCCGCATCGGCCAGGGCCGCTCCTGCCACCAGCAGCATGAGGAGTGTCACCACTCCCATTTTGAACAAGGATTTGCGCATGTTGATCTTCCTTTCTCAGATGTTTAGACGTGCTTTCACTTCATATATCCTTCGAGGGGGACAGAAGTTTACTGTTCGAGCCGGATATTTTTCCCACCCCGGTGAAAGCCAAGCAGGGACGGCAAAAAAAGATTGTAACGGGCATAGCAACTTGGTAAACTAAACAAAAGGGGTGAGCCCATGTCTATTGAGAAGCGCAAGCAGTTCATCATCAACGTATCCTATTTTGTGCTCATTATCGGTATTGTCTACATAACTATCAAATACCTCTTGGGTTTAGTCGCTCCTTTTGTTGTAGGTTTTTTGGTGGCGGTTATGCTGCAGAAAAGCATCAACTTCCTCGCCGCTAAACTAAGGCTGCCCAAGAAACTGGCCGCGGTCCTTTTGGTGCTGGTCTTTTACCTTGTCTTGGGCGTGCTCCTGTTCTGGCTGGGCATGAGCGTCTTTGCCGGAGTCAAGGACTGGGTAGAGAAGCTGCCCGGCATGTATTCAAGGGAAATCGAACCGGTGATCATGGATATCTTCCAGGCCATAGAAAGGCTTATGGTGCGATTTGACCTTACCCTGGCCCAGTTCCTGGAGGATTTTCACGTCACCTTGTCCCAGTCTATCGGGAAAATTGTCTCGGACATCTCCTCGTTGGCCATTGCCACCGTCACTTCCGCGGTGTCGCTGGTGCCCAGGATGTTCTTAGGCGTGATCCTGGCCGTGATTTCTTCGGCCTTCTTTGCCCTGGATTTTGAGGTCGTCATAAACTTCTTCCGTGACCTTTTGCCCCAGAGATGGCGCGGGCTCACAGGGGAGCTGCGTACCTTTTCCTCCAATATTCTGGGGAAGTACCTGAAGGCCTACGCCCTGATCATGCTCATTACCTTCACTGAGGTGGCCATCGGCCTTTCCATCTTGGGGGTGAACAGCGCCATTCCCGTGGCCGCTTTCACCGCCGTGGTGGATATTCTGCCCGTTCTCGGCACCGGTGCCATTTTGATTCCCTGGGGGCTTTTCAGCCTGGTGCAGGGTAACCTCTTTCTGGGCCTGGGTCTTTTGGTGCTTTATGTGGTGATTACTGTGATCCGCAATGTGATCGAGCCGCGGCTGGTGGGCCAGCAGATTGGGCTGCATCCCATTGTGGTGCTGCTCTGTATGTATGCCGGCGTGAGGCTGTTTGGGGTTGTGGGCTTGTTCGCCCTGCCCATCACCATCCTGGTGTTCAAGTACTTCTACGATCACGGGAAGATCGATCCTGCTCCTTAGGGGTAAAAAGGAGGTGCCGCATGGAGAGGATTATTGAAGTGCGCGGTCTGGCCAAGTCTTACGGCAGCATCCAGGCTGTGAGGGGGCTTGACTTCTATGTGGCGAGGGGCAAGCTCTTTGCCTTTTTGGGCCCCAATGGAGCAGGTAAATCCACCACCGTGGAGATCTTGAGCACGGCGCTGAAGAAGGATCAAGGAGAAGTAACCATCAACGGCTTTACCTTAGGCCGGGAAGACGACAAGATCCGGGCCTCCATCGGGGTGGTTTTCCAGGGCCACGTCCTGGACGACAGGCTTACGGTCAGGGAGAACCTGCAGTTTCGCGGCAGCTTTTACGGATTGAAGGGGGAGAGGCTCAGGCAGGCGGTGGAGGAGGCGGCTAAGGAGGCTGCGGCCGTGGACTTCGTGGACCGGCGCTATGGCGCTCTTTCCGGCGGCCAGCGCAGGCGGGCGGATATTGCCAGAGCCTTGGTCAACAGGCCGCAGATTCTCTTCCTCGATGAACCCACTACGGGGCTGGATGCCCAAACCCGCCGCGACGTGTGGGACTTTATCCGCAAAATGCAGG
>FIZK01000083.1 GCA_900018335.1 uncultured Clostridia bacterium | reverse complement strand
GAGGCCATTTCCTGGTTGGTGGACGCCATTTCCCATATTTCCAGTTTCCGCGGCGACGCGTCCGTGTACACCTGGCTCTATGCCATCCTGCTCAGAAGGTGCAGGCGCATGCAAGTGCGGGAGGCGATCAGCGCTTTGGACAACGAAGAATTCTCCATCAAGGAAATGGCTCAACTGCTCGGTGTGCCGGAGGGGCCCTTCAAGAACTGGCTCCATCGGGCCAGGGAGAAACTGAGAGTTCCGCTGGAAAGCGAGGAGGAGATATGTCTCTACCGGAGGACATCGATGCCCTGTGGCTGCTGGCCCGCATCCACCAAGCTGGCACTTACAGCCTGGAGGAAAAGCCCAGATAGCCTCACAGCTGACAGGACGGTGAAACCCCAAGATTGCCCAACATCAGCCCGTTGTGTTACAATCTGGATGGCAATTGCTTACAGAATTTGCCCTAGCCGGAGTGGTGTACCGCCAAGATAGAAAGGGTCGATGGTATGAAACTGGGCTTTATGTCCGCTATCCTGGGATTTATGAACTTTGAGCAGGTAATTGACACAGCCAGCGCACTTGGTTACAGCTGTGTGGAGCTAGCCTGCTGGCCGCAGGAGCAGGCGTCTCGCCGCTACGCGGGAGTTTCCCATCTAAATGTGGCGGAGCTGGATGACGCCCTAGTGGCGCATGTCAAGGAGTACTGCGCCGCTAAAGGAGTGGAGATCTCGTCCCTCGCCTATTATCCCAATAACCTGGATGAAGACCTCGAGCACCGCAGCTACTTCCACGACCATCTGCGTAAAGTCATTGATGCTTCAGCCAAGCTGGGCATCAACATGGTGACTACCTTTGTGGGCAGAATGCAGACCAAGACCATCGAAGAGAACTTCGCTGAGTTCGCCAAGGTTTGGCCGCCGATTATCAAGTTCGCCGAGGAGCGGGGAGTCAAGATAGCCATCGAGAACTGCCCCATGCTCTTCTCCCGGGATCAGTGGCCAGGTGGGCTCAACATCGCTTCTTCACCAGACAACTGGCGCAGGATGTTCGAGATCATCGACAGTGCCAGCTTCGGACTGAACTTCGATCCGTCCCACTTTGTCTGGCTGCAGATGGACTATGTCAAACCCATTTACGAGTTCAAGGACAAGATCTTCCACATCCATTTCAAGGACACGAAAATCGACTATGATCGTTTGAACGACGTGGGGATAATGGGCTATCCTATGCACTACATGATCGCCAAGATTCCCGGCCACGGCCAAGTTGATTGGGGCAAGTTTGTCTCAGCCCTTTCAGAAGTGGGCTTTGCTGGCTGTGCCTGCGTGGAGGTTGAGGACAGGGCGTTTGAGGGCAGCCACGAAAGGATTCTGCAGAGTTTGCAGTTGAGCAAAAGGTATCTGGAGCAGTTTGTGATCTGAGTAGTTCCATGTGCCAGGGCAGCGAGATCAGGTTCTAGGGGTGAGCATCATGTGCAGACTGCCAGTGGGAGTACAGGTCTACGGTTTGAGGGACTTGCTGGAAAACACTCCCGGGAATTTCCTATCGGTCATGGAAAGGATCAAAGCCATGGGCTATGATGGCGTTGAGCTGGCTGGCCTCTATGGACTGCAGCCGGCGTACGTACATGACGTGCTGCACGAGCTGGGCTTAACCCCCATCGGCGCTCACGTGCCTTTGGAGGACATGATGGCCGATTTGGGCAAGGTTATCGAAGATTACCAGACCGTCGGAGTGGAGTACTTGGCCATCCCCTACCTTTCCGAAGAGTACCGGCCCCAAGGTCCGCGGTACGCTGAGGTACTGGCGGAGATGGACCGCATCAGCGAGGAGCTGCAGAAGAGCGGCCTGAAACTGATGTACCACAACCATGATTTCGAGTTTGCGCAGCTGCCAGACGGCACCCTCGCTCTGGACGACATGTTTAGCAGATTTGAGGCGGACAGACTTCTTGTACAGCTGGATATCTGCTGGGCGCATGTGGCGGGCATCGATCCCGCCGCCTTCATTCGCAAATATGGACCGCGATGCGCGGTGGTGCATGTCAAGGACTATGTCAAAACGGATGACCCCAAGCAGCTCTACCAGCGGATTGGTAAGGAAGAAGAGGTAGAACCGGGAGGGGCGGTGTTCTTTGAGGACCGGCCCGTAGGCTTCGGCCAAATCCTCTGGGAACCCATCCTCCAGGCCATCCTCGAAGCCGGCACCAAGTGGATCATCATCGAGCAGGATGAGCATCACGGGTTGGGGAGCCTGGAGGGAGCCCGCCGCAGCAGGGAGTATCTGAAAATACTGGGCTGGTAGTGAGGGAAAACGGAACGGGAGGTCACTGAAATGGGCACCTTCACCATGCTCATTTTCGGGATCTATTTTCGGGTAGTTATCAAGCGGAACGGTCAGACAGCATAGTGAGATCTGCCTCGCCAGGCCTAATCTGATACTTTGGCGTCAGCCTAATCAGCTGGCGCTCTTTTTTTTATGGAGCGCGCAATGCCTTTGTGGCCGCGCTTTCACTTTGGGAAGCGTAACTTGTCCAAAATGGTGCGTGTATTAATCTAAACAGAAAGGAGTGATGGATTGTGCGCAAACTGTCTCTAGTGCGCAATCAAGAAACGGAACGGAACGAAGTCGTCGGGGAACAGCGCCAGGGTAGTTCAAACGGGACGGAACGGCAAGCCGCCCGCAAAAAACTGGAGTGGGTGGAGAGCCTCTTTGCCCAAGATCGGCCTCTGAAGGTCAGCGTACTGCAGAAGATGTACTCGGAGCTGTTTTGGGTCAAGAACGAGGTTCCGGAGCTCTTTGAGGGCGATACGGTGTACCTTTGGGAACAACTGGCCTTTGCCTTCCACTATTACGGACAGCTCAAACAAGCGGAACGCTGCTTGCGCATCCAGGCAGAACTGCAGCCGGACAAAAGCGACGCCTTTCTGAACCTGGGGGTCTTCCTCACCGATGCAGGCTACTATGACGCAGCAATAGCGGCTTACCGGGAAGGGTTGAAGCGCACCCCCCACTGTGAGTTCATAAACTACAACCTAGCCTCCCTCGCAGCCTTCCTGGGCAGGCATGAATTGGCCCAATCGGCCCTGAACGAGGCCCTGGTGGCCAATCCCTCCCGGGGGTTGAACCAACTGGCCAAAGGACAGCTCTCCATGGAGCGGGAGCAGTATGAACCAGCAGTGCAGTACCTCCAAGAGGCGTTGGATTGGGCTCGGGAGGAGGACCTCCCTGGCCAGCAGTTGGAGTGCCTGCGCAGCCTGGGTTTTGCCTATCTCAAGCTCAAGCAGCTGGATCAGGCCGAAAAAGTGTTGGAAGAAGCGGTTTCCCTGGATCCGGATTGTGCGGCCTCCCATGAGCTCCTGGCCCAGTGCCATAAACTCCAGGGAAATCAGTGGTTGTTCCGTCAGCACTGGAAAAGGGCCAAAGAACTGGCCCGCGACTTGTAAGGGAGGAGGTATTCCCATGGGAATAATCTTTGAACTGACATCTGCCCAGGAGGCGGAGGCCAAGCAGTGGTTGGAGGAGCATGCCTGCCCAGCTCGGGAGCTCATGGAGAAAAAACGCCGCATCCCAGCCCTGGGCGAACAGGTGCGGTTTGTCTTTATCCCCACCTTCCTGGGGATCATCGCGGTGGTGGAATGCGCCTGCGGCGCCCACCACCTGCTCACCGATTTGAGCGATTTGTAGTGGGCTGAGAGGCCTTCTGCGGTGGGGGTGTTAGGGGCCCCCACCGCCCAGCCCAGAAATTGGTTGCCAAAAGGTTAGCGTGGTGTTAAACTAGAGTTGATGAAGCCGGCGGACACAGAGGTGTTCGCTCCCCTTTTCGCGTTCCGTGCACACGATTGCACGTCCAAAAACCACAAGGAGGAATACAGATGCAACGGTGGAAGCGGGCCGTGGGCCTGGTGTTTCTGGTGCTGGTCGTGTTATGTTCCCCCCTGGCGGCTTTCGGGGCGGATGAGGAGATTACTACAGTCCGCATCCATTACCATCGTCCCGACGGCGATTACGAACCCTGGAACCTCTGGATCTGGACACCGGATCAAGATGGGCGCGCCTATGAATTCGATGATGAAGACGCCTTTGGCAAGGTGGCCACCATTGAACTTCCCGGCCGGCACGAACGGGTGGGGTTCATTGTGCGCACCGATGACTGGCAAAAGGATGTATCAGCAGACCGTTTCATTGAGGAGTTCCACCGCGGTGCTGCGGAGATCTGGCTGGTCTCCAAAGACCCCACCATTTACACTGCTCCCCCAGCAGAGCTGGGCATGGCACAGACCAGCCATGAGGAAGTGACGGTAAAAGTCCATTACCGCCGCCATGATCAGGACTATACCGGCTGGAATCTCTGGATGTGGGTGGACGGACGGGAAGGCTTTGGCATTGAGTTTACCGAGGAAGATGATTTCGGCAAGATCGCGGTGGTTCCATTTACGGACCTCCAAGATGCCACAAGCTTGGGCATTATCGTGCGCAGGAGCACAGCGACGAATGCTTGGGCCCAGAAGGACGTGGAGCACGACCGCTTCATTCCCCTCTTCAGGGCAGATGAACAGGGACAGATTGAGGTTTGGCTCATGGAGAAAGACGCTAGGTTGTACTACCGCTATGAAGATATCGACCTTGACCCGCGGTTCATTTCAGCCGTGATTGATGAACCGCGCCTGATCACCGTCCGGGTGAACCTGCCCTTCGCGGCGAACCCAGAAGAGCTGGCTGGCTTTGAGCTCCTGGCGGATGGCAAGAATGTGCCCATTGAGGCAGTGGTCCCCACCAAGCTGGTTCAGGGCTTCGCCACAGAGGTGCAGATCGTGACCCAAGAGGATCTGGTTCTGCAGGCCGGCCATGTGCTCTCCAAAGAGCCTTACGGAGAGGTTTTGGTGGGCTTTGGCCAGATCTTTTCCAGCCGTGTCTTTGAGGAGGCCTTCCACTATGCCGGAGGCGATCTAGGCGCGGTGTATACCCCTGAGGCGACCAAGTTTCGGCTGTGGGCACCCACAGCTTCCCAGGTGAACTTGGTCATCTACCCCCACAGCGTGGCCGGATTGGGCACAGAATACCCCATGGAGCGTGATGTGCAGGGCACCTGGGTTGCAGAGCTCCCGGGAGATCTCCACGGAGTGTACTACACATACCGGGTGACTGTGGGCGGCAGAACGAACGAGGCGGTGGACCCCTATGCCAGAGCCGTGGGGGTGAACGGCGAGCGGAGCATGGTCATCGATTTGAGCCGGACCAACCCTGAGGGCTGGGCTGAGCTGGTTAAGCCGTCTTTCCACCACCCGGTGGATGCCATCATCTACGAGCTCCATGTTCGGGATCTTTCCATGCATCCCCAATCGGGCATCACCCACAAGGGCAAATTCTTAGGACTCACGGAGCGGGGCACCAGAGGGCCAGGCGGGGTAACTACGGGGCTCGATCACCTCTTAGAGCTTGGTGTAACCCATGTTCATCTTCTGCCGTCCTTTGACTACGCCACAGTGGACGAAACCCGTCTGTTTGAGCCTCAGTTCAACTGGGGTTACGATCCCCAAAACTACAACGTACCTGAAGGCTCCTATTCCACCAACCCCTTCAACGGGGAAGTGCGGGTGCGTGAGTTCAAAGAGATGGTCAAGACACTCAACGAAAATGGCCTGCGGGTTGTGATGGATGTGGTGTACAACCACACCAGCAAGAGCGCGGATTCTCACCTCAACCTGATCGTACCAGGCTACTACTACCGCTTCACCCCCGAGGGCAGCTTTTCCAACGGGTCCGGCTGCGGGAACGAACTGGCCGACGAGCGTTCCATGGTGCGCAAGATGATCGTCGATTCGGTGGTCTATTGGGCCACGGAGTACAGAGTGGACGGTTTCAGGTTTGACCTCATGGGCCTGCACCATATCGACACCATGAACGCCATCCGCGCCGCCTTGGATGAAGTGGATCCTTCCATCATCATCTACGGCGAAGGCTGGACCGCTGCGGACAGTACACTGCCTGAAGAGCTCCGCACCCTCAAAGCCCATGTGAGCCAGGTGCCCGGCATCGCCGTGTTCAGCGATGATGTGCGGGACGGCATCAAAGGCCATGTCTTTAACGACACGGAGCCCGGCTTTGTCAACGGCCAGCCGGGGATGGAGGAGTCGGTGAAGTTCGGCATAGCAGCGTCCACCTACCATCCCCAGGTGAACTACGCCTTGGTCAACTACTCAGATGCCCCCTATGCAGCCGATCCAGGCCAGACGATCACCTATGCCGAGGCCCACGACAACTTGACTCTGTGGGATAAGCTATTGGCCACCAACCCGGGCGAGCCTGAGGAAGAGCTTCTCAAGATGCACAAGATGGCCAGCGCCATTGTGCTCACCTCCCAGGGCATCCCGTTTATCCATGCTGGGCAGGATTTTGTGCGCACCAAGTACGGAGATGGGAACAGCTACCAATCCCCTGACTCCGTGAACCAGCTGGACTGGGAACGTAAACTGCGCTACCTGGATGTCTTTGAGTACAACAAAGGCCTTATCGAGCTGCGCAAAGCGCATCCCGCGTTCCGTATGCGCCTAACCGAAGATATCCAGGATCATCTGGAGTTCATGGCCATGCCCGCACCTCAAATGGTGGGTTATGTACTCAAGAACCATACCAATGGAGACAGCTGGGGGCAGATCGTTGTCCTGTTCAACGCCGGTACCACCGAACAGACCGTTGCACTTCCAGGCAGCGGCTGGGTAGTTGTGGTAGACGGTGAACAGGCCGGAACAGAAGCCCTCTGGGAAGTTCCCGGAGGGAAAGTAAGCATCCCTGCCCGCACCAGCCTCGTTCTGGTGGATGCGGCAAGCTTCAAGGGCGGCCGTTAGGCTCGGTGACCCCTCTCTTTCCAGGAGGGATCAGCCCTGCCGGACAGAATAGACACAGTACCTAGATCATACAGGGAGTGATTTTATGTGGCAGGATTTTAAGAAGTTCGCCCTTAAGGGCAATGTTGTGGACATGGCCGTCGGTGTTATTGTGGGCGGAGCTTTCGGGAAGATCGTCACTTCGCTGGTCAATGATGTGATCATGCCCATTTTGGGCCTGCTTGTGGGCCGCATTGACTTAAGCTCCCTGAAACTCGTGCTGCGCCAAGGCAGCGACACAGCTGCCGAGCTGTCCCTGACCTACGGCGCCTTTCTCCAGAACGTGTTGGATTTCTTGATCATCTCCTTCAGCATCTTCATGGCCATCCGCATGATCAACAAGCTGAGGAAAACGGAGGAAGAGGCCCCTCCAGCACCAGCTGCTCCACCGGAGCCCAGCGCCGAGGAGAAGCTGCTGTCCGAAATTCGCGATCTTCTCAAGGAGCAGGTGGGCGAGCGCTCCGCTTAGCTTGATTTAGCCGCGGGCATCCAGCGGGAGAAAGGAGCCTGAGATGAAAAGACTGGGCACCATGCTGCTGGTCTGGCTGCTGGTCGCGGCCCTGGCCCTTCCCTTGGGAGCGGCCTCGCCTGACCAGTTCGAGCTCTATGCCAGCAAGCACGGCGTGTTTTACCAAATCTTTGTGCGCAGCTTTGCCGATGGCGATGGCGATGGACTTGGGGATCTGCAGGGCATTATCCAGCGCCTGGATTACCTCAATGATGGGGATCCGAAAACCACAGCGGATTTGGGTGTGACGGGAATCTGGCTTACGCCCATTCACCCTTCCCCAACCTACCACAAGTATGATGTGGTGGATTACTACGCCGTCGACCCCGAGATCGGCACTCTGGAAGATTTCCGGGAGCTGGTGGAGGAAGCCCATGCCCGGGGCATGAAGGTGATCCTGGATCTGGTCATGAACCACACCAGCAGCCAGCACCCGTGGTTTCAGAATGCCAGGAAGGACGCGGAAAGCGAGTACCGCGATTACTACATCTGGGCGGGCCCCGACACACAGGTCTCCAGGCGCGGTCCCTGGAACCAGGTGGTCTGGCATGCCGCCGGCGATTCCCATTACTACGGCCTGTTTTGGAGTGAAATGCCCGATCTCAACTGGGCAAACCCCAAGGTGCGGGCTGAGTTCAAAGCAGTGGCCGAGTTTTGGCTGGAGCAGGGGGTGGACGGCTTCCGCCTGGATGCCGCCAAACACCTCTTCGAGCATGACCCAAGCCAAAGAGCGGTGGATTGGTGGCTGGAGTTCAGCGAGTATGTACGGGAACTCAAACCAGATGTCTACCTTGTGGGGGAAGTGTGGGACAGCCCCCATGTGGTCGCGCCGTATTATGCGGCCTTCGATTCCACCTTCAACTTCGATCTGGCCGACAGGATCATCCCCATCGTGCGCTTCGGGCTGGATACAGGCTTAGTACCAGCCGTTTTGGAACAGCATCAAAGGTATAACGAACACGCCCAAGGTTGGGCCATAGATGCCCCCTTCCTCAGCAACCACGACCAAGACCGGGTCATGTCGCAGCTGTTTGGGGATTGGAACCAGGCCAAGATGGCGGCTGCCATCTACCTCACCCTGCCCGGGACCCCCTTTATCTACTCTGGGGAAGAGATAGGTATGCAGGGCCGGGGCGATCATGAAAACATCAGAGAGCCTTTTAAATGGTACGACCTGGACGGTCCCGGCCAGACCTGGTGGCGATCCAGCCA
>FIZK01000082.1:8697-12406 GCA_900018335.1 uncultured Clostridia bacterium | reverse complement strand
GGCTATTTCCAGATAACAGAGGCTGGGCAGGCACTGCTGAAGACTAATCCCCAAGCCCTAACAAAGGACGACTTATTGCGGTACGAAGGCTTTAAGGAGTTCTTGGATCCTCCGTCTAGACCGAAACCCAAAGCCAAAGCCACAGCTGCTGAACTGCCCAAGACTCCTGAGGAAAGCCTCGAGCTTATTGTAGAGGAACTGAAGAAGGGCCTGGCCCAGGAGCTCCTGGAGAGGATCAAGGAGTGTACTCCAGACTTCTTTGAGCAGCTAGTTGTCGACTTGCTGGTGAAGATGGGCTACGGAGGATCCCGCAAAGAAGCGGGTGAAGTGTTGCGTCGCTCTAGAGACGGCGGCATTGACGGCATCATCAAGCAGGACAAATTGGGGCTCGATACCATCTACGTGCAAGCGAAGCGTTGGGAAAATTCAGTGGGGCGCCCCGAGATCCAGCGTTTCGTGGGAGCTCTGCAGGGCGTTAAGGCTAGGCGGGGCGTGTTTATCACGACCTCCAACTTCACTCAGGACGCAGACGACTATGCCAACAGCATTGAAACGCGGGTGATCTTGATTGATGGCCAGCAGTTGGCGTCTTTGATGATCGAGTATGATCTCGGTGTCGCCACGGTGGACACCTACGCGGTGAAACGCATAGATTCCGACTATTTCGCTGAGGACTAGTATAGGCTGAGGACACTAGGGAACTGGGATCAGATCAAAGCAGCCATGAAGGCTGCTGAGAAGGTCCATATTCAGCTGCACGAAGCCTTGTGACGCTTAAGGGGCTGTCTACTGCTGGTAACTTCCTTATACCTCTGGTGCAAAGGTCCACCCATGGTCGCCGTGGTAGATCATGAGCTTGGTCATGCCGCCGTCGACGGTAAGGTTCTGCCCGTTGATGAAGCTGTTTTCTTCAGAACAGAGAAACATGACCGCGCGCACGATGTCCAGGGGGTGACCAATGCGCTTGACAGTGTGCTGCAGCAGATCGCCCGCTGAATGCTGGGGTATGTAGTCAGCATCATGGTACGCTCCAGTATCGATCCAGCCAGGGGATATCGTGTTCACCCTCACTCTGCCGGCGAGGCTGGCAGCCAGGGCATGGGTGAGGGCAGATATTCCCCCTTTGGCCGCGGTGTAGCTTTCCGTATCAGGTTGAGATTGGAAAGCGCGGGTGGAAGCTATGTTCACGATGCTGGCTCCTTGGTTGAAATGGGGCAGAAGGAGCAGGCTGAGAAAGTACGGTGCCGAGACTCCAACCCGCAGTACGTAGTTGAAATCCTCATAGCTGCAGCCGGAGAGGATGCCTCCCTTGGAGAGGCAGGCATTGTTGATCAAGTAATCCACCTTGCCGTAGGTGTCAACAACCTTCTGCACAAACTGTTTCAGTACTTCCTCTTCAGCTGTGTCTCCGTGGAAAAACAGAGCTTCGCCGCCTGCTTGGCGGATCAGTTGCAGGTTCTCCTCACCTGCCGTTTCGTTCATGTCGATAAAGGCCATCTTGGCGCCTAGGCGGGCGAACTCCTGAGTCAGGCAGCGGCCGATGCCCAGTGCTCCTCCAGTCACCACGCATACCTTGTTGGTGAAATCCATGGGTGCTAGCCTCCCTTAAGTGTGTTCTCGAGCCTAGGTTGATCATAGCATTGGCGGGCTTTTCAGGCAATGGTGAGGACGGTCAGGACTCTGCAGCTGAGGGGAGCGCACTTGCTTTTTCTTGAGAAATACGCTATGCTAGAAGGCGTGATCTCCGAATACTTTGCAGTGGGGGAACCACTTTTTTGGGGTGAATCTTGAACCATCAAGAGGGGCGACTTGGGCGCCCTAACCCGTCAGCTAACCCCATAGGAGTGCACCAAGCGCAGTTTTCTAGGTCGTGGACCTAGGGGCGGCGCTTTTTTTCATGCCTGGATTCAGGGTAAGGAAGCGCGGCCGTTGGCAGATCAATATCAGTGGGAGGGATTTATTTGGACGTTCTATTGAAACTTGGCATTGTCTTAGCAATCGGGTTGGCGGGTGGGAGAGTTGCTAAGAAAGTAAAGCTGCCCAATGTCTCTGGTTACTTGGTGGCTGGACTGCTTTTGGGTCCTTCGTTTCTTCGCTTGGTTACAGCGCAGGATATCGATTCCTTTGCGGTGATCAGTGAAGTGGCCTTGGCCATTATCGCCTTCAGTATTGGTAGCGAGTTTGTTTTGGAAGACATGCTCAAACTGGGCAAGTCCATCATGGTGATCACGTTGCTTGAAGTGGTGGGAGCCATCGGGGTGGTTTTTAGCCTCATGTACTTCGTATTTGGACAGCCCTTTGCCTTCAGTATTGTGATTGCCGCCATGTCCGCAGCCACAGCCCCTGCGGCCACCCTTTTGGTCATCCGGCAATATCGAGCGGACGGGCCGGTAACCAGGACGCTCCTGCCAGTGGCTGCCTTGGATGATATCTTGGGTATCGTCGCCTTTGGATTTGCCATGTCCGCGGCTAGACTTTCCACGGGCAATGCCCATACTTCGCTGGCCCGCATGCTGGTCATGCCTTTAGTGGAGATAGTTGGCTCATTGGCTTTAGGTACCGCACTGGGCTTCTTGCTGGCACGCATTGCCCGCAGAGCAGGCGACCGGGATGAACTGCAGGGCTTGAGTCTATGTGCAATCGCCGTGGCCACAGGGCTTTCCAACCTTTTGGGTTTATCAGCACTACTAACCAATATCATGATGGGCACTATTTTGGTAAATGTCATGCGCCATTCCATTAGGGTGTTTACTTCGGTCAACGATTTTGCTTCGCCGGTATACGTGTTGTTCTTTACCCTTGCCGGGGCGAGCCTGGATGTGCGCATACTCATGAGTGTGGGCGTCATGGGTGTGGCCTATATCTTTGCCCGGGCTGCCGGAAAGGTGATCGGTGCCAGCGTGGGAGCCAGGCTCACAAAAGCTCCGGAAACAGTCGTCAAGTACCTGGGCTTCACGCTCCTGCCCCAGGGAGGCATATCCATCGGCTTATCGGTATTAGTGAGGCAGTTTTTGCCGGAGTATGCAGTGGCCATTACTACGATCATCATGTTCAGCGTACTGGTCTATGAGGTTTCAGGACCCATCTTTGCCAAATTGGCCATCGGCAAGGCGGGCGAAATCGGCGGAATGGACCGGGAGTGGAGGGATCCGGAGCCAGAAGCCGTCCCCGTTCAGAAACAGGAACATCCAGCTATGGCCTTTGAACAGGGCTGAGCATATGAATGGATTGAGGTTGGCCTTCAACTCATGGAGGAGGTGACTTCTAACATCAACGTTCCAGAAACCAAAACCGTAGGCAGCAACCTAGGCGAGACTATGGCTGTGCCCAGCGCTGTTGAAGCTCTCAATGCCGCCATCTTCGCCACCCCCATAGACAATCCCGACGCTGCCTATCTGGCCGCCACTACCAAGATCGATTTTTCAGATCTGCCCGACGGGTCTTCCACCGACGTAATCAGTGATGATACTGTGTTCGTCGCCTTCAGTCAACCTTTGGTCAAACTCGGGCCGGTGCCAGATGGCTGGTCAACGTGGTCTTCTCCGCCTTTTTCTGAAGATCCTAACCCGTTCGTTTTGAGCTCACCAGTCAGCACGCTGACCCTGGAGATCTCCCGTCCCGTATCTATCTTCGGTTTTGAACTGGAGCCTTCGCCCTTTGGCGACTTTGAGTTCACCGCGGATTTCTACCGGGGAGATACCCTTGTGGA
>FIZK01000082.1:7869-8679 GCA_900018335.1 uncultured Clostridia bacterium | reverse complement strand
ACCCGTGTGGTAAATGGCGATGGTGGAGCCCGCTTGTTTGCCAGAGAAGACGGTGCCATAGACCGGGTAGTGATTACTGGTATAGTCCCGTTCGCGATCGCGCAAGTGCGCTACCAGCTGGCACCCATAGACCCGGCCCTAGCTGCAGTACTGATTGCTTTGATTATCGTCATTTTAGCGCTGATACTGCTTTAGTCACCAAGGCAGAAAACAGGCCCAGCAAACTGCTGGGCTTGTTCCCTTTCTAGACCACGACGAGTACGGATCCGGTTTGGGATGGAAACGGGACCGGGCAACCATGACTCTTATCCACCTTACTGAATACCTATGGAGCGAAGTTGGCCTCACGTCTCGAGGAGGTGAACCGACATGCACACCAATATCCCGGAAAGCAGATCAGCAAGCAGCATGGCTCGGGCTGTGGCGGCTAGTCCCATCGAGAATCCCGATGCCGCCTACCTTGCTGCCACCACCAAGATCGATATCGATCAGTTTGCCGACGGCACCACGCTTGATTCCATCAGCGATGGGACCCTGACGGTTTCTTTCAGCGATACGGTAGCCAAACTCTCCGTTCCCGATACCTGGGCAACATGGTCTTCTCCGCCCTTCTCCGAGGATCCCACTCCGTCCGTTCTCAGTACCCCAGGCAATACTTTAACCCTGGATCTGTCCCGCCCGGTATCCATCTTCGGCTTCGAGCTTGAGCCATCACCATTTGGCGAGTTCGACTTCACCGCGGATTTCTACCGGGGAGATACCCTTGTGGAAAGCATTACCCGTGTGGTAAATGGCGATGGTGGAGCCCGC
>FIZK01000082.1:0-7858 GCA_900018335.1 uncultured Clostridia bacterium | reverse complement strand
ATCAGGTGGTCATCTTTGGAGAAGTGCCGTTTGCCATTGCCCAGGTGCGCTACGAACTGGCGCCTAGCAACCAAGCCCTATTCATACTACTGGCCCTGCTCATAATCGTTGTTTTGGTGGTGCTTCTGTAAGGCGCCTGAGGGAATTGGGGCCCAGCAAACCCGCCGGGCCTCTTTTTCGCGCCCCACCTATGAAACGGGAAAGCTCAGCTATAACCTTACCTTGGCGCTCCGCATATCTATGAACAGAAGTTGGCCTCACTTCCAGAGGAGGTGAACTGCTATTAGCACCAACATCCCGGAAACAAAAGTAGTGGGCAGCAACCTGGGTGGAGACGTAGAGGTAGCTGCTGGAGGACAAGAAATCATCACACTTGCCACGCCCATAGACAACCCCGATGCCGCTTACCTGGCTGCGACCACCAAGATCGATTTCTCCGGTCTGCCCGATGGTACCGTGGTCGATGCCATCACCGATGGAGTCCTCACAGTGAGTTTCAGTGAGTCCTTGGCTAAAACTGGGCCAGTACCCGACGGCTGGGCGACCTGGTCTTCGCCGCCTTTCTCTCACTCGCGTTGTGGACGGGGATGCCGGGGCCCGCTTGTTTGCCCGAGAAAACGGCGCCATCGATCGGGTTCTGATCACCGCAGAATCGGATTTCGCCATCGCTCAAGTGCGTTATCAGCTGGCACCACCCATCCAGGCTTTGACCATCTTGCTTGTGTTGATCCTCATCTTGCTCTTGGCACTCATCCTCTTGTAGAGGGTGAGTTAAAATGGGCCCAGCAAATTCTGCTGGGCCTCGCCATTTACAATCCTAGTTTCACCTTGAGGTTTTTGAGCATATCCTCGGTCATGGCATCCAGATCGTATTTCGGGTTCCAGCCCCACTGTTCCCGGGCCGCGCTGTCGTCCAAGGAGTTAGGCCAGGATTCTGCAATGGCCTGCCGCACCGGATCTACGTCGAAGTCTAATTCAAACTCGGGAATGAACTTTTGGATGGAACGGGCGATGTCCTCAGGGGCAAAGCTCATGGCGGTGACATTAAAGGCGTTTCTGTGCACCAGCTTCGCCGGGTCTGCTTCCATGAGATCGATGATGGCATCCAGGGCATCGGGCATGTACATCATGTCCATTTTGGTTCCCGGCCCGATGTAGCTGGTGTACTTCTTCTGCCGCAGGGCTTCGTAATAGATGTGGACGGCGTAGTCGGTGGTGCCTCCGCCGGGCAGGGTCTGATAGGAGATCAGGCCTGGGAAGCGTACTCCCCGGGTGTCCACACCAAACCTGTGGTAGTAGTAATCGCAGAGCAGTTCACCGGCCACCTTGGTCACACCGTAGATGGTGGAGGGGCGCTGAATGGTGTCCTGGGGAGTATTGTCCTTGGGGGTGGAGTCGCCGAAGGCCGCGATGGAACTGGGCGTGAACACCGAACAGTTCTCTAGCCTAGCCACTTCCAACACGTTGTACAGGCCGTTAATATTCACGTCCCAAGCAAGATGGGGGTTCTGTTCTCCCACGGCAGACAAGATGGCTGCCAAGTGGATGATGGTGTTGATTTTGTGCTTCTTCACCACATCTGCCAGCTGCTCCCGGTTGGTTACATCCACGATTTCAAAGGGCCCAGATTCAACGAGCTCCTGGTGCCCGTCCTTTGCGCTTTTGCTGCTGGCCACCACGCTGCCCTCGCCGTAAAGCTCACGCAACCGCACCGTCAGTTCAGAACCGATCTGGCCCAAGGCCCCTGTCACTAGAATTCTTCGCACTGGAAACCCTCCTAAGTCTTAACACTACATAGGTATTACCGTCAATTAATAATTAGTTTCAGTCCCCGCAATACCCTCCTGGTTGCACCCGATATTTTTCTCTCCTCTAGAAAAGGGCGGGCCCCACGCCAGCGGCGCGGGGCCCGTTTTGGGAAAGGACTTAGTTTCCAGCGTTAGGTGGCGAAAACGAGGTACCACGTAATGAGATTTCTGAACGCCACCTAGTTCTGTTAAGGCCACACCTCCTTTGGACCTGAACTTTTCCCTTTAGTGTAAATCAGAATTTGTGAGAAAAATAGCCACCCAGAGTTACCTTTTTCCTGAGATCAGCAGCTTGCCCAGGCGCGTCAAAGCGGGCGAGGCAGGATTTCGCCGGGAGATGGGGAAAAGCCCCTGTAAATACACTTATCTCACTAGTACTATCGATCAGAGCCAAAACAGGGTATGTCTCTTCAAGGGTGGAGTAAACGCTGCAATGCGGAGGCAGTTCTTGCAAGACTCTGTGGAGGGTTGGAGATGGGTGTTCCTGGGTACGTCTATGTCCTTCAGAATCCGGCTTTTCCAGGTGTTCTGAAGATTGGCCGTACAACGCGACTTCCGGAGGAGCGCGCTGATGAGCTGTCTCGACAGACGGGTGTACCGGCGCCATATCAGGTGGTCTTTAGTGAGTTCTTCGAGGATTGTCACGCTGCTGAAAAGGCGGTTCATGAAGCCCTGGCCGCAAGGCGCAGAAAGGGAGAGTTCTTTAGAGTCAGCATTGACGAAGCTGTGGCCGCCATAGAGGAGTATAAGCGGATTGAGCAAAGAGGGACGAGAACGTGGGCGCCAGCCACTTGGGCGAGGGTTGCGCTGTATCTTCTCGTAATCATCCCTACCATCGCTGGGATACGGAGCTGTCTAACCAGTAGCCGCGATATTGGACTTCCCAGACAGGAGCAGGAAGTGAGGGCCCCTGGGCGGGGGATCGTTTCCTCCCAGCCCGTAACACGGCAGGTCGTGGTGGAGATGGCGGATCCAGTAGAGCGGCCGTCAGAAGTCGAAACGGATGAGGGTGAGCGGGCTGCTACACGGGTGGTCGTTACTGAGTTTGAGTCGGCTGTTGTCGATGATTCTGCCGTGGAGAAGCAAAGCCAGGTTCCAGATGGACAGGAGAGCCTACCCTCGGCGGGGGAAGGCAGCGGGCCACCTTTTGAGGTCGATTCACCTGTTGGTGAGGGGGGTGACGATCCGCTTGGGTCGGTACAAGAGCGGGTTCGCCGGGCATCCAATGCGAATCAGCCCAAGAGGGGCGGGCCGTGGTCCACGCTCCTAGCTATCAGGGATCGGGTTAAAGGATTTTTCGGGTGGTCCCCAGAGCAAGAGGAACAAAAGGCAGGGGAACCCGTGATGCAGTCCCACGCTCGGCCGCATGAGCTAAGCGAAGCAGCAATGGAGCCGCCCGTTCCCGCGACTCCGATTTCCGAACTGACAGAAGGCGTAGAGGGCGAACCTGCGTCGACGGTGTTTTTCACTGAATCGGAAGCAATCATTGTGGGGGACTACATTTCCCGAGGGGGGAACGAGGCTGAGGAGGCCTCACCTCCTCGTGCAGAGGAAAGCGCGGCCAGCGAAGAGCAACAAGAAGAGCAGCGGGAGCCGCTGGAGGTAGTTGATGATGACGAGGAAGGTCTCAGGTTTACGGTGGAATAGGTTCTGCCACAGCGATGCTCCACATACCACTTCCGTAGAGAAGGGAAGTAACCATGGACTTCAGGCAGCTTGAATCCTTAGTGGCCATTGTTAAGCACGGCAGCTTCACCAAGGCGGCGGAAGAACTGTACCTAACCCAGCCCACCTTGACCGGGCACATTCAGTCCCTGGAGAACGAGCTGGGCACCGTGCTGCTCAACCGCTGTGGCAAGCAGGTGACCCTAACAGAGGCTGGGCAGATCCTTTATAAATACGCCGTAGACATGCTCAACACCCGGGAGCTGGCCCTTTACTCCCTGGCCCACTACGAGGGGAAGCTCGAGGGGGAGCTGGCCATTGCCGCCAGCACAGTGCCCCAAAGCCACATTTTGCCGCGCCTGCTTGCCGCCTTCAGCCAGCGCTATCCCCATGTGGTCTATAGGCTTAACCAGCAGGACAGCGGGGGAGTGGTACAGGCCATTACTTCCAGCTCCGTAGATTTTGGTTTCGTGGGGACCGCTGTTTGCAGCAGCGAGCTGGAAACGGTGGAGCTCTGTAGAGCCCCTTTGGTGATCATCACGCCCTGTGGGGGTAAATATGGGGATCATGGGGGGAATAGCCTCACTTGGGATGCAGTGAAGGGGGAACGGTTTATCCTCCGGGAAGAAGGCTCCGGAGGCAGGACCATCTTCCTTCAGGCACTGCAGGAACAAGGCCTGGGTCTTAAGGATCTGCACGTGGTAGCCACCATGGAAAGCCCCGACACCATAAAACAGTGCGTCATGGCTGGCCTTGGGATTGCGGTGGCTTCTGAGCTGTCCATTCAGGAGGAAGTAAGGCTGGGCTTACTCAAGGCCTTCTATCTCGAGGGTTTCGACCTTACCCAGCGCTTCTATTTTGTTGTCCACAAAAACAGGGTGCTCTGCCCAGTGGCCAGGGCGTTTCAGGAGTTCATCTTGGAATCCGCGGCGAGTCTGCAAGAACTTCGCGCACAGCAGCGATGACTGCGTGCATTTCCTCTTCTGTGTTGAAGTGGCCTGGTGAGAAGCGTACCGTCCCCTGGGGGAAGGTGCCCAGCGTTTTGTGGGCCGCGGGCGAACAGTGCAGACCGCACCTGGTCTGGATGCCGTATTCCCTATCCAGCCTGTAGGTTATCTCCCCATTGTCCCGTCCCGGGAAATCAACGGATACCACAGCAACACGGTCCTGCAAAGAGGGCAGTCCCACCAGTCTGACCCCTTCTAAATCGGCAAGTCCTTCCATAAGTATCCCGGCCAGAGCCAGTTCCTTTTCCCTGATGGCATCCAGGCCGGTCTTTTCTAGGTAATCCAAGGCAGCATGGAGCCCGAAAATCCCCGGCAGGTTCAAGGTGCCCGCCTCGAACTTGTCTGGGAGATAAGGGGGGACCTCTTCGTGTTCAGAAAAACTCCCTGTCCCTCCGCTGATCAGGGGTTCCATTTTGTCAGCCAGTTCGTCCCTGATCACAAATCCGCCGATGCCCTGGGGGGCCAGGAGCCCCTTATGGCCTGTAAAGGCCAGGGCGTGGGCTTTGGTCCTTTCTAGATCGATATCCAGAACTCCCGCCGTTTGGGCGGTGTCCAGGATCAAGATCAGGCCGTGCTGGGCACAGAGAGCACCGATAGCCTCCGCGGGCAGGATGGTGCCGCACACATTGGAGGCGTGGGTGATCACCACCACTTTCGTGTTGGGCTTGATCTGCTCCTGGAACTGGGAAGCGGAAACGCGTCCCGCGGCATCGCCGAAAACCCGGGAGAATTCCACTCCCTGCTGTTCCAGCTGCAGGAGGGGGCGCATAACCGCATTGTGTTCCAGGGAGGAGACAATCACGTGATCGCCGGGTTTCAGCAGCCCTTTCAACAAAAAGTTGAGGCTCTGGGTAACGTTCATGGTGAAGACCACGTTTTCCGGCGCGGGGAAGTTGAACAGGGCGGCCAGTTTCTCCCTGGTTTCCCAGACCACGTCTTGGGCTTCTGAGAAGCTGGCGGACCCGCTGCGGTTGATGCTGCCGCCCACTTGATCCAGGCACAGTTTTACCGCCTCGCTGACCCCAGGCGCCTTGGGATAGGATGTGGCTGCATTGTCCAGATAGATCTGCTTCATGGCAAACCGCCTCCCCGTCCATTGTACACCTCCGGCTGCCTGGGGCGCATAGATTTCGCCTATGGACCGTATCCCCCCCATAGGAAATCCTTATTGCACACGGGGCTGGAGGCTCTGGTATAATTGTAAAGGGCATTGACAGAAAAATACCAAGGAGCAATTACTACAGGAGGGATGTGCGTGGGCGGTAAGAGAGGCATTGTCTTGGTTGGCGCCATTGTGGGCGCCCTGGCCGTGGCCCTGGTGGCCTTTGGCAACCCCGTAAACATGGGCATTTGTATTGTCTGTTTCATTAGGGATACTGCAGGTGCGCTGGGTCTGCACAGGGCGGGTGTGGTACAGTACATCCGGCCGGAAATCATCGGTATTGCCCTGGGTGCCTGGATTGCATCCATGGCGGGCGGCGATTTCCGGGTGCGGGGCGGCTCAGCTCCCTTTACCCGTTTCATACTGGGCTTTTTTGTGGTCATAGGGGCTTTGATGTTCCTAGGTTGTCCCCTGCGCATGGTGCTGAGACTGGCTGGAGGAGATCTGACCGCAGTCTTTGGCCTCTTGGGCTTCACGGCCGGCATTTTAGTGGGAGTAGCTTTCCTGAACAAAGGGTTTACGCTGCAGAGAACATATAACCTGCCGAAAACCGAGGGCTTCATGTTTCCAGCTATGCAGGTGGCCCTTTTGGTCCTCTTGGTGGCAGCCCCAGCCTTCATCTTTTTCAGCGCTGAAGGTCCCGGCTCACTCCATGCCCCCCTCTTGGTTTCGCTGGTGGCTGGATTGATCGTGGGCGGTGCAGCCCAAAGGAGCCGCCTCTGCATGGTGGGCGGCATTAGGGATCTGGTTTTGTTTAAGGATAGCCACCTAATCTCCGGCTTTTTGGCCATTCTCGTTGTGGCGTTTGTAGGCAACCTCATTACGGGCAACTTCAAACTCGGCTTCAGTGGGCAGCCCGTTGCCCACACCGATTGGCTGTGGAATTTCTTAGGCATGCTCCTGGCCGGGCTCGGTTCTGTGCTGTTAGGTGGCTGTCCTTTGCGGCAGATCGTTTTGGGCGCGGAAGGAAACATCGATTCGGTCATTACCTTCTTGGGTATGCTTGTGGGCGCAGCCTTTGCCCACAACTTCGGGCTGGCCTCATCGGGTGCCGGTGCCACCGCTCACGGCAAAATGGCCACCATCATCGGACTCGTTGTCGTGGCGGCCATCGGATTTGTGAACATGGAGCGTTCGGGAGTAAGCGTGAAGGGAGATGTGACGGTTGGCTCTTAAAACAGTGGATGCCAGGGGACGGTCCTGCCCTGAGCCGGTTGTCCTCACCAGAAATGCGCTGGGGCAATCTACCGAGGGAGTTCAGGTTTTGGTGGATAACTCTGTATCCAGGGACAATGTCAGGCGCTTTGCAGAATCCAGGGGCTATTCAGTTCAGGTGAAGGAAGAGGGGGAAGACTTCTTGCTGGTCATCACCAGGTGAGGCCATGGAGTATATAGCCACCTTCTTCACCCACTCCGGTGCGGTGAAATACAAGAGGTATATGCAAAAACTAGGGATACAGGCCGAGCTCATGCCTGTCCCCCGGCGCTTAAGCTCTGATTGCGGCATTGCCGCTAGATTCGAGGCAGACCTGGAGCTTGCCAGCCTGATTGCCCCAGATGTTGAAAAGCTCTTCCTAATAGAGCACGGGGGCGAAAGGTTGGTTTACAGCGCTGACGGATAGCCGGCAAAGTGCACCTCCCATGCTGAGGTGCACTTTTGCCATCGTCTTAGTCCAAGGGGACTAACGGGGCCGTCATCCAACCGTCATAACAGCCTTGTTTTCTACACTGGATGCGGACGCGGTACGGATTGTTCTGGTCTCGCTGTATGACGTCGGCAGTCTTGTACCCGCACCCAGGACAGACCATCTCCCCGTGTCCGATTTTGCCGCGGTCAATGTAAAAGAAGCCGCCCGTCACCATGTCCAAACCTCCCTTCCAGCAGCGGCGGGCCGCTGCAGTACCTGTTGGACGCTTAATTGCACAAAGCGCGGCTCAATCCTGCCGTCTAGCTCCAGGCGGGGGTTACCACTTGAGTTACCTTCTTCGGGGCACAAAAAAAGCGGCGGTTATTCCGCCGCCGCTACAGTTACCTTAGCTGGTGTGTTCACCTGTCCGTTGATGGTGTAACCCCACTCCAAGCACTCAGCCACAACCAGTTGTTCCGGAAGGTCTTCAGGCAGGTTTTCCGCCTGGTGCAGCTTTTCATCAAAGGGATCCCCCGGCTCTGGTTCGATGACGCCGATCCCTAAGGGCGCCACCAACTGGGTAAAGTG
>FIZK01000081.1 GCA_900018335.1 uncultured Clostridia bacterium | reverse complement strand
GTAAAGATCCTTCAGGCGGTTCATCATGTAATTGGCGTTGAGGACGGCGGTCTCGCTCACCTCCCGCAGGCCCTGGGGACCATGGGAGAGGATGTAAGCATAGGCCTTGGCATAAACCAGGAAGTTGCCGTAGAAAGAGCGCACCCGCCCGATGGAATGCTCTGGCATAACCAGCCGGTACTCGTCTCCGTCCTTTTCCACCACCGGCCCGGGTAGGAAGGGTGCCAGCTTCTCGGAGACTACGATGGGTCCTGCACCCGGGCCTCCTCCGCCGTGGGGGGTGGAGAAGGTCTTGTGCAGGTTGAAATGGACTACATCAAAGCCCGTATCGCCCGGACGGACGATACCCATAATGGCGTTGGCATTGGCTCCATCATAGTAGAGCAGCCCGCCGGCCTCGTGGACGATTTCTGCGATCTGGCAGATGTTCTCATCAAAGAGGCCCAAAGTGTTGGGATTGGTGAGCATCAGCCCTGCAGTGTTGGGGCCCACCAGCTTTTTCAGGGCTTCCACATCAACCCCGCCCCGCTCGTTGGACGGCACTTCTACTACCTTGTAGCCCACCATGGCGCAGCTAGCGGGGTTGGTGCCATGGGCCGAGTCAGGAACGATCATCTCAGTGCGGTGCCCCTCACCGCGGTGGTTGTGGTAGGCCTTGATCACCATGAGCCCAGCCAGTTCCCCGTGGGCGCCAGCCGCGGGCTGCAGAGAGGCTTGGGCGAGCCCGGCAATGGCCGCCAGATGCTCACTGAGGTTGTAGATGAGCTCCAGGGCGCCCTGGACCGTCTCTTGGGGCTGGTAAGGATGGATAGCACTCAATCCCGGCAAGCCCACCACATCCTCATGCACCCTGGGATTGTACTTCATGGTGCAGGAGCCCAGGGGGTAAAAGCCCACATCCACTCCGTGATTGAGCCGAGAGAGCTGGGTGTAGTGGCGCACAACCTCCGGTTCGCTCACCTCTGGGAGCCCGGGAGCCTCGCTGCGCAGATACTCCTGGGGAATCAACTCGTCAATTGGCGTTTCAGGAACATCAAGCTCTGGAAGCCGGTAGCCGCGGCGACCAGGCGTGGAACGTTCAAAGATCAAGGGGACGCTGGTGCGCATGGTCATGAGATCAACCCCCTTAGAGCGCCTACGAAGGCATCTATTTCCTCTTTGGTCCTGGCTTCAGTCACGGAGAAGAGGGCTAGTTCAGGATGGCCAAACTTGCCCAAGGGCAGCCCGCCCAAAAAGCCGTAATCCAGCAGGCGCCGGTTCATCTCTGCCCAGTCCACCGCGCCGCGGATGGCAAACTCCCGGAAGGAAGGTGCTGAGAACGGCGAGGAGAGACCAGGAAGTTCTAGCAAGCGCTGCTTCATGTAGTGGGCCTTCTGCAAGGATTGGTAGCCCACATCCCTGAAGCCCTGTTTGCCCAGGACGCTCAAGTAGATGGTTGCTGCTAGAGCGTTTAGGGCTTGGTTGGAGCAGATGTTGGAAGTAGCTTTCTCGCGGCGGATGTGCTGCTCCCTGGTCTGCAGGGTAAGCACGAAGGCCCTTCTGCCCTCCGCATCAACCGTTTCGCCCACCACGCGGCCAGGCATGCGCCGGATCAGCCTATCGGTGGTGGCAAAAAAGCCGAAGGCTGGGCCGCCAAAGCCCATGGCCTGGCCCAGGCTCTGCCCGTCGCCTACCACAATGTCCGCGCCCAGTTCACCCGGGGGCTTGAGCAGGCTCAGGCTGATGGGATCCACAGCCATGACCAAAAGCCCGCCATTTTCATGAATGCGGCCTTCCAGGGCATTCACATTCTCCAAAAGCCCGAAGAAGTTGGGCTGCTGCACTACTACGCAGGCAGCTTCTGCCCAGGGCAATTCCTCTAGGCGGCTGAGGTCCACAGTGCCTGTTTGGCCATCTTGGGGCATGTAGACTATGGAAACATCCTGGTTCTCCAGGTAGAGGCGGACCACTTCCTGCCACTCGGGGTGCAGGGTGGCTGGGAGGATGACCAGCTCCCGCCTGGTGGCCGCGCAGGACATGAGGCAGGCCTCGGCCAGGGCGCTGGCCCCATCATACATGGAGGCGTTGGAGGCTTCCATGGCCGTGAGCTCACAGATCATGGTCTGGTACTCAAAGATGCTCTGCAGCACACCCTGGGTAATCTCGGGCTGGTAGGGGGTATAGGCTGTGAGGAACTCCCCCCGCCCCACAATGTGTTTAATGATGCTGGGGATCAGGTGGTCGTATACACCCGCGCCTAGAAAAGATACAAGCTGTGTGGCGTCTTTGTTCTTGCCGGCCAGCTCGCGGAAGTGGCGCAGCAGCTCCGCTTCGCTTAGGGGGCCTGGAACATCTAAACCTTCACTGATAATTTCCCGGGGAATGTCCTGGAAGAGATCTTCGATTCGCTCCAAACCCAGGCTGGCCAGCATCTCCTGTCTTTCAAGGTCAGTTAAAGGGAGATACCGCACTGGGCTAAACCCCCTTCAGGTACTCAGCATACTCCTGCTCGTTCATGAGATCACCAGTCTGCGCCGGGCCATCCACTTCGATTTCCACGATCCAACCTTTATCCAGGGGAGATTCATTGATCAACTCAGGACTGTCTTCCAGCTCTTCGTTGACAGCCACAACCCTGCCGCTCACGGGAGCATATACATCGGAAACGGCCTTCACCGACTCCAAAACAGCAAACCCTTCGCCTTCTTCCACCGTGTCACCCACGGAGGGAAGATCGACGAAAACAATGTCGCCAAGCTCGTTTTGGGCATAATCGCTGATACCGACGCGGACGATGTTGTCCTTTACCAAAACCCACTCATGCTCCTTGGTATACAGCAGTTTTCCACTCATGATGAAACCTCCTCGTTGTTTTCTCTATCTAGCCAGGCCGCGGCTAGGCTAAGAAGCGACCCTTGATGATCCGAGCCCGGGCTAGCTTTTTCCTGATCTGGACTTGAATCTCATTCTCCGGTTTGGCGAGATCGGCAGGGACATACCCCATGCCGATGGGGTGATCCAGGCTGGGCGAGTGGGTGCCACTGGTCACCACGCCAACCTCTTCCCCCTCCAGTGTTAACACGGGATAACCCTGCCGGGGAATCCCCTTATCGATCATGGTAAAAGCTACCAATTTGCGCTGGAGCCCCGCTTCTTTCTGCTGCTGCAGGGCATCGCGGCCGATGAAATCTTTATGCAGCTTGACAAAACGTCCCAAACCCGCTTCCAGGGGAGTGGTTTCCTCGTCGATGTCGTTGCCGTAGAGGGGCATGCGCGCCTCCAAACGCAGGGTGTCCCGGGCGCCAAGACCAATGGGCTTCACACCATACTTCTCACCGTGGGCGAGGAAGGCATCCCACAGCTCCTCGGCAAAGGCATTGGGAAAGTACAGCTCAAAGCCGTCTTCGCCAGTGTAGCCGGTACGGGACAGAAGCACTTTAACCCCTTTGTATGTAGGTTCCACAAAGGTGTAGTTCTTCAATCCCTCTGTGGACAGGCCCAGAACCTCTTCCACCAAGGGTGCCGACTTGGGCCCTTGGATGGCTATGAGGCTTAACTCCCCGCTGCGGTCCACCAGCTCCGTCTCGGGCTGGAGGTGCTGCTCAATCCAGGCGCGGTCCTTAGCGGTGTTGGCCGCATTCACCACGAGCAAAAAGCCCTGCTCTGTGCGGTAAACGAGAATGTCGTCAATGATTCCGCCCCGCTCATTGGTGAGGCAGGTGTACTGGATCTCCCCAACTTGCAGCTGGCTGGCATCGTTGCAGCCCAAGAAATTCACCGTGGCCAGCGCTCCTGGCCCCGTGAGCTCCAGTTCACCCATGTGGGTGAGGTCAAAGATGCCCACCTTGGAACGGACCGTCAGGTGCTCATCAACCAATCCCGTGTATTGCACAGGCATTTCAAAGCCCGCGTATTCAATCATCCTGCCGCCCAAGGCACGGTGTTTGGCAGTAAGCGGCGTCTGTTTCACTACTCCCCTCTCCTTTCCTTTGTACCAGCTCGGCGCTGACAGTTTACCAAGTTCTTCTCCACCACAAACTAGTTTCCTTCTGTCACCATTTCTGAACTTGTGGATAATATAAAGGGCTACTACCCGTTGATAAAGGGGGATTTGCCGTGAATCTGCTCAAGAGGGTTGTGGATCCCATCCTCAAGGCGCGCCGCAAAACTGTCATCCTGATCTGGCGCCGCAAACACCGCTAGCTGGATCGTTGCCCAAAGTTATGCACAATATCCACAGGACCTGTGGACAACTGTGTGGATATTACCTGTTCACGAAGTACAAAAGGACAAGGGCAATAATGGCAATGACTATCCAGCCGATGCGCACCGTCCGTCTGGTCCTGGGATTGGACTGGACTTCGCTGCGCAGCCGCCTCCGCTGGGCCCGGTTGGCCTCCTTCAGCAGGCTCACTCCCTTGGCAATGTCTCCGCTTTTGCGGTACAAGACTCCCAGGTTGTGTGTGGCTGTGGGATTGCCCGGATCCAATAGCAGCGCCTGTTCATAGGCCGCTTGAGCCCGGTCGCGCCAGCCCCGTTCCGCATAGATGTTGCCCAGATTAGAGTGGGCACTGGCCAGGTGCGGATCCAGGGCAATGGCCTCGTTAAAGCAGAGCTCCGCCTGCCTGAGGTCATTGCGTCTGGCAAAGATCACTCCTAGTTTATTCATGGCCCTGGCGTGTTGGGGATCTTCATCCAAAACCTGCCTGAGCAGTTCTTCCGCTTGGTCCAACTCCCATTTTTCCAGATGGAAAAGGGCTTCGTTGTACAGCTCTTCAGCGCGGGCGGTCACATCGACCACCTCCCCTAACTTGTCTTTGTTTTTCCATTATACCTAAAAAGCAGGGCAAAAGCCACACTAGCTAACGGCGTC
>FIZK01000080.1 GCA_900018335.1 uncultured Clostridia bacterium | reverse complement strand
AAACGGGTCCGCCTGAGCACCACTTCTTTTTGGTGATCCAGGTAATGGTTCAGAACCTCCTTCAGGTTCATGACCTTCGGTTCGTTGTCCACCAAGGCCAGCATGATCACGCCGAAGGTGTCTTCCAGCTGGCTGTGTTTGTACAGGCGGTTGAGCACCACATGGGGAGAAGCGTCCCGGCGCAGCTCGATCACAATGCGCATACCTGTCTTGTCCGATTCGTCCCTGAGGTCGGTGATGCCGTCCACCCGCTTATCCCTCACCAATTCGGCGATCTTTTCGATCAAGCGAGCCTTGTTCACCTGATAGGGCAGCTCGGTAATGAGGATGCGGGTCTTACCGTTGGAAAGCTGCTCAATTTGGGTCTTACCCCGCACGCGGATGCGTCCGCGCCCTGTGCTGTACGCTTCCCTGATCCCTTCCCTGCCCTGGATGATGGAGCCTGTGGGGAAATCAGGGCCTTTGATGTACTTCATCAATCCCCGGATATCGATGTCGGGGTTATCAATGAGCGCGATCAAACCATCGATCACTTCCCCGAGGTTATGCGGAGGGATGTTGGTGGCCATACCCACAGCAATCCCCGATGCCCCGTTCACCAGCAGGTTGGGGAACTTGCTGGGCAGCACCACGGGCTGCTCCAGGGAGTCATCGAAGTTGGGATAGAAGTCCACCGTATCCTTATCGATGTCCCTAAGCATTTCCATGGCCAAAGGCGAGAGTCTGGCCTCGGTGTAGCGCATGGCGGCAGGAGGATCTCCGTCCACGCTGCCGAAGTTGCCGTGTCCGTCCACCAGCATGTAGCGATAAGAGAAGGGCTGGGCCATCCTCACCATGGCATCGTAGATGGCTGAGTCGCCATGGGGATGGTATTTACCCATGACTTCGCCAACGATACGCGCTGACTTTTTATGCGGTCGGTCTGGGCGGTTGCCCAATTCCAGCATGGAATAAAGAATTCGGCGCTGTACAGGTTTTAAGCCGTCCCGCACGTCGGGCAGGGCGCGCTCAACGATTACGCTCATGGCGTAGTTGATATACGAGGTTTTCATTTCCTCGGTGATCTTAACGGGGACTATTTTTCCGCTGCTAAGATTGATGCTCAAGTAAATACACCCCCGGTTAAATGTCTATATTAGTCGCTTCCGCAGCATGGGCCTCGATGAACTCCCGGCGGGGCTCCACCTTTTCGCCCATGAGAGTGGTGAAGATGTCATCGGCCAAAATGGCGTCGTCCACTGAAAGCTGCAGAATGGTGCGTTTCTCGGGGTCCATGGTAGTATCCCAGAGCTGCTCCGCGTTCATCTCACCGAGCCCTTTGTAGCGCTGGATAATTACGCCAGAACGGCCAATGCGCTCCAGGATCTGATCCAGTTCCTCCTCATCGTAGGCATAGTAGATCTCCTTCCCCTTGCGCACTCCGTAGAGGGGAGGCATGGCGATGTACACATAGCCCTGCTCCAACAGGGGACGCATGTAGCGGTAGAAGAAAGTCAAAAGCAGTGTGCGGATATGGGCACCGTCCACGTCGGCGTCGGTCATGAGCACGATTTTGTGGTAGCGTGCCTTGGTAATGTCAAAATCCTCGCCGATGCCGGTACCAAAGGCTGTGACCATGGATCTGATTTCTGCATTGCTCAGGATCTTATCCAGCCGCGCCTTTTCCACGTTCAAAATCTTGCCCCTTAAGGGCAACACGGCCTGGAAGCGCCGATCCCTGCTCTGCTTCGCCGTACCTCCAGCGGAGTCTCCCTCCACGATGAAGATCTCGCAAAGCTCCGGATCTGTGATGCTGCAGTCGGCCAGTTTACCCGGTAAAGACGATATTTCCAGGGCGCTCTTGCGCCTGGTCAGCTCCCTGGCCTTGCGCGCCGCTTGCCTAGCCCTAGAGGCCTGAATGCATTTTTCCACGATGCGCTTGGCCTCCGTTGGGTTCTCCTCTAGGAAAGAAGCCAAAGCCTCGTTCACCAGAGATTCCACGATGCCCCTGATTTCGCTGTTGCCCAGCTTGGTCTTGGTCTGGCCTTCAAACTGCGGGTCCTTCACACGCACGCTGATCAAGGCAGTGCATCCCTCGCGAACGTCGTCGCCGCTGAAATTCTCATCGGAGTTCTTCAGGAAATTCCTGCGGCGGGCGTAGTCGTTGATGGTGCGCGTGAGGGCGCTGCGAAAGCCCACCATGTGGGTGCCGCCTTCGTGGGTGTTGATGTTATTGGCAAAGCTGATCATGGTTTCAGCGTAGCTGTCATTGTACTGAATGGCAGCCTCCACTTCCACGCCGTCTCTGTCGCCGGAGATGTAGATGGGGTTTCTGTTCAGCACCGTCTTGTTGCGGTTCAGATAATTGACGTAGGAAACAATGCCGCCCTTGTACAAAAAGCGGTGCTGGCGCTTGATGCGCCGATCCTCAAAAGTGATGGTAATGCCCTTGTTCAAAAAGGCCAGTTCCCGCAGGCGGTACACGATGATCTCTGCCTGGAAATCGATGGTCTGGAAGATCTGGGCATCGGGCATGAAGCGGATTAGAGTCCCCCGCTCCTTGGTAGCTCCTAAATCCTGGACCGGTCCTTGGGCCACTCCCCTGGCATATCTCTGCAGATAATGGCGCCCATTGTACCAGACCTGGGCCTCCAGCCACTCGGAGAGCGCGTTAACAACGGACACCCCCACACCGTGGAGTCCCCCTGAGACTTTGTAGTGTCCACCTTCCTGGCCAAACTTACCGCCCGCATGGAGGATGGTGAGCACCGTTTCCAGGGTGGAAAGCTTTGTCTTGGAGTGGACCTCCACGGGGATGCCGCTGCCGTTGTCCCGCACGGACAGTGAGCCATCTTCGTGGATGACCACATCGATGCGGTCGCAGTAGCCGGCCATGGCCTCATCGATGGAGTTGTCAACCACCTCTTGGAAGAGGTGGTGCAAACCGCCCACATGGGTGTTGCCGATGTACATGCCCGGCCGGAGCCGCACCGCTTCCAGGCCCTCCAAGACCTGGATTTGGTCCGCTGTATAATTATTAGGAGCCTTGTTCTTGTCCAAACTATCAACTCTCCTTATTCTGTCTGCTCGAAACTTCTGCGTGCCCTTTTCTGAAGTGTTTGGGTAGAGATGGGCGACAGATAGACTTGCTTAGTGCAGATTACTAGTGAAGCGGGTTTCCCTGTTAATTGTACCACAAAACCCTCTTCGTCTGCAGTTTTTAGAAATTCTAAGTTTATCGGCGAATCCTGACGGCTCAGATCAATAACGCCGATCATGTCTTTCATTGGGATCATAACATCGCCGCCAATGTGCAGAAACATGTTCCCGCTCCCCTCATGCGATCCTTCCCCGCTCAATTCTGTAGACGGCAGCCCTCTGCACCAGCTCCGCGGGAAAGCTAGCCAGGCTCGTCGTGGTAACTATGGTCTGGGCTTTGTCGTTGAGGAGGGTCAAGAGCTGCAGCCTCCTGTTTTGATCCAACTCGCTCATGACATCGTCCAAAAGAACCACTGGATACTCCCCGGTTTCCCCATACATGAGCTCGAGTTCAGCTAAAATGCAGGCGAGCACCGCGCTTCTCTGCTGGCCTTGGCTGCCATACTTCTTCAGATCCATGCCGTTAACCACAAAGAGCAAGTCATCCCGCTGGGGCCCAACCAGGGTGCAGCCGCGGCGGATCTCCTCCCGGCGCAGCCTTTGGAGCTCCTGTCTGAAGATGGCTTTCAGCTCTTCTTCTTCCTGCCTGTCCCCTTCAGACTGGCTGTATCCGTTCTCCGCAAAGAAGGGCTGGTATATCAACTGGAGTTCTTCCCGGTCCTGGCTGATCTCCCCGTGAATTCCCCGGGTAATATTCTGCAGGCTCGCCACCACGGTGCGCCGGCGCTGCATCACCTGGCTGCCCAGGTTCACCAGCTGCCTATCCCAAGCGGGCAGCTGATTTAGGTGAGCCCGGCTTTCCTGGGCCGCTTTGAGCAGGCTGTTGCGCTGGCGTACTACCCGCTGGTACTCCAGGAGCGTCTTGCGGTACACCGGATCGATCTGGCAGATCTGGACATCCAAAAAGCGGCGCCGATCTGAAGGTGCGCCTTTCACCAACTGAAGGCTGTCGGGGCTGAAGAGCACAGCGTTGAGGTTCCCCACAAAGCGGTTAGCCGTGGTGGCTTTCTGGTTCACCAACAGACGTTTCTTGTCCGTATGGCTGAGCACAAAGCCCAGCTCCACGGCGGCCAGCCTCCTCACCCGGGCAACTGCCACTGCACGGTCGGCTCCCTGCCTAATCAGATCTGTATCCCGCGCCGCTCGATAGGACTTGCTCAGGGCCAATACATACACGGCCTCCAGGAGGTTGGTTTTCCCCTGGGCATTATCGCCCACGAAGATGTTCAGCCCGGGATTCAGTTCCAGGCTGACACGTTCGTAATTCCGAAAGTCCTGAAGGGAAAGGGATTCCAGCCTCATTCAACTCTCCGACCCAACTAGGAAAGTCTCCCCGCCCACTTCTACCACAGCTCCAGGCTGCAGCTGGCGTGAGCGCGCCGTTTCCACCCGGCCGTTTACCTTGACCATTCCCTCCTGGATTAGCCGCTTCGCTTCCCCTCCCGTGGAGACGATGCTGGCCCATTTTAGGAATTGATCGAGTTGGATAGCATCTGTTTTGATGGCTATTTCCTTCACAGAAACCAATCCTCTTCTCTTGTCAGATTCTCATGGGCATGACAACGTAGAGGTGATCATCGCTGTCTTCCGCCTTGATCAGAGCCTGCCTGGTCCCTTCGAAACGAAACTCCACTTGATCCCCGCTCATGGTTTTGAGCATATCCAAGAGGAACTTGGGGGCATAGGCAGCCTGCTGCTGCGGGCCGCGCTGCTCAACATTGCACTGCTCCTGGGACTTACCCAGCCTGGAGGTGGTAGCCACTTCTAGTATGCCTTCGTTAACTTGAATCAAGACGGGAGCTTCATCGGCGCGCCCAAACAGGGCAGCCCGCTCCAGGGCCTGGATCAACTTCTGCCTTTTCACGATTATGGCGGTTTCCTGATCCGTGTAGAGCACAGAGAGGTATCTGGGGAACCGACCGTCGATAAGGCGGGTGGTGAAGATGGTATCTTCAAAACGGAACGCCAGCTGGTTGTCGCCGTAGAACACATCCACCATGGTTTCCGTCATGGGCAAGCAGCGTACCAACTCGATAAGGTTGATCTTCGGTACTATGTACTCGCCTTGATCCAGATGCGTCTGGCCGGTCTGGGCTCGGACGAAGGAAAGGCGGTTGGAATCGGTGGCTACGAAGTTAATACCCTGATTGGCGATCTCCACCAGAACTCCCATGAAAATCGGTTTGTGCTCATCGTTGGAGGCCGCAAACACGCTGTGGCGGATCAAGCGCTCTAGTTCATAGTCTGTTAAGCTCATCACCCTATCTTGGCAATTGGGGTATTCTGGAAATTCATCGTCCACAATGGTGTTTAGGGCAAACTCCATGGTGTCTACACTTACCAAAACCTGGCCATCCTGCCATTTGATGGTCACCGGTTCGTTAGGCAGCTTGCGCACCAATTCGCAGAAAAGTTTGCCGCTGACGATATGTTCTCCCGGTTCAAAAACTTGGCAGGGAGCTTTGGTTTGAACAGCGATCTGCAGGTTATTTGCAGTTAGGGTAACAGAGTCTTCGTTTGCTGATAGATGCAGTCCTGTTAAGGCGGGAGTTTGATCGTTTGTGGATATGGCTCGTTCGGCAATGGCAACACTGCTCAACAAGTCGGAACATTTGATCTGAAATTGCATGGCTTTACCTCCTGTGGATTACTCGCGCGCGGCTCTTCTTGGTAGTTTATAAAGATCTTTAATAGTAGGAGTAGTAGTAGGGGCTGTTTAAATGTGGAAAACTGGTTTTGGCCCGACAGAGTTGGATTTTGGCAGACGGACAACCTGTTGAATACTTCCGCGCGTTATCCACAACGCCAACAAAGGCCAAATCGCCAAAAAAGCTATCCCCAAGCTTTTCCACAGCTTATGCTCAACCCCTGCGGATCAGACTGATTAACTCCGTGATCGTATTGTGCAGCGAAGGATCCAGTTTGAGCTCGCTTTCGATCTTTTCAACGGCATGGATCACCGTGGAGTGGTCGCGTCCGCCAAAAGCCTGTCCTATCTCGGGCAGGGAACTATCCGTAAGATCCCGGGCTAGATACATGGCGATCTGCCGGGGGAAAGTGATGTTCCTCGTGCGGCGCTTAGACTTCAGCTCTGAAACTTTGATGGCGTAGTAATCAGCCACAATCTCCATAATACCTTCAATGGTCACCGGCTGGTGCACAGGGGCTTTCAAGATGTCTTTCAAAGCTTCTGCCACCGTCTCCAAGCTAAGGGGCGCATTGTGCAAGTTGGCATGGGCGGTCACCCTTACCAGTGCTCCTTCCAGCTCCCTGATGTTGGATTGGACGTGGGTGGCGATGTAGCTGAGGATTTCTTGATCGATGACCAGGTTGTCATCCTTGGCCTTCTTGCGCAGGATAGCGATGCGGGTCTCGATATCCGGCGGCTGGATGTCCGCAGTGAGGCCCCACTCAAAACGGCTGCGCAGCCGCTCCTCGAGAGTGGGGATATCCTTGGGAGGCCTGTCCGAGGAGATCACCAGCTGGCGGTTGGCTTCGTAAAGCGCGTTGAACGTATGGAAGAACTCTTCCTGGGTTGACTCTTTCCCCGCCACGAACTGGATATCGTCGATGAGCAAAATGTCCGCATTTCTGTATTTGTTCCTGAAATCAACCATGGACTTCTTGCCGATGGCTGAGATCAGATCATTGGTAAAAGTCTCCGAGGTGACATACACCACTGAGATATTGGGGTTCTGCTCCAGGGCATAGTGCCCAATGGCGTGCATCAAATGGGTTTTGCCGAGCCCCACCCCTCCATAGATAAAGAGGGGATTGTACGCCTTGGCCGGCCCTTCCGCCACCGCCAGGGAAGCAGCGTGGGCAAAACGGTTGGAGTTGCCCACCACGAAGGAATCGAAGGTATATCGCGGATTGAGCACCGATGACCGGGGGGGCGGCGCGGGAGGAACCTCCTCGCTGCGCTGTACGCGGTTTTGAGACCAGTTCCCGCTTGGCGCGTTCCTTGTCCCGGCAGCGCCGGGAGAACCCAGGGACTTGACTCCTTCCGGGATGGTGAACTTGATGTCCCAATCTCTGTTGGTGACCTGCCGCAGAGTCCTGGTGAGAGGGTTTACATAGCGGGCTTCCACCCAGTCTTTGGTAAACTCATTGGGGAACTCTACATATAAAGTATTACCATCGAGATGGACTGGTCGGCTGTCCTTCAGCCAGGCATCGAAAGACCGCTCGGGCAGATCGGCGGCCATAATGTTCAGGACTTCTTCCCAAACCAGTCTCAATTGGTTCAGTTGATCCATTGCGTACCCTCCCCATGACTCGATCTCCTCAAGTTAAGTTCTTGATTTATCCACAGTATCCTGCTTGCGCGCCCTGACTCATCCTCAGGTTGCGCGCAAGTTATGCACAAAAAGAGGCTTTTTGAAAGGTTGTCCACACCCATCATACAGGGATTTATCCACAAGTTCAACAGCTTTTCCACAGGGAGCTGGGGTTTCGCGTTAACTAAGCTAGGTGTGGACAACCGTTTATTTTTCCCCAAAGTTTTGCACAGGTTGACCACAGCGGCGTTTCGCAAAAGTGGCGAAATTGTCTGCCGAATTTTCAAACCCTGCTTAAAGGGTCAATGGTAAGTTTTCCACAGCCGCCAAAAGCGGGGTTATCCCCAAGTTATCAACAACCTGTGGATAAAAAACCGTGTTTTGGTGGGCAAATCGGTGCTGGGAACATGTGTTTACTCCAGTTATCCACAACCATGTGGGCAGATTGTGGATGATTCTGTGTTCATTTGTGCATAACTGTAGCGGAGGGGGCGTTGCTATTGACACCCTTTTCAAGAATAAGATATAATCGCTTTGAATGTCATGTTAGAAGGTGTTGTGAAGGGAGGACTCAGCGTGAAGCGGACTTTTCAGCCTAAGACGCTCAGAAGGAAGCGTATTCATGGCTTTCGTGCTAGAATGAGCACCCCCGGAGGCCGGAGGGTGTTGGCTCGCCGGCGCAGGAAGGGGCGGAAAATCATCAGTGCCTAACGCAGTGCGGGTACTCAGGAGGTTTCAGCGTGGAGCGATTGAGGAATCCCCGCGAGTTTTCTTTTGTCTACAAAAAGGGGACCCCTTGTTTTGGCAGATACGTTGTGGTATCTGCCCTGCCCAACGGGAAGACAGCTAGCCGCGTGGGCTTTGCTGTGAGCAAAAAGTTAGGTACCGCTGTGACCCGCAATAAGGTTAGGAGAAGACTGAAAGCGATTGTGCAGGAACTAACAAACCAGTTCTCGCCTGGCTATGATGTGGTGATTGGGGCGAAACGGAGCGCGGTGGGCGCCAGTTTCGCGGACTTGAAGGGGGATCTCCGCTGCACTCTGAAAAGGAGCGGCCTTCTGGAAGGCGCAGCGGGTTCAGCCGGGAGCGGTGAAGAGCATGCTTAAGCTGGTAACTTTGCTCATTAGGGGCTATCAAAGGTTTGTTTCGCCGCTCTTACCCAGGAGCTGCCGGTTTTATCCCACCTGTTCAGAATATGCCCTCCTGGCCATCAACAAGCACGGCTGGAGGGGACTGTGGTTAGCCATGAAGAGAATTGGCAGATGCCATCCCTGGCATCCGGGAGGATTTGATCCCGTTCCTTAACTGATTGGAGGACTTAGCATTGGGTGCGATTATGGATTGGCTGGCCGGGGGGCTGGGGTGGATACTCAACCAGCTGGTGGAGTTAACCGGAAGTTACGGGCTTAGTATTATTCTTTCTACAGTGATTGTTCGCCTGCTGCTCTACCCCCTGATGGTGAGCCAGACTAAGAACATGGCTGCCGTACGCAGGCTGCAGCCGGAGTTAGAGAAGCTTCAGCAGAAGTATGGGAATGATAAGGAAAAGTACCAGCAGAAGATGATGGAGCTCTACAAAGAGCACAAGATCAACCCATTGGGCGGCTGCCTGCCCATGCTGGTGCAGCTTCCCATTTTATGGGCGTTTTTCCGGGTATTGGGCAGCAATGCCTTAGGGGAAGGAGCTACATTCTTGGGCCTCTGGGTGCTGAACCAGCCTGATCCGTACTATATTCTCCCCATTCTATCTGCTCTCACCACCTACATCCAGTCCAGAATGACTTTGAGCGACCCATCGCAGAAGGCCATGCTGTTCGTCATGCCGATAATGATCGGGATCTTCAGCTTGAGTTTCCCCTCGGGGATGGTTATCTATTGGATTACCAGCAACGTGTTTGGCATCGTGCAGCAGGCATGGATGAACAAGCTGTATCCCGTTGAGTGATTAAGAGGAGGCCAGGGCAATGGAGTTTATCGAAGTGGAAGCTCGTTCCGTGGACGAAGCGATTAGTGAAGCCCTTGCGAAGCTGCAAGCCGAGAGGGATGAAGTTGAGGTTACTGTTTTAGAGGAAGGCACCAAAGGGTTCTTCGGGATTTTAGGAGGCAAGATGGCCCGGGTTAGGGTGGAAAAGAAAAAGCCCCTGCACGAGGCTAAGTTGGAACGGGCCATTGGGTTCACCACCGAACTGCTGCGCCATATGGATATTTCCGCGCGAGTCGTGGGAGAAGCAGATGAGGAAGCTGTGAACATAAGGATCGAAGGGGATGATCTGGGCATCCTGATCGGCCGCAAAGGTCAGACGCTGCAGAGCATGCAGTACCTGATCAGCCTGGCCGTTAACCGCCAGGACGGGGAGTGGATGCGCATCAACCTCGATATCGGTGATTACCGTGTTCGCCGCGAAGAGTCCCTGCGCGCTCTAGCCCATAGGGCTGCCCGTAGAGTGCAGGATTCCGGGCGCCGGGTGGCCTTAGGCGCCATGACCGCAGCGGAGCGCCGCATCGTCCACCAGGCGGTGAACGAGTATGATGGGGTAACGACCCAAAGCGAAGGCCAGGAGCCTTACCGCCGGGTGGTAATCCTTCCTGAATAACGGTGGTTCACGGAACAGAGGGTGTGCCCAAGGTACGCCCTTTTTTGTTTTGTGGTAGAATATCTTCTGAGGTGATGGGCATGGCAGGTGATACCATTGCTGCAGTGGCAACCCCCTTAGGTGAAGGGGGCATCGGTATTGTGCGCTTAAGCGGCTCAGAGGCCGTGGCCATAGCAGATCAGATGTTCCGCAGAAAAGACGGCAAAAGCCTTGCCCAGCAGCCCACTTACACCCTGCGTTATGGAAAAGTGGTGGATCCGGAAACAGGTCGCAAGCTGGACGAGGCCATAGCCGCGATCATGCGCGCCCCCCATTCTTATACCGCGGAGGATGTGGTGGAGATCCAGTGCCACGGTGGAGTGGTTGTGGTGCGGGAAATCCTGGGTCTTGCCTTGAAGCTTGGGGCAAGGCTGGCCGAGCCCGGGGAGTTTACCAAGCGCGCCTTCCTCAATGGGCGCTTGGATTTGGCGCAGGCGGAAGCAGTCATTGATTTGATTCAATCCCAAACCCGAGTGGGCCTGGAGGTGGCTGTAGATCAGCTGGAAGGCAGCCTCAGCCGTCGGATCAAGGAGATCCGGGAGGGGTTGTATGATCTGGCCGTGCGCATTGAGGCCAGCATCGATTTCCCCGAAGACGATCTGCCTGAAGTGGAACTAGCCCAGTTAGAGCGCGGTCTCCAAGCAGGCATCAAGCAGCTGGAAGTTTTGCTCGCCACCGCGGATGATGGCAAAATCCTGCGGGAAGGTTTAAAGACGGTGATTACAGGCAAGCCCAATGTGGGCAAATCCAGCCTCCTCAATACATTGCTCGATGAAAACAGGGCCCTGGTAACAGACATCCCCGGCACCACCAGGGACACCATTGAAGAAGTGGTCAATTTGCAGGGCTTGGCCCTGCGGCTTGTGGACACCGCCGGTATCCGGGAAAGCAGCGATCTGGTGGAGCGGCTGGGCGTGGAGCGGAGCCTGCGGTTGATCCAGGAAGCCGATTTGGTGCTGCATGTACTGGATCGCAGTGAAGAGTTGACTGCGGAAGACTTCCAGATTCTGGAGATGACCAAGGGACGGCGGCGCCTGGTGCTGATCAACAAGACGGATCTGCCCCCCGCCTGGGAGCTGGAAGCCTTGGGCGAGATCGAGGCTCCCATCCTGGAGATTTCACTGCGCAAGGAACCGGAACAGGTTGTGGCCTCCCTAACCCAGGCTGCTCTAGGTCTCTTGGGCACCGGCGCTATTAACAGCTCCGCGGGTTCCCGGGCCCTGATTACCAGATCCCGGCACAAACAGGCCCTGCAGCAAGCCCTGAAGTACCTGCGGGAGTCACTGGGGACTTTGCAGGCGGGCCTGCCTTTGGATTTGATTGCAGTGGATCTCTACCACGCCCTGGAGGCTTTAGGGGAAATCACCGGAGAGACGGTGCGGGAGAACGTGCTGGATCGCATTTTTGCCGAGTTCTGCATCGGCAAGTAGGAAGGGGTGCAACATGCGTCACAGTTTTGATGCTGTAGTGGTGGGTGCTGGACATGCCGGGGCCGAAGCCGCCCTGGCCTTGGCGCGCCTGGGCCATAGAGTGTTGATCTTGACTCTCAATCTGGATAACGTGGCGCTGCTGCCCTGCAACCCCAGCATTGGCGGTTCGGGCAAGGCTACGCTGGTGCGGGAAATTGACGCCTTGGGCGGCGAGATGGGCCGCAACTGCGACGCTACTTTAATGCAGATGCGACTGCTTAACACCAGGCGCGGGCCCGCTGTGCAGTCACTGCGCTGCCAGCTTGACCGCAAGCTCTATCAGAGGCGGATGAAATATGTCCTGGAGACCACACCCGGTGTCTACCTCAAGGAAGGCCTGGTTACGGATCTGATCATTGAGGACCAGGCCGTGCAGGGCGTGGTGCTGCGGGGTGGGGTGAAAATCCACGCCCCGGTGGTGATCTTGGCCACTGGCACCTATTTGCGTGCCGTCATCCACATCGGCGAGCTGCAGTATGCCTCTGGGCCCCAGAGCCAGCACCCCGCGGTGGAGCTGGCGGACGCCCTGAAAAAGTGGCTCCCCGTGGTTCGCTTTAAGACCGGGACTCCTCCCAGGGTTAATCTGCGCTCCATCGACCTGGACAGACTGGAAAAGCTGCCCGGCGACGCCACCCTATCCGGCTTCTCCTTTGAAACAGAGGGGCTTAATGTGGAGCAGGTACCCTGCTATGTCACCTACACCACCCCGGAAACCCACCGCATTATCCGTGACAATCTGCACCGTACCTCTTTGTACGGTGGAGCCATTGTGGGGCAAGGTCCCCGCTACTGCCCTTCCATTGAAACGAAGATTGTGGAGTTCCCGGACCGCGACAGCCACCAGGTGTTCATTGAACCGGAAGGCTGGGAGACCAACGAAGGGTATCTCAGCGGCTGTTCCACTTCCCTGCCCCTTGAGGTGCAGGAAGAGATGCTGCGCACCATTCCTGGGTTGGAAAATGTGGAAATCATGCGCCCGGCTTACGCCATTGAATATGACTGCTTAGATCCCCTCGCCCTCCACCCTTCCCTGGAAACCAAAGAGATCAGGGGGCTGTTTTGCGCCGGCCAGATCAACGGCACTTCCGGCTATGAGGAAGCGGCCGCTCAGGGCATCATGGCCGGTATCAACGCCGCCCGTTTCCTGCAGGGCAAAAAGCCTGTGATCATCCCCCGCTCCCAAGCTTATATCGGCGTGCTCATTGATGACTTGGTCACCAAAGGTGTGACGGAGCCTTACCGGATGATGACTTCCCGGGCTGAATACCGCTTGTCGCTGCGCATGGACAACGCTGATGTGCGCCTCACTCCCCTGGGCTACTCCCTGGGACTGATCAGCCCGGAGCGCTACGCGGCCTTCCAGACCAAGCAGGAAATGGTGGAGGCCGAAGTGCAAAGGCTGGCCAATACTACTGTGCGCGGAACGGCCGAGGTCAACGAAAAGCTGGTAGAGCTGGGCACCGCGCCCCTCAAACAGGGCGCAACCTTGGCGGATCTGCTCAGGCGCCCAGAAGTTAAGTATGAGGACCTGGGCCTGTTCTCTAACCTGCCTGATCTCCCCCGGTCCGTTCGGGAACAGGTGGAGATCCAGGTGAAGTATGAGGGTTATCTCAACAGGCAGCAAGCTGCCATCGAGCGTTTTGAGCGCATGGAGAGCAAGCTTCTCCCGGAGGGCCTCGATTATTCGAAAATCAAGGGGCTTTCTAAGGAAGCGGTGGATCGCCTAAGCGCCATCAGGCCCGTTTCGGTGGGCCAGGCTTCCAGAGTTTCCGGGGTGACCCCAGCTGACATCAGTGTACTGCTCATCTACTTAGAGCAGGAAAAACGGAGGGCGGAGGCATGATCTTTGAGCACGGCAACTTTGCCGAGGCCTTAAGGATGGGGCTGCGGGCTTGGAACCTTAACGATTTGGAAGACAAAATCCCTGCCATGGCACACTTCGCGGAGCTGGTGCTTGATGCTAACCGCGAGCTCAACCTCACCCGCATTGTGGAGCCTAGGGAAATGGCTGTGAAGAATTTCCTGGACAGTCTGAGCATCCTCATGCTGGAGTGGCCTGCCCAGCTGCGCTGCTTGGACTTGGGTACTGGCGCGGGCTTTCCTGGCGTGCCCCTGGCCTTGGCTCGGGAAGGCTGGGAGCTTATGCTCTTGGATTCCCTGCGCAAAAGGCTGGCCTTTTTGGACCGAGCCGCGGCCGAACTAGAACTGCCTAACGTGGGCACCCTCCATGCCCGAGCCGAGGATGCGGGTAAGGACCCAGAGCATCGCGAGGTCTATGATCTGGTGGTGAGCCGGGCCGTAGCCTCCCTCCCCGTTCTGCTGGAGCTCGGTACCCCCCTGGTTAAGGTGGGCGGATTTTTTGCCGCCTACAAGTCCGGCGAAGTAGATGCGGAAATTCAGAGCGCGGCGGCAGCCATGGAAGCCATGCATGTTGGTTTAGAACGAGTGTTCCCTTTGCAGCTGCCTTTTGACTTAGGTGAGCGGACCATACTTCTCTTTAAGAAGACGGCCCCCACCCCCGGCTCTTATCCCCGGCGGGCGGGCATCCCTGAGAAAAGACCCTTAAGATAGTCCCCATCAGGGGGGCTTTTCTGTTTCCTCCTGCCCGGGGAAGGAACTTACCTTTCCGTACAGAAGTAACTACTATCCGTTGGAGAGGTGAGCGTATGAAGCTGACGGAAGTGCTACTGAGACGGAAAAGCAGCGGCAGCAGCAAACAGAAGTCTGCGGAAGGCTGGTCTGAAGAAGTTCAGTCTGTGCCCGTCCACCTCATCGTGGCCGGGAAATACCAGCCGAGGCAGGAATTTGACGAAGAGGCCCTGGCCGAATTGGCGGAATCTATTCGCATCCATGGTCTGCTCCAACCCATCATGCTGCGCCGGGCGCCCATAGGTTACGAGGTGATTGTGGGCGAGCGCCGGCTGCGGGCTTGCAGGCTCCTGGGCTGGGAAGTGATCCCCGCCATTGTTCGGGATGTGGATGATCGGGAGGCTGCGGAACTGGCCCTCATCGAGAACCTGCAGCGCAGCGATCTGCACGTCCTGGAAGTTGCCGAGGGCTACCAGAGGCTGCTCAGCGAGTTTAGCTTGACCCAGGAAGAATTGGCCCAGCGGCTGGGTATCAGCCAGGCTAGCGTAGCCAACAAGGTGCGGCTGTTGAAGCTGCCGGAGGAGATTAGGCAGATCATTTCCCGGGAAATGTTGAGCGAGCGGCACGGGCGAGCTTTGCTGCGCCTGGAAAGCACCGAACAACAGTTCGAGGTTTTGGAGAGGATAATTGGAGAGGGACTCAGTGTCAAGCAGACGGAAGCGCTGGTGGATTCAATCCTCGCCTCCGCGCAGTCTGCTTCCTCGCGAAAGCAGGATAAGCGCGGACGGAGACAGAAATTAGTGATTAAGGATCTGCGCATCTTTTCCAACAGCGTGCATCAGCTGGTGAGGACACTGAAGTCCAGCGGCCTTGAGGTAAAACTGGACGAGCAGGATGACGACCAGGTTTACCGAATTGTGATAACGGTGCAGAAGGGCCAAGGGAGTGAAGCCGATGGCTAAAGTGATTGCAATCGTCAACCAAAAAGGCGGAGTTGGAAAGAGCACTACTGCGGTAAACCTAAGCGCCTACTTGGCTTTAGCTGGGAAAAAGGTGCTCCTGGTGGACATTGATCCCCAAGGGAACGCCTCCAGCGGTGTGGGGATTGACAAGCGGGCCATTACGCGCTGCATGTATTCGGTGCTCATCGACGGGGACAAGATCGAACGGATTATCACTTCCACGGATATTGACAACTTTCATGTAGCCCCAGCGACCATCGACTTGGCCGGAGCAGAGATTGAGCTGGTCTCCACCCTATCTCGGGAGTTCCGGCTGAAGAAGGCCTTGGAGTTGGTGCGGGACCGCTACGACTTCATTGTTATAGATGCTCCGCCGTCTTTGGGCCTGCTCACCGTGAACGGGCTGACGGCAGCCGATTCTGTTTTAGTCCCCATTCAATGCGAGTATTACGCTTTGGAAGGGCTGAGCCAGCTGGTAAGCACCATTGCCATGGTGCAGGAACACCTCAACCCCACCTTGGAATGGGAAGGCGTTGTGATGACCATGTATGATGTACGCACCAATCTCTCGCAGCAGGTGATCGAAGACGTGAAGACCTATTTCCAGAACACTGTGAGAGTTTATCAGTCCATCATACCCCGCAACGTGCGCTTAGGAGAAGCGCCGAGTTTTGGCAAGCCCATAGCGCTCTACGACCCGAAGAGTAAAGGGGCGGAAGCCTATGCGAGCTTAGCCCAGGAGGTCTTGAACTCATGAGTACTCAGAGGTTAGGCAGAGGTTTGAGGGCGCTCATTCCCGAAGTGGAGCCTGAGAGCGGCGATACGGAGGGCGGCGTTCAGCAGATCCCTTTGGAACTCATCGAGCCCAACCCCTTTCAGCCCAGGCAGATCTTTGATGAGGAAAAACTCGCGGAGTTAGCTGAATCCATATCGGAGTTAGGGCTTTTGGAGCCCGTCCTGGTGCGGCGCCAGGGAAAGGGTTATCAGCTCATAGCCGGGGAAAGGCGCGTTCGTGCTGCCCGCATGGCGGGACTTACGGAAGTACCTGCCCTGATCCGCGAGTTTGAGGACCTGGAAGTGATGCAGGTGGCTCTGATTGAGAACCTGCAGCGGGAAGACCTCAATCCCATTGAGGAAGCGGAGGGCTACCGGCGGCTCATGGAGGAGTTTGGGTTTACGCAAAGTCAAGCGGCACAGGCCGTGGGCAAGAAGCGCTCCAGTATCGCCAACGCTTTAAGGTTGCTGAGTCTAGACGAAGAAGAGCGCAAGCTGGTTGCAGACGGTCTGCTCTCGGTGGGCCATGCCAAAGTCCTTTTAGGCGTAAGCAACAAGAAGAAACGTGCGGAGCTGGCGAAAAAGGTGGTTGCCCAGGACTTGAGCGTGCGGCAGCTGGAGGAGTTGGTCAAGAAGCCAGAGGGCGCCACGCGCCGCCGTACCAAGATGAAGAGCCCAGAGTTGGTGGAGCTGGAGGATGATCTGCAGCGGCGGTTTGGAACCAAGGTGACGGTGACATATAGAAAGGGAGCCGGGAGAATAGCCATAGAGTATTACTCCGACGACGAGCTGGAAAGGCTATTGGACCTGATCAGTCGGA
>FIZK01000079.1 GCA_900018335.1 uncultured Clostridia bacterium | reverse complement strand
CCACGCTGTGACCGGGAGGAAGCCAGCGCGTATGGATAATGCGGGCTTTGAACTGCCACGTCCCCTGGAGATCCCAGAAGCGGGGCAGACGCAGTGAAGTTTGTCCGTACAGCACATTGCCCAAGCGCACTAGATCTAAATGGCTGGCGGGCATGGTAAGATAGGCCGCGCTGTTGGCGGCATGCCAGATGACGTCCCCTGAGCCAAAGCTTGCTTGGAACTGACTGCGCAGGGCGAGGAATTGTTCGAGCTGCTGTTGAGTGAATTTGCGGTCACAAGCGGCTGCAGCGAAGTGGGTGAAAACGCCTCCCAAATGCAGATGGGAGGCGTTTCTGATCAGATCAGCCAGCCCCGCAAAGTCCTGCGGGGCTACCCCCAGGCGTCCAAAACCAGTATCTACCTTGATCTGGACCGTGAGAACCCTTTTCCTCAGCTTGGCCAGGCGGTTCAGCTGGGGTACCACCTCCGGGGAGGTGATGGTGGGGATCATGCCGCGCTCAACCACCGCGGGCAGCTGCTCGGGCAGGGGCGGAGTGAGCAGCACGATCTGGGCATTGGTCCACTCCAAGATATCCAGGGCTTCTTCTACAGTGCTCACACCCAGAGCGGAACAACCCTTGCTCTTTAGGAAAGCGGCAATTACGGGGGCGCCGTGTCCGTAGGCATCCCCCTTGAGGATAGGCAGGATGGGCGTTGGACTGCGTCCTTTGGCTAGCTGTAGGTTGTGTTCCAGGGCCGAGAGGTTCACCTCCACCCAGGCGGAGAAACCTAGTGGGCCTGCCTTTTGTACCTGCGGATCCAGTTGTGCATCCTGAGTCCCCCGAGCCACAGGGCATACCCTCCTTGTCGAATGGGGAGATCGAACTCACCTACGTAGGTTTCCAGTGTGGCTCCAAAACCTTCTTTGAAGCGGTAGAGTCCGTAGAGGGGGTGTTCGGGACGCAGGTCTCCCGATACCCCTCGAAAGTCGTAGATGGTGCATCCCGCCCCTTTCGCCCATTTGATCATCTCCCACTGAATCAGATGGGGGGCCTGCAGATTGCGTTTCTCGCTGCTGGAGGCGCCGTAGACATACCAGACCCTTGGCCCCAGGCGGAAACAGATGGCGCCTGCCAAGGGGGTTTCTTCATGGTAGGCCAGGAACACTCTGGCTAGTCCCGCCTGGACCAGGTGATCCCAGATGGCTTCGAAGTAATCTAGACTGCGGATGGTGAAGCGGTCCCTCTTGGCCGTTTCCTGGAGCAGGCAGTAAAACACTCCGAGCTGGCTCTTTTCCTTAAGGGCCTGAACTGTTACGTTTTTGCGCATGGCGTAACGGATGTTGTAGCGGGTTTTCTGCTTCATGTTGGCTAGCAGAGTATCTAGAGAATGATTGAGGCTGAGGGTCATCACGTGGCGGGGCTGGACACCGTCAAAATCCAGGCCCGTCTCTACCTGTTTGAGGCCTTGGGAGCGGGCTGCTTCCAGCCAGGTTGGGTCGGCTTCCGGGATGGCGGGATCCATCTTCCAAACCAATGCACCCTGCTCTCTAAGGAACTTGGTGCCCCCTTGGAGCAGGTGGGCCAGTGCTTCCCCCGAGGAGTAGAGGGGGCCCCGGGGGGAATAGGCTAGGACGGCGGGAATATAGGGGAGGCGCTTCGCTAAAACCAGGGCCGCGGCTTGCAGCCTCCCCCTGTCCATAACCCCCAAGGGGAAGGCTTCCCAACCCGTGCTCTGCTTGACCCTGCCCCAGGCGGTGGTCTGCAGCACATCGCCCCTGGGGTGGGCCGCGACATAGTGGTCAAACAGGTCCTCCCTTTCCAGGAAGAGCTTGGTTTCCACAGTCCTCCTCCTTCCGCGCCATAGTAGTATATGTACTAATTACTCCTGGCGCCGCGTAATTATTCTTAGGAAGAGGGAAGGGGGAAGCCAATGCGGCGATTTGAGGCGGCAGCTCTGGCGGTTTTGATCGTGCTCGGCCTGGGGGCACCGCTTAGGGCTGCTGAAAGCATTTCTGCCCCACCGGAGTTGAGTTCCATCGCCTATGCTGTTTACGATGGCGACTACCAGTATTTGATCCTGGAGCACAATGCTCACCAGCGCAGGTCCATTGCCAGCATTACCAAGGTGATGACCCTGCTTGTCGCGGTGGAGCTGGTGGAAGCGGGAAAGATCGGGCTAGGCGATGAGGTGGTAGTCAGTGCCAGGGCTGCCAGTAGGGAAGGAACCCAGATCAACCTCAAGGCCGGCGATCGCTGCAGTGTGGAAGAGCTTCTCTACGCTTCAGCCCTGCAGTCGGCCAATGATGCCGCTGTGGCCCTAGCGGAGCATGTGGCGGGTTCCGAGGCGGAGTTTGCGAAACTGATGAACGCCAAGGCGCAGGAGCTTGGGCTGAAGGATACCCATTACGTGGATTGTACGGGCCTTTTATCCATGGCCAGCAACAACTACTCCACCGCCTACGACCAATGCAGACTGCTTGTGGCTGCCCTCCAGCATGAACTGATGAGGAAAATCCTGGCCGCGCCGGACTACTTCCTGAAGAGCCAGAACCGTAAGATCAGCAACTCCCATCCTCTGCTGGAGTCCCCCGGTGTCGAGGGGGGCAAGACCGGCGCCACAACTCCCGCTGGCCACACCCTGATCACCTCCTGCGTTCGCCACGGCAGAAGGCTAGTTGCGGTGGTCCTGGGCGCGCGTACGCGAGAGATAAGGAACTCAGAAAACGAACAGCTGCTGGAGTGGGCCTTTGGCAATCTGCGCACCCTCATCTCCACCGAGGAGGTGCAGGCCCGGGTTTTGGTTCCCGACGGCGTGCAGCACCAGATCGATGCCGTTTTGGGCCAGGAGTATTCCGTTGTGGTGCGGGATGAAGGGGACTTGGAATACAGCAGCGAGGTGGAACTCCTTCCCAAGTTGAAAGCCCCCATTGACGCCGGGGATAAAGTAGGCGAACTGGTGGTGCGGCGTGGGGATGGAGAAACGGTGCGGCTAGACCTGGTGGCCCGCCAGAGCACGGGCTTGGCCACCTGGTTGAGGCGCATTTTCAACCGCCTTAGATTGCTTTTCGGTAGGATGGGTGGGTGAAGATGGCTAGATACTCCATTGCCGCCGTGCAGAGACGGGTATTGGTACTGCTGCTAATCCTCATTGCCGCGGCGGGCCTGCTTACGGTGCGCCTGGCTTACCTACAGCTCTGGCAGAACGAATTCTTCCAGGCGAAGGCTTTGGAACAGCGTCTGCAGCGCATTCCAATTGAAGGCCTGCGGGGAGGGATCTACGATCGCAACGGGGTTCCCCTGGCCGTGAGCGTGAGCGCGCATACCGTTTACGCCATCCCCGCGCAGGTGGAAGACGCCCAGGCCACGGCCAAGACTTTGGCGTCCATGCTCAACGTTGACGAAGAGTTTATCCTGGAGCGCTTGCAGAAGCATTCTGCTGTAGAGTGGATCAAGAAGAAGATCACGGACCAGGAAGCAAGGGCCATCATCGCCGCGGACCTGCCTGGGATCGGGGTGGTTCCTTCCTCAACCCGGATCTACCCCTACGGCTCCGTGGCGCCTCAGGTGTTGGGCTTTGTGGGCATAGACAATCAGGGTTTGGAAGGCCTAGAGCTTTATTACGACGACTTTCTGCGCGGTACCCCAGGCCAGACCATCTTTGAGCGGGATGCCCAGGGCCGGGCCCTGGAAGATGGGGTGCGGGGCTATCTTCCAGGGAAAAGGGGCGGAGATCTGATCTTGACCCTGGACATTTTCATCCAGCGCATCGCAGAAGAGGAGGTGCGCCGGGCCACCCTAGAGACGGGTTCCCGCCTGGGGCTGATTTTGATCAGCGACCCCAAGACCGGCGAAATCCTGGCCACCGCCATTTACCCCACCTTTGATCTGGAGAACTTCGCGGAGTATCCCGCGGCCAATCGCAAGAACATCGCCGTAACGGACACCTATGAACCTGGCTCCACCTTCAAGGCCGTGACCGCGGCCTTGGCCCTCCAAGAGGGAGTGGCCACTTTGCACTCGGGTTTCTTCGATCCAGGCTACATCTTGGTTTCTGGCTGGCGGGTGCGCTGCTGGAACCGGGGAGGTCATGGTCCCCAGTCCTTTGTGGAGACCATGCAGAACTCGTGTAACCCTTACTACGCCAAACTTGCCATTGACCTGGGCCCCGAGCGCTTTTACGACGGTTTAGTCCGCTTTAACCTGGGGCAGAAGACGGGCATCGATTTCCCTGGAGAAGTGGGGGGCGTGCTGAGAGCCCCGGCGCCCAGCGTTCCCTTGGTTACCTGGGCCAACATGGGCTTCGGACAGGGGCTCACCGTAACACCGGTGCAGCTTCTGGCCTGCTTTGGGGCCATTGCCAACAAGGGGATCTACACGCCTCTCCACTACGTGAAGGAAATGGTGACCGAGGAGGGAAGCTTCCCGCCAGATATTCCCGAAGCGCGGCAGGTCATCTCCAGCGAGATCGCTGACACCACCGCCTACGTCCTGCGCATGGCTGTGGAGCGGGGATCGGGGAAAAGGGCAGAAGTGCCCGGCTACGATGTGGCTGGAAAAACGGGCACGGCCCAATTGGTGGAACACGGGCGTTATTCCCATTCCAAGATGGTCACGTCCTTTGCGGGCTTTGCGCCTAAGGATGATCCACAGATGGCGGCGCTGTTGGTGCTGTGGGAGCCGCAGGGGGCCTTCTACGGGGGAATCATTGCCTCGCCGGTGTTTGCTCGCTTGGCGGAAAAGGTGCTCACCTACATGGGCGTGGAACGCAAAGCGTCCTCCCGCACCAGCACGGTGCGGCAGGTAGCTGTGCCGGATGTGGGGGGCATGGGCGTGGAAGAGGCCGTGGCCGTGCTGCAGCGGCAGAACTTCCGGGTCGAAGTGGTGGGGCCGGGTACTAGGATTGTCGGCCAGGTTCCGGCACCGGAAGCGGAGGTGGATGCCGGGTCGTTGGTGTACATCTACACCGACATCGAGTCCGGAGAATTGCTGGAAACCACAACGGATCAACCGAATCCCTACGGGGCCTAGCAGGACGCAGGTATCAGATGCAAGAGGCGAGCAGGAAGTGGCGGGGATCAGGGAGAAAACAGGGATCAATTGGACGGGATTAGTTTTCCTGGAAGTAGCGGCAGTGCGGTTGCAGGGGGCAGCGATCACAAAGGGGCTTGCGGGCTTTGCATAGGGCCCGGCCGTGGCGGATCAGCCAGTGGTGGGCACTGATCCACTCCTCTTCAGGAATCACCTCCATGAGCTGCTGTTCCACCTGCAGGGGCGTGGAGCCGTTGGACAAGCCCAAGCGATTGGCTACTCGGAAGACATGGGTGTCCACGGCGATGGCGGGGATGCCAAAGGCGTTGGCCAGCACCACATTGGCCGTTTTGCGCCCCACCCCTGGCAGAGCTTCCAGCTCTTCCCTGGTTTGGGGAACCTCGCCGTCGTACTTCTCCACCAGGATTTGTGCGGTCTTGAGCAGGTTGTTGGTTTTACTGCGCCACAGTCCAGCGCTGCGCACGTAGTTCGCCACTTCTGCGAAGCTAGCTGCAGCCAAATGGCGGGCGGTGGGAAAGGCGGGGAAAAGCTCCGCGGTGATCTGGTTCACCCGCTCATCGGTGCATTGGGCGGAAAGGATGGTTGCCACCAGCAGCTGAAACGGGCTGTCGTGTCTCAGCTCAGTTCTTGCGTTGGGATACATGGATTTGAGGATCTTGAGTACTTCCAGCATGAGTTCACCTTTGGGATTAGTAGTCGAGGAATTGATGTTCTTGGGTCGAGAGGGTCCGGCGGTCCGCGACGCAGTCCCGGCAGTGCACGCAGCCCCGGCAGTCCCGGGTCACCTTTACTAAGCCATCTTCATCCATGATCAGCCCGTAAGGACAAGCATCTTGGGGATCGGGGCTGAAGAGGCTGGTGATCAAATCTTTGAGCTGTTCGGCGAAGGTCTTATCTGGCCTGGGCACCTTGAAATCTGCCAGGGCTTCTTTGTAGCTCACCTTCTGTTTGGTCAGGCGGCTTTTGGCCACCTTGTGGTAGGAAGCATACAGAAAGAGGTCTGCCTCTGTGCGGCCTGGAAACTCATGGAGCAGCCCCTGTTCGCGGATTAACCGGGTCACGGGCTTGTAGATCTCCTGTTCCCAACTGGCCGCGGCACTCTGCAGGCTCTGTTCCATGCCCAGGGCTTCCGATTCTTCTTGGCGGTACTGTTCGATCTGCATGAGCAGTTTGTCGTAGGCGCCCAGTTCTGTTAGTTCGATGCCGCTTAACCCTGTCTTGTGTTCGAAAATAGAACGCTCCCGCCAGAGCAAATTGGGTTCGCTGTTGGGGGGAGGGAAGAACTCGATCACTTCTGCGTCGATATAGGTTTGGCCCACTTCTTTGGCGGCGGCCACCCGGTGGTTGCCATCCATAACGTAGTACTTGTCACCGACTTTATATAGGGAAACGGGAGGCAGGGTGCTGCCCCGTTCCACTGCTTGTTTGATCTTCATGTAGCGGTGCATGGTAGATCGGTTTTTAATGCGAAAGCGGGCATCAAAATCCCGCCAGCGGTTAACCGAGCCCACGATGCTGTCCACTGGCACGGTGCGCAGGCCGAGATCAAGGGAATCTGTGAGCCCTAGCTCTTCCTTGGCGATGTGAAAAGCTTCGGCATGTCGTCCTCGCATCAGCTACTCACTCCACAGGGCGATCTATTTGCAGGATGTGAAATCCATAGCCGTTGATTACGGTGGTATCGTTCACTATGTCTATGCGGTTTTGCTTCAATCCATAATTGAGGTGGGTGTGGCCGTGGATGAAATAACGGGGTTTGTACTTATGGATGATGTGGGAGAAGGTTAAGAACCCCTTGTGGCATTGATCCTCTGCGTCGTGGATGCCAAAGGGGGGTGCGTGGGTCAGCACAATATCGATTTTGCGTCCGAAAAGGAAGCGCCAGGCCATGCGCCTCCAGATGGCCCGCATCTGCCGCTCCGTATACTGGACGGCGGAAGGGTGGTGGTAGAACATGGAGCCTTCAAAGCCGATCATGGTTAGGCCTTTGAAAGTAACCACCTTGCCGTGAATATTGTCACCACCATCAGGTGGATTGTGGGCATAGTTGTCGTCGTGGTTGCCGCGAACGTAATAAAGGGGCGCATTGAACACGGACATGAGGTATGATAAATACCAAGGGGGCAGGTCGCCGACGGAGAGGATGGCGTCGATTGATTCCGGAAAGCGTTCACGCCGGAAATGATCGTACAGCTGCGGATCAACCGTATCCCCTACAATTAGAAATGTCAAACTAGAACCTCCCAACCTAAATCACCTCAGTCAGGGAGCGAAGCTGCCACGGATACCTTGTTCCGTTAAGGACAGGCGGCTACTCCAATTCTCCGCGCAGACGGGCGTTTTCTTCTTGGGCTACGAGGCGTTTTTCGTGCACGGCCGACATGATCTTGCTTTCCAAAGTTACGCCTTGGAGCCGTTCCCAGAACCGGGGCGGGCGGATGATCGAGCAGTAGCGCTCAGGAGCCTTATACCACGCGGTGTTAGGACCGTCAACCGCTTCCACCTTGGCATAGTCATCGATGAGGGTGACTCGGATCCCCCAGGTCTCGCCGGGGGCGATCTCCAGGTAGACGGCGGACTTGTCGGTGGGGCGGCTCCATCTGCCGCGATCAAGCTCTTTCAGCATGATTTCATCCTTTCCCATTAGTAAGTATTACACATTGGTGGTCCAAATCCTAGTCAGATTGGGAGATGGTTGTGTTGCTTTGGTTAACGATCTGTATCTTTTTGTCTTTACTCTGTCCCAACCCGGCCTGGGCCAGCGACGAGGAAACCACTGCCCTGCGCCTGGCTCGCGGCGAGTGGGCGTACGAAGTGAGGGGTGCCGATGATTACGATGTCAATCCTGAAGGACGCTTCCCCCGGGGCGAGCGGGGCTACGCCTATTTGGTGGTGGAAGGATTCGAACTGGGCCGGGAAGACAGCTACTACTTCCTGCGCATCAATGTGGACGTGGCCCTGGAAACCCAGGGTGGATTCAGGCTGTTTTCCCAACGCGATGTGCTGGAACTGGAGGAATGGTATCTGGAGCCCCCTCCTGATACATGGTTCTACATCTACGTGGATATTCCCTGGTGGGCTCCGAAAGGTGACTATGTGGCGGTGATCACGGTCCGAGACATGCTGGCCGGAACGGAGCTGGAGGAGAAACAGGAGGTTACGGTCTACTAATTCACCTTGTCAAAAGGGATACAAGGTCTGCTTGTAGAAAGATTAACAAGTAGACCATTTTTCAAGGGGGAATTTGATGACAGCTCGAGGAAGAAAGAAGCGCGAGGCAGTCCCCCAAGGGGTTGTGGGCCGCTTGCCCGTGTATTTCCGCTATCTCACCGATCTGGCGCTGATGGGCGTGGACAAGGTCTCCTCCGCTCAGCTGGGAGAAGCACTGGATTTTACTGCAGCTCAAATCCGCTCCGACCTGAGCTACTTTGGTTCCTTTGGACAGCAAGGGTATGGATATAATGTGGCGGAACTGCTGCAGCAGGTTCGGCAGATTCTGGGGCTGGATAAGAAGCATTCCATTGTCTTAGTGGGAGCGGGTAATATCGGGAAGGCCATCGGCAGCTACGGGTGGTTTCGCGCCGAAGGGTTTACCATCGAAGCCATTTTTGACATTGATCCCCACTTGATCGGCAACATCCACGGCGGTTGTGCCATCCGCCACGTTGATGAACTGGAGCGGTACCTGGAGAGACACCCCGCGGAGATTGGGGTTATTGCCACCCCGAAGGAAGCCGCGCAAGCCATCTGCGATGTGTTGGTGGCAGGCGGTGTGCGGGGTATCTGGAATTTTTCCCCTGCCCATTTGGATGTGCCCGACGATGTGATCGTGGAGAACATCCACCTCACAGACAGCCTGCTGAGGTTGGCTTTCCGCTTGAATGAACGGGGGCAGAACGACGAGGATTAAGAAGGTGTTCACGTGCTGCTAGAAGGAAAGCGCATTGCCATTTTCAACGTGGCCAACAAGAGGAGCATTGCCTGGGCCATTGCCAAGGCAATGGACGCCCAAGGAGCCGAGCTGGTTCTGGGCTACCAAAATGAGCGCACTAAAGATGCAGTGCAAGGGTTGGCCCAAGAGCTCACGAAGATGCCGGCCGCGGTTGTACCCTGCGACGTTGCCTTTCCAGAACAGATTGAGGCGCTGCAGGAAACCGTGGGGGAAAGCGTGGGAACCATCCATGGCCTGGTGCACAGTCTGGCCTATGCGCCTAAGAACTGCCTGCACCATCCCTTCTTGTTCACAGAACGGGAGGATTTCCTCACCACCTTGGAGATCAGCACCTATTCGCTGGTGGCCTTGGCCAGGGTGTTTACGCCCCTGTTCGCCCATGAAGCCAGCGTGATCACCCTCACCTACCTGGGTTCAGAGAAAGTGCTGCCCAATTACAATGTAATGGGAGTGGCCAAGGCGGCCCTGGAGGCAAGCGTGCGCTATCTAGCCCACGATCTGGGGCCCGCGGGCGTGAGGGTCAATGCCATTTCCGCCGGTCCCATCAATACGGTGGCGGCTAGGGGAATCTCCGGCTTTTTGGACATGCTGGACTTGCACCAAAAGAAGGCACCACTGGGCCGCAATGTGGAGGCTAGGGAAGTGGCGGACGCGGCCGTGTTCTTGGCCAGCGATCTCGCCAGCGGGATCACGGGGGAAGTGATCCATGTGGATACGGGCTATCACATCGTGGGAGTGTAACTAGGGGAAAAGTGGACAGTGAAAAAGCACCTGACGCATGGTCAGGTGCTTTTTGGGCTGGTTGGTGAGCTACTTGTCGATGCGAGCTCTATCTAAAGCATCGCGTACTGCAATATTGGACATCTCGGTGAGACCGGTGGCTCCGCTGATGGTATCAACGAAACCAGGTTCGGATTCCAGGGCAGCCTCTTTGTAGGCTTCACGAGCCATCTCCAGGGGCCAGCCATACTCGGCAGGATCCTGGATGCTACCGTCGGCAAGCACGCGCTGCGCTTTGAAATCTACGATCTTGTCGTCTTTGATGGTTACCCAGACTACCTTGTAGTATCCGCGGCTAGCGACTTCGGAACGGCCCATAAATACGCCGTCAAAGTACTTGTTAGCAGGCTTGTCAGGGCTGGCTTTGATCAGAGCCCGTTCCACAGCTTGGATGAAGCCATTGGAACTGCCGGTTGCGCCGGTGACGATGTCGGCTACAGCAGCCTGGTTCTCAACAAACTGCAAGCCGAGGGTGCGGGCAGCTTCACCAGCTTCGGGCCAAGGATAGGTTGTCCAATCCTTTTCCACCATTTTGTCGGTGAACTCCCGGAGGATAACCGCAACGATCTTTCCGTCTTCGATAAACACCTTAGCGTACTGGATGCTCTTGTCGCCAGCATCGGACCAAGCTTCATATGTTCCATCGATGTACTGGGCATAAGACAGAGCGCTGATGGACAAGACCAAGACAACAGCAAGGAGCAGCGAAAGCTTTCTCATGTGCTCAAACCTCCAATTCTGAATTTGCATAGTGAATTCTTTCACCAACTGGGCCCAGATTCAGCTTAGCAGATTAATTGGAGGTAGTCAAGGTGTTTAATCGAAATATTTATATGAAAGTGGAAAACAGCGGTTTTCACAACTCTCAGACACTACCGCCTTCGTCAGGTGTAACGCACCAAAGTGGTGACCATGACTATGTCCTGAGCCTGCCTGCAGTTTTCCTGAAAGAGGTGGCGCAAAGCGGTCCAGACTTCATCATCACTGCCAGTGATAGTCGTATCCAATGAGGTGCTGCTCTGACGAAAATCGTAATCCAGGGCATGCTCGTCTAAGAACTTCGAGGGCAGCCCCGTCAGACTGTCCAATCCTTCCTGGTCCACGGGGTACAGGGAAACTCGAGCTTTGATCATGAAAAAGCCTACACCTCCTGAACGTAGTATTACCAGAAGGTGCAGGCTTCACTCATTTAGCGGGTGGGGACGCACACGATCTGCCCGGGCCTGATCTGGTTGGGGTTGGGGATCTGAGGGTTTGCCCTGATCAGATCATCCAAAGAGACTCCGAATCTGCGGGCAATGTTGAACATGGTATCGCCCGGCCTAACTGTATAGGCGAACGTTCCCGCGGGACAGCCCCCTGGTGGCTGAGAGACAATGGGTACACAGACGATCTGCCCTGGGAAGATGAGATTGGGATTGGGGATCTGCGGGTTGGCGGCAATGAGGGCATTGAGCGAAACACCAAACCTCTGGGCGATGAGGAACATGCTGTCTCCGGGCTGTACTGTATAGGCGAAGGTCCCGGACGGGCAGCGCCCATCGGTTCTGGGCACACAGACGATTTGCCCTGGGAAGATGAGATTGGGATTGGGGATCTGCGGGTTGGCCGCAATCAGGGCGTTGAGGGACACTCCAAATCTCTGGGCAATAGTGAACATGGTGTCGCCTGGCTGGATGAGGTTAGGATTGGGAATCTGGGGATTGGCTGCGATGAGGGCATCCAGGGATACTCCAAATCTCTGGGCTATGGAGAACATGGTATCGCCTGGCTGAACAGTATAACTGAAAGTGCCTGGAGGGCAGGTCGTAGACTGTCGCGGGAT
>FIZK01000078.1 GCA_900018335.1 uncultured Clostridia bacterium | reverse complement strand
TCGCCTGGCTGAACAGTATAACTGAAAGTGCCTGGAGGGCAGGTCGTAGACTGTCGCGGGATGCATACAACCTGTCCTGGGCGGATTTGGCTGGGATCAGGAATTTGGGGGTTAGCAGCAATCAAAGCGTCGAGGCTGACTCCAAACTGCCGGGCGATGGAGAACATGGTATCCCCAGGGCGGACGATGTAGGGGAAGGTGTTGGGTCCGCAGACGTTTGCAGCTTCCGGATTGGCCTGGGCTTCGCTTGGCGCCTGCTCGGCGGCGAGTTTTTCTTGGTCTTCCAAAGTTGAATCCTCCTTTACACATCAATACCGCGCGGACTGTGCAGAAATCCACACGGTCCTGGTTTGCGGTTCATACCAAGATATGAGTGGAAAGGAGGATGTGTGCCTCTTGACAGCGCCAAAAAGCTGTGCTAAAGTAACAGTAGCGTTCCTCGGTAGCTCAATGGCAGAGCATTCGGCTGTTAACCGAAGGGTTGCTGGTTCGAGTCCAGCCCGAGGAGCCAGCATGAAAGCGACTAGGTGAAACCTAGTCGCTTTCGCCCGTTAAGGAGTCTTGCGCCTGGCGGTAGGGAAGCTAAAAGGCCTTGGGCTCTTCCGGGATGATAATCCAGGCTACGATGTAGGCCAAGAGCCCGGTACCATAAGCAAATGCCAACACAGCCCAGATCAGGCGGACTATGGTGGGGTCGATGTTGAAGTACTCAGCGATTCCACCGCATACGCCGCCGATTTTCCTATCCTTGGACCGGTAAATCCGTTTGCTCATCTGCCGTCCTCCTTTGCAAAGATTTCGGGGTTGACGAGATTCCGGGGACGCTCGCCCTGTAAAACGGCGATGACGTCGTTCACCACCAAATCCACCATCCTTAACCGTGTCTCCCTGCCCGCGCTGGCGATATGGGGGGCGAGCACCACGTTGGGGAGCTCTGCCAAGCCCGGATAGAGGTCAGGTTCACATTCATAAACATCCAAGCCTGCTCCGTAAATCCACTTTTCCCGGAGCGCCTGGACTAGGGCTGCTTCGTCCACCACGGGGCCTCGGGAAGTGTTGATCAGTACGGCAGAGGGCTTCATGAGCTGCAGTTCCCTGGCGCCAATCAGGTGCCTGGTTTCGGCCGTGAGGGGGCAGTGCAAGGTGATGAAATCCGCCTCTTTTAGCAGGGTTTCTAAATCAACATATTTCAGGCTGAGTTCTTTCTCCACCGCTTCCGGGAGCCTGCTGCGATTGTGGTAAAGCACACGCATGCCAAATCCCTGGGCCCTTTTGGCCACCGCCTGCCCGATGCGGCCCGCTCCGATGATGCCCAGAGTCTTGCCGTGGACCTCAACGCCCAGCAGCTGTTCTGGAGCCCACCCAGTGAAGAGGCCCCGACGCACCAGGGAGTCAGCCTCCACAACGCGCCGTGCGGCCGCCAGCAGCAGTGCCCAGGCGAAATCGGCACTGGCATCGGTGAGCACATCAGGCGTGTTCACCACGGCAATGCCCCTGGCAGTGGCAGCGGTTATGTTGATGTTGTTGAAGCCCACCGCGTAGTTGGCGATCACCTTCAGCTTGCGGCTCGCGGCGATCACATCTGCATCAATGGGATCCGCCAGCATGGTGATGACGGCATCGTGGTCAGGAATGACCTGGAGGAGTTCCTCCTTGGTTATCTCGCGGGCCAGGGGAAAGACGGCAACTTCGCTGAATTCACGCAGCCTTTCTAGTCCCTGGCCCGGCAGTGCCCTGGTCACGAAGACGCTGTACATAGCCTCACTCCTTCCACGGTAATATTCTTGCCCCGGCGCGGAGATCCTTTTGAGTTTGCAAAGAGATCAATTGGGGCGGCAGGGTTTCGCCCAAAGGTCGTTGAACTAACCCTCTAAGCCGAGGGAGGGAGTACGGGTGGCTGCAGTCATTGCCCTTGCCAATCAAAAAGGAGGAGTGGGGAAAACCACTTCCACCTACAATCTAGGTGTGGCCCTGGCCGATGTGGGACAGAAGGTGCTGCTTCTCGATCTGGATCCCCAGGGAGGACTCACCTATTACTCCGGGTTTGAACCCGAGGAGCTAGGGAAAACTATCTATCACTGTTTGGTCCGCAATACTTCTCCGCAGGAGATCACGCTGAGGAACGACTATGGAGTGGATTTGCTGCCCGCCAATATCGACCTTTCCCTGGCTGAGTTCCAGCTGGTCACAGCTCCGGCAAGGGAGCGCCGCATCACCCGCATAGTCAATGCCGTTAGGGATGACTATGATTTTATCTTGATCGACTGTCAGCCCTCTTTGGGCCTGCTGACCATCAACGCCCTGGCCGCGGCCGATGAGGTGATTATACCCGTTTCCTGCGAGTTCTTGAGCATCAGGGGCACCAGGGCCCTGCTGAGGCTCATCGCCAAAGTGAGGGGTTCCCTCAACAGCAAGCTGCAGATTGCGGGGATTTTGCCCACATTGTTTGACACACGCACGAGGCATGGCCGGGAAGTATTGGCCCGCCTGGAGCAGGAGTTTCCTCAGATTCCCCTGTATCCCCATGCGGTGGCCCGCAGTATCCGTTTTGCGGAGTCGGCAGCAAGTCAAAAACCAATATATGATACCAAGTTCCAAGTGCCCGGGGCCTTAGCTTACCGGGAGTTGGCTAGAGAATTAGTTAGGAAGAAATAGAAGAGGCATTGGAGGAGTAGTTATGAACACAGTCCGCGTCCGTTTTGCACCCAGTCCAACGGGTTATCTCCATGTGGGCGGGGCGAGAACCGCCTTGTTTAACTGGCTGTTTGCCAGGCAGCACAAAGGGGTTTTTGTCCTGCGCATTGAGGATACTGATCTGGCCAGGTCTACCCAAGAAGCCACCCAGGCCATCTTGGATGCCCTGGAGTATCTCGGCCTTGATTGGGATGAAGGGCCGAAGAAGGAGGGGGACTACGGGCCGTATTACCAAAGCAAGCGCTTGGAGCTGTATAGGGAGTATGCCCAAAGGCTCGTGGAGCAGGGTAGGGCTTACAGATGCTACTGTCCCCCCGAGGAACTGGAGCAAAGGCGCGAAGAGCAGATCAAAAGGGGCGAGCCCACCCACTATGATCGCAGCTGCCTGCACCTGTCCGCCGAGGAGGAGGCCAGATACCAGGCGGAAGGGCGCATTCCCGTGCTCCGCTTTAGGTCGTTGGATGAAGGCGTGACGGAAGTAGATGACTTGATCCGCGGCAGTGTGCGCTTTGACAATGTGGCGCAGGTGGACGATTTCGTGATCATGAAGTCCGACGGCATGCCCACCTACAACTTCGCGGTGGTGGTGGATGATGCCCTCATGCGCATCACCCATGTGATCCGCGGCGAGGACCATCTGTCCAACACTCCCAAGCAGATTCAGATTTATGAGGCCCTGGGCTTTTCTGTGCCCAAGTTTGCCCACATACCTATGATTTTGGGGCCCGATCGGGCTCTGCTCAGCAAGCGTCATGGAGCAACCTCAGTGACGCAGTTCAAGAAGGATGGTTATCTCTCTACCGCCATGGTGAACTACTTGGCCCTTTTGGGCTGGAGCTATGATGATGCCCAGACCCTGTTTTCCGTCCCGGAACTGGTGGAGAAGTTCAGCCTAGAAAAGGTCTCCAAGAACCCGGCCGTGTTTGACATTCAAAAACTGGAATGGATGAATGGGGTATATATCCGTGAACTTTCCCTGGAGGAGCTGTTTGACGAAGTCCTCCCCTATTGGCAGGAGGCGGGTTTTGTGCCCGCGGAGATCAGCCCCGAGCTGAAGGACTATTGTCTGCGCATCCTCCAAGAGCTGCAGCCCCGCTTCAAGCTCCTGGCCGAGGCTGTGGATTTGGCCCGCTACTTCTTTACCGATGATTACCAGTACAACCCGGAGGCGGTGGAGCAAGTCCTCACCAAACCACAAGTGGAAGAGATTCTCGAGTATGCTGCTGAAGCGGTGGCCAGCGTTCCAGAACTTGACGAAAAGCACCTCAAGCCTCTGTTCAAAGAGGGTTTGGCCAAGTTTGGCGTGAAGATGGGCGGCCTGATTCAGCCGCTGCGCGTTGCCGTGACGGGAACCAATGTGAGCCCCGGCATTTACGAGGTGTTAGCCTTGGTGGGACGGGACAGGGCTTTGCAGCGGATCGAGCGCACCCTCAAGATGCTCAAAGAGAGGAGCTGAAGCTATGCAGGCGAAGCTAAGCTGGAATGGAAAGATGGGTTTTGTAGGTGTTTCCGGTTCCAACCATGCCTTGGTCATGGATGTACGGAAGGAAAGCGGAGGGGATGGGACTGCCCCCAGCCCCATGGAGCTGGTGCTCATGGCCCTGGGCGGCTGCTCAGGTGTGGATGTGGCGGAGATTCTCAGGAAGAAGCGTCTCCAGATCAGGGACTTCCAAATCCTTTTGGAGGGGGAGCGCGCCGAGGAATATCCTAAAGTGTTCACTAAGGTCCAAATGACCTTCGTCTTCGAGGGAGAAGACCTCAAGCTCAAACCTCTGGAAGATGCGGTTCGCCTTTCTTTGGAGAAGTACTGCTCCGTCGCGGGTATGGTGGGCAAAACGGCGGAAATTGAATGGAAGGTCGAGATTAAGGAATAGAGGGTAGACCGTGAGGATTTACACCAAAGCGGGGGACAAGGGGTATACGAAACTGGGGACGGGGAGTAGCGTACCCAAAGGCGCGGCGGCCGTGGAGGCTTACGGAAGCGTGGATGAGCTCTCCAGTTTCGTGGGCTTGGTCCTCACTGCCATCCAGGACGAGGATTTGATCCAGGATCTGGTCTGGATACAGGAAAAGCTCCACACGGTGGGAGCTATCCTGGCGTTTCCCGAGCATACAGGCGCAGATCTGGGAGAAGTGAGTGCCTCCGATGTGGAAAGGCTAGAGGCTGCCATGGATGCCATGGCAGGGGAACTGCCTCCCTTAGCCGGCTTTCTTCTGCCGGGAGGCTGCCAAGGCGCGGCCTTTTTGCACTGCGCCCGCAGCATTGCCCGCAGGGCAGAGCGGGCCGTAAGCCGCTTGAACCAGGCTGATTATCCCCTGGGAGGCTGGATCCTGCCCTTTTTGAACAGGCTCAGCGACTATTTGTTCTGCGCAGCCCGTTTGGTCAATCACAGGCAGGGAAGCGGTGATCGGCTGGTCGGCGGCGGGAAAATGTGAGAAGGGTCTTGTTTTTTCTCCGAGGGTGTGGTATAGTAAGTATCAGCGCTGGGGGATCGTCTAACGGCAGGACGGAGGACTCTGACTCCTCTAGTCTAGGTTCGAATCCTAGTCCCCCAGCCATTTCTTTTCGCATAATCAAACCGAGAGTTAGACCGCAAGCTGCGGTCTTTTTTCGTGTGCCCGGCATGTCTACCGAGCCGATGGGTTGAGAGAAACCCTACCGCCCA
>FIZK01000077.1 GCA_900018335.1 uncultured Clostridia bacterium | reverse complement strand
AGCACGACTAACAGGAAGTTAAACTTACGCACTTGCAATCCACCGCCCTATTATGTTATAGTCTGTGTAGTATCAGTTCTCTTTCAAGGGCCAAATTCCTCTAAATACCCTGCGAATCTGGTGAAGATGCCGGATGTAAATCTCTGGCAGGAGTGCTGCGTAGATATAGGGGGATTTTGCCGAGAAATTTCCTGGCTGGGGAGTTGACAAGGCACGCAAGTGCTGGTATACTTTCTAACTGTCCGGGTCATTCACAAAAGAACACCAGGGCGAATAGCTCAGCTGGGAGAGCACCTGCCTTACAAGCAGGGGGCCACAGGTTCGAGCCCTGTTTCGCCCACCATGCGGCAGTAGCTCAATTGGTAGAGCATCGCGTTGCCATCGCGAAGGTTGCGAGTTCGAGTCTCGTCTGCCGCTCCACTTATGTGAAGGAGTAAGCCGATGTAGCTCAGCAGGCAGAGCACTTCCATGGTAAGGAAGGGGTCGCCGGTTCGAATCCGGCCATCGGCTCCATCGTGAAACTGGACAACATGCGGAAGTGGCGGAATTGGCAGACGCGCAAGGTTGAGGGCCTTGTAGGAGCTAATCCTGTAAGGGTTCAAGTCCCTTCTTCCGCACCAACTTACCAACTTTGAAACATGGAGCCGTGGTGTAGCTGGTTAACACGCCGGCCTGTCACGCCGGAGATCGCGAGTTCGAATCTCGTCGGTTCCGCCATTCTTCTTGGGGTGTAGCCAAGTTGGTAAGGCACAGGACTTTGACTCCTGCATTCCCTGGTTCGAGTCCAGGCACCCCAGCCATTGTGCCCAGATAGCTCAGTCGGTAGAGCAGGGGACTGAAAATCCCCGTGTCGCTGGTTCGATTCCGGCTCTGGGCACCATCGGGGTTCCTTAGCTCAGTTGGTTAGAGTGCTGCCTTGACATGGCAGAGGCCGCTGGTTCGAATCCAGCAGGAACCACCATTCTTTTTTTGCCCGCCCCCATCGTCTAGCGGCCTAGGACACCGCCCTTTCACGGCGAAGGCACCGGTTCAAATCCGGTTGGGGGTGCCATATTTGGGCCCATAGCTCAGTTGGGAGAGCGCTTGAATGGCATTCAAGAGGTCAGGGGTTCGACTCCCCTTGGGTCCACCATTTAAAACATACGAAGAGATCGGTTTCGGTCTCTTCTTTTTTATTCTTCAGCAGAATCACGCAGCGGGCGGCTGGAGGTCGCTGCAGTTCCGCAGCACTTCCGGACAGAAGCATCGCCAATCTCATGGCCAGGATACCTCCGACCACTGGCAGGATTTTCCTGGAAAGGCTCGTAGTGTATTCTTGGGGGTGTTCTACCGAGGTAGGGGATTTTGAGCTGAACGAAACAAAGCGCGCCTATGCGGAAATCGCTTTAGGTTACAAGCTGGGGCCCATCACGCCGTTTGTGGGATATTCCACCTTTCACCCAGCCATTAGTGCCATGGGGTTGGTCGTGGGTGTTGGTGTGTCGTATTAATCGACGTGAACAGGTGTGATAAGGCACCCTCTCAGGGGGTGCTTTTCCTATGGACCGAGGCGGCAGAGGAAGGGAGGCGGAGCATTTGATCCTTCGGGGCTTGTTCGCGCGTAAACGCGGGGGCAGAGCCGATAAAGCCAAACTGAAGGCGGAGGCAAAGAAGAGCTCAAAGGCCAAAAGGAAGAGGAAGCTTGCAAAGCCCAAGACCATCCGGACCAAAGTGGTGGGGGTTACATTCAAAAACCAGGACGGTACGCAGAGACAGCAGATAGTGTCGCGCCACAAGCGAGGCGATACGCTGAGACTTAAGCATCAGCCCATTGAGGGACATCCGAACGCCGTGGCTGTTTACGGCAGAAGAAATCAACAGCTAGGCCACCTCAGAAGTGAGTTGGCGAAAGAGATGGTGGAATACATGAAAGCGGGCAGAAAGATCACTTGCAGAGTGCTGGAGGTTACAGGTGGTGGGCCAGGCCGCAGCTGGGGGTGCAATATCGAGATTACCATAAGATGAAAGCGATGCTGTGCCCATGGCCTGATCTTCGACTGGCGGAAAATGCTGCTTAGCAGAAAAAGCATAGCTGTGAGCAAAAACACCTTGTTGGCTTGCCTTGTAGTGGGCCCGCGGATTTCATCCATTTGGGAGTCTCCCTCACCAAGAAGTCAAGCGTCCCAGCCTGAGCAGGATTTCCAAAACTCCCACAACTGCGAAGAGAAGAACGGCCAGAACCAAGAACAGGATCCCTCCCAGGGCCTCCCTGCTTTGAGGTTCGCTCTCATCCGTTGCAGGTTCTCCCTGGACGCGGCGGAGCAGAAACACCGTTAGGACCAAGGCTGCCGGGGCGGCTAGGTGCATCCAGCCTGCCATCTGGTTAGAATGGAAAATGCCCAGAAATCCCGAGAACATGGAAGTCATGTTCGCTGCCGCGTGGAAGAGCATGGCCGGTGCCAGTGAGCCTGTTCTGTGCGCTAGATAACCCATGGCCACGCCCAGGATAGTCGCGGGCACAACATCGCTGATGCCGTTGAGAGCGTGGTAGGAGCCGAAGAGGATCCCCGTGATGATATAACCATACCTAGGACTGTAGCGCTCATAGGCCGCCTGGACAAACCCTCGGAAGAAGATCTCTTCGCAAATGGGTGCCAGAATCACCGTGCCCATGAGGAACAGATAGATCTGGTAGGGTGTGGACTCCAGGGACTGCACGGCCTCATCGAGGATCAAGCCGCCGAACGCTTTGTCCAAGAAGAGCCTGGTGATCTGGGTAACATAGGAGGCGGTGAGCCACAGACTCACTCCCGCCAGGATACTGAGGAGGCAGTTCTTAACAGATGTGCCCCTGAGCTTGTATACTCCTTCCAGCGGCCACCCCTGCAGCTTGGCCAGAAGCAGGGGAGGGAGCAGGATAAAGACGAACTCATTGATCCAGAGGTTGGTGCCCATGCCCAGTCTGGATGCAAAAACAGAGCTGCCCAGCAGGGTCAGTAGTACCGTAACAAAGAACAGGGTGTTGGCTTGGGCAGTTGTTGGCGCTAGGGTCCTTTTCATTTAGCGCGCCTCCTTGAGAAACACGTACAGCTGGCCGTCGGCATCCTGGCAGGTCAGCCTGACTTGGTATTCCCCAGGGGAAAGGGACAGTACCAGCTGATCGCAGATCCTGTGCTCAGTGTTGACAAGCCCCAGGAAGCTGGACGTGCTGCCCACGAAATCTACGCTCACAGTCCCCTGCGTCGCTGAAGTATAGATCGCAAGGCCTAAATCCTGGCCGCTGCTCTGGGAGATGCTGTAGATCACTTCCTCCTGCATATCTAAATCGGCCAGATCGGCGGAATAAACCTCCCTGTAACCTACGGGAGGATTGCTCAAGTCGCCTCTATGGAT
>FIZK01000076.1 GCA_900018335.1 uncultured Clostridia bacterium | reverse complement strand
GACCGTAGTAAATAAGTACAACGGTCACAGCCAGCTCAGTGAGGGGCTGGACGACTCTGTAGTCACTGCGCAGCCTGGTAAGCTCGGACCAGGTTCCAGCTAGCTCCTGCAGGATCTTCCACCCGTTTTCCTGCTGCTTCCAGGTCCAGGGATAGTGCGTCTGCACGTGGTGTAGGGAGCTGGTCAGACCTTGGCATTGGTCGGCCATCAGCTTCCAGATGATGCGGTCGAAGACCGCTTCTGGGTCTTCAGCCTCACCGCTGTTGACCATGAGGTTGAGGGCCGCCACGCTCACCAGGGCTTCCAGCACTTCAGGATCCTGTCTCAGGCTCCGAAACTCCAACTCGGCAAAACCCGGGGGTTCCAGGATGTCGTGGAGTTCTTTGATGTCGCTGTCTGTGGGATCCAAATCTTGGGCCAGCTTTGCCAAGGCTAAGGCTGGCAGGAACTTGCGCGCTTTCAACAAAGAAACGGCCTCACCAGCAAAATAGTGGGCCGCCGCCAGGAGAACCTCCTGATCCTGACCGAAGCCGTTCCTGATTTCCTGGAGCAGAGCGGGGATGAAATCCAGCCCCTCCACATGGGGCTGGAGCATGGCCTTCACGCTGAACAGATCCAAATCGTCGCGGTCGATCACGTTATCGGCATAGATGGCCGCATCCACCCACTCCAGCGCGGTTGGGTAATCGCCGAGAGCCACATGGCAGGAGGCTACATCCACATAATGCTTGGAACTGCGGGGTTCCAGTTCCTTGGCGCGCAGGTAGTAGTGCATTGCCTGGCGCAAATAGTAATCTTGGTCAAGGTGCTTTCCTTTGCTGTACAGCAAATACCCATAACGGGACCAATAAAGGGGAACGGTGGGGTTTGCTTCAGTGAGCTCTTGATATACCCTCTCTGCCCGTTCCCAGTCATGAAGTTCAATATAACACAGGCCCAAACTATCTTGGGCCCAATCCAGGCCTGGGGCAAGGCTGAGGATCTTCTGGTAAGTGCTCGCGGCCTGACCCCATCTTTCCTGATCTGAATAGTTCTCTGCTTCTTCCATAAGCGCTCGGATTGTCTGCCCGTGGCTCTGGAGGGAATCGTAATTGGCCCGAGACTTGGGATCCCTCAGGATCTCGTAGGCCCGGCGTATCGTTTGGAACTGTTCTGGATCCTTTTCTGGAGGATGGACTCGCACTAACCTAAAGTATGCTCGCTTTATTTCTTGTTCTGAGGCGTCTGGGGCTACTCCGAGCGTTTGGTAGAATTCATTGGCCAAAGCCATCCCTCCAGGTGGTTAGGTATCCCGCAGCCCATGCCCGCAGCCGCAGCTATGTCAAATGGTTCCACGCTGGGATGGAAAGTCCTGCTATACGGGCTCCGAAAAAGGCCCGCCCTCCTTTTCCGGGAGGTTTTTCCCTGTCGGTGCAGAACTGGCAAAACAGGGATGGGGAGGGGTTGCTGTGCACAAAAGACCAACACCGGCGCAGGCGGCGTTTATCAACTGTTTGGACAGGCACATCCTGCTGCAGGCTTCAGTAGGTACAGGGAAGACCTTTGCTTTAGCGCACCGCGTGGCCAAGGCAGTCTCTTCAGGCGTTCCGCCGGAGAGGGTTCTCTGTGTCACTTTCACCAACCGGGCTGCCCGGGAGATGAGCGAGCGCATCCAGCTCTACTGCCCCGGCAGTGAGCGGGTGGTGACCAAGACCTTTCACGGACTCTGCGCCTGGATTCTGCGCCTAGGAGCCAAAAAGGTGGGGCTTCCCCAGGACTTCGTGATTGTGGATGAAGACGATGCCCAGGAGATTATCCGCCAGTTGAGGTTAGGCAGTGGTCTGGAAGGACCTGAAAAGGTGTATCACAAACTCCACGATCTGAAGCTGAAGACCCGTAAGCAGGGGCTACATGGGGATGCCCCGGCAGATCTCCAGAGGTACCAGGCAGAGCTGCGCAGCATGGGCGGTCTGGACTTCGCCGATTTGATTGTGGAGACGAGCCGGGCGCTGGCGCCTGGGGGACCCCTTTGGGAGGACTGGCGGGACCGTTTTGCCCTGATCCAGGTGGACGAGATGCAGGATACCCATCTAGCGGAATACGAGATCATCGCCAGATTGGCGGCCCGGGCCCAGAGTCTGGTGCTGGTAGGAGACTTCGATCAGACCATCTATGAGTGGCGAGGCTCCACGCCCGATGAGGTTATCTCCCGCTTTCGCCAAGACTTCCCCAATGTGCGGCGCATGACTTTCACAGAAAACCACCGCTCCACCAGGACGCTGCTGGAGGCGGCGAGAAGGGTGGCTACTTCTTTTGGGGGCACTCCCTCGGAGCCGGTGAGCAGCGCGGTTCAAGGTGAACCGATCGTTATTCATGGAGCCCATGATGAACGGGGAGAAGCCAGCTGGATAGCCCAAACCATTCAGTCTCTGCATGGGGAAGGGGTGCCCTATGACAGGATGGGGGTTCTCTGCCGTTCCAATGGACGGGCCAGTGTGATTTCCCAGGGCCTGCAAGCTCAGGGAGTACCCCATCTTACCGTGGAGACCTACGAGTTTTTCCGCAGGCAGGAAGTGAAAGACGTCATGGCTTACTTGAGGTTCCTCTTGAACCCCGAGGACAGCGTGAGTCTCCGCCGGATGCTGCGCCGTCCCGGCCGGGGCATCGGTGAAGCAACCTTGGAAGCCGTGGAAAGAATGCGCCCCACGGGACTGCGCTTAGCCGATCTCGCTTCCATGGATACCTTTGCCGTGGGCGATCCTTTCCTCCGGCTTATCGAGGCCTTTGCCCAGGATACGGTGGTCATCTTCGACTGCGAGACCACGGGGCTCGATCCATCTGAAGATGAGATCGTGGAACTGGCTGCCTACAAAATCCGCCAGGGGAGGCACGTGGACACCTTCCAGAAACTGCTCAAACCCTCCAAGAGCGTAGGTCTCAGCCAGCGCGTCCATGGCCTGTCCGACGAACTGCTGCAGGCCCAGGGCGAAGATCCCCGGCGGGTGCTCGCGGAGTTTGCCCAGTTTGCGCAGGGGGCTCTCTTGGTGGGCCACAACGCTAGATTCGATCTGGGTATGCTCGAGGGGGCAGCAAGGCGCCATGGGGTGAATTTCTCCGTAGGGCATCACTACGATACCCTGGCCTTGGCCAAGCGGTTCATTGACGCTCGCAGCTACCGTCTGGAGGATCTGGCCGCCCAGCTTCACTTGGAGGAAACGCCGACCCACAGGGCTCAGGCTGATGTGGCGGCAACCTTCAGCCTCCTGAAGGTACTGCTGCCTTTGGCTCGGGAGCAGCTCCAGGCCAGGCAGGAGTTTATCAGCAAAGTGAGGCCCCAGTTTGTGGAGTTTGCCTACCTGATCTCAGAATGGCGCGACCTTCTGCCCCGGGTGAGACCGGCGCAGCTCATGGAAGTGGTGCTGCGGCAAAGCGGGCTGGCTGAACACTACGCCAAAGAACCACGCCGAGTGGAGAATCTGCGGGAACTGCACAGGACCGCCTTAGCCCACGATGATCTGCGGTTGTCCCCCATGCAGGCGTTGGAGTCGCTAACCAACTTCGCTGCCTTGGCCCGCAACATCGATCGCATGGATTTGGAGGGCAAGGTGGTCTGCATCACGGTGCATCAAGCCAAGGGTCTGGAGTTCGATGTGGTGTTCTTGGCGGGTATGAGTGAGTGGGAGTTTCCCAACTATGGAGCTTTGAAACAGGGTCGAGAGTTGGAAGAGAGGCGGCTGTTCTATGTGGCAGTAACCCGGGCTAAGCAGCGGCTTTTTGTGAGCTATTTCCGCCACAAAAACGGAAAGCCGCGCAGTGAGAGTCCCTACCTAAGGTACTTAAGGCCCCCAGCTTCGGCCGCAAAAAAGGCCGGCCGTTTTTAGCACAGCAGGTAGTATACTTGAAGTAAGAGCCGTACATTTCTTCAGATGAGGTGATCTGAGATGGAGCTATTCATCGATTCTGCTGATCTGCGGGAAATCGAGTATTGGTCGGGTATCCTGCCCATCGATGGTGTAGCCTGCAACCCGAGCCTAGTAGCCCGTGCAGGGATCAGGACCGCTGAAGCGGTGCAGAAGATCTTTGAGATTATTGGAAACGATAAGCGAGTCCATGCCCAGGTGGTGGCCACGGACTTTGCAGATATCTTGAACCAAGCCCGCCTGGTGAGCAGCTGGCATGAAAACGTGTTTGTGAAAATCCCCGTTACTCTGGAGGGCCTCAAGGCCATCAAGATCCTGGCCCAGGAGGGCATGAAGATCACTGCCACCGCGGTGGCCACTGCCCACCAGGGATTTCTGGCGGCTAAGGCCGGGGCAGCCTATCTAGCCCCCTATGTGAACAGAATTGACAACGTCTCTGCCAATGGAGTGGAGGTTGTCAGGGATCTGGTCAGGATGATCGATAGCCATGGTTGGGAAACCAAGGTGCTGGGAGCCAGCTTTAAGAACTCCCGTCAGGTTCTGGAGTTCTTCTTGGCGGGGGGCCACGGCGCAGCCGTAAGCCCAGAACTGCTCAAGGCGATAGCCCA
>FIZK01000075.1 GCA_900018335.1 uncultured Clostridia bacterium | reverse complement strand
TCCAGCATGTAGGGGAGCGAGTCGCCATAGAAGTTATCCTGCAGAATCACGGTAAAGCCCGCCTGGTGGTACTCCTTGGCGGCGTGGGCCGCCAGCCGGTAGCGCAGATCCAGCTGGTGCAGGGCTTCGGGAGTGGGGTTCTCGCTCATTTCGACCCGTCCCTTAACCATCATCTTGCGAAACACGTCACCGCGCAGGTGCACCGACTTGGGGAAATTCTGCGCCAACAGCTCCCCCACGGTGGATTTGCCGCTGGCCATGATGCCTGTGATAAGAAAGATCATCATCTCACCTTTTCTTGGAACTCGATCATACCAATGGAAACCGCTGGAATCAACAATAGACTGATAGGGCACAGGAAAATTACAACAGGAGCACGAAGAGTTCTGCCACTACGTTCAGGAATGGAGACAGTTACATGGAACCGAAGCGGTACTTCCCCTACGGAGACGAAGAGATGGCGTATCTAGCCAAGAAGGACGCTAAACTGGGCTGGGCCATCTCCAGAATCGGTCTGATTCAAAGGCCTGTGGAGCCCAATCTGTTTGAAGCACTGGTGAGCTCCGTTGTGGGCCAGCAGATTTCCGGGAAAGCCCTGGCCACCATCTGGGGGCGGATCCAAAAGCGTTTTGTGCCCCTAACGCCGGAGACGCTTGCCGCCGCGCCCCTGGAAGAGCTGCAGCAGTGCGGCATGTCCCTGCGCAAGGCCAGCTACATCCAGGGCATTGCCCAGGCGGTGCTCCAGGGAGAGCTGGATCTGGAGAGTCTAAGGACCCTCCCCGATGCGGAAGTACAGAAAAGGCTCACCAAGCTCAAGGGGATAGGACCCTGGACCGCCGAAATGCTCCTCATCTTCTCCTTGGAGCGCAAAGACGTGGTGAGTTTCGGAGATCTAGCCATCCAGCGGGGCATGCGCACGCTCTACCGCCACCGGGAGATTACCCCTAAGTTGTTTGCCAAGTACCGCAGGCGCTACTCCCCCTATGGTTCCGTGGCCAGCCTGTATCTTTGGGCCATCGCGGGAGGGACCATCCCTGAGCTTACGGATCCCGCGCTGAAGGGTTGAGGCAGCGCCTACGAAAAAGGGCCGCCCTAAGGCAGCCCGTGTGCTTTATCTGAACCTACTCGAGGATGATAATCCTGCCGGCCTCCGGCTCGGTGAGGGTCTCCTGCTTCAGGACGTAGTCCACCATCACATCCCTGAGCATGATTCCCGTGTCGGCAACCAATCTAGCGTTCTTGAAGACATCATACTCGTTGCCTCCGGCAGCCAAGAAGTCGTTGGTTGCTACAGTGTAGTACTTGCTCGCGCTGATCCTCTCGCCGTTCACCCTGACGTTGATCACCCTGCCGCCTGGCTGGGCTTTGGGATCTACCTCAAAAGTGAGTCCGGAAACCTGGAGGAATCCGCCGCTCTGCTCCGGCAGGGCACGCACAGAATGCTCCAGAGCGTCGATGATGTCCATACCCATCATCTCCACAACGACCAGTGTATTGTCGAAGGGCAGTACGCTGTAGATATCGGCAACTTTGATCTCTCCAGCGTTGATGCTTGCCCGGATTCCGCCGCCGTTGGTGACGGCAATGTCGCTGCCCACAGTCTCCCTGATCAGATCCGCCACCAGGTTGCCCAGGTTGGTCTCGGACGTGCGTACAAATTCGCGTTCGCCGATCCAGGTCACGTCGCTGCGGCCCACAACCGAATTCAGGCGCTCCTGAATCTCAGCATTCCAGCGGTCAATGATGGCCTGCACCCCTGGATGCTTGGGAATTTCAGCAGTGACTGGAATCAGGAACCCTTCGTAGTCCACGATTCTGCCATCCTGCACATCCAGGTACAAAAAGCCCAGATTGTTGGCGTACTCATCAGCCTGCACCAAGATCACGCCGTTGACTTCCTCGGCTACCTTTAGTTCAGTATGGCTGTGTCCGCCCACAATCACATCCAGCTCGGGAACGGCCTTGGCCAGTTCAACCTCCAAGGGATAGCCTAAGTGGCTGAGGACGATCAAGATGTCGACCCTGGGGCGCAGCCTCTCCGCCACCATCTTGGCAATGGCGATGGGATCATGGAACACCAAGCCTTCCGCATTCCTAGGATGGGTTACGAAGGGGGTTTCATCGGTGACGAGGCCAATGATACCCACCTTAACGCCGTTGAACTCCTGAATCAGCGCACTGGTCCCGGTAAACAAGGATCCGTCCTCGTAGGTTACATTGGCAGCCAGCACCGGGAACTTCGCATCCCGGACGCGCTCCAGCAGTACCTCCTGCCCGTAGTTGAAGTCGTGGTTGCCGGGAACGAAGGCGTTGTAGCCCATGAAGTTCATCACTTCGATGGATGGCAAGCCTCCGAAAAGGTTATCAACGTTTAAGCCGTGGATGGAGTCGCCCGCATCCAGGAGAATAACTGCTTCTTTGCCATAGACTGCCCTGATGTCATCCACAAGGGTTGCCAAGCGCACCCTGCCGCCCTGCTCCTCTTCGGCCTCAGCCGGAATGTGGGATTCCAGGCGGGAATGCACGTCATTGGTGTGCAGGATCACGATTTCTGCAGCCCAAAGCGGCAAGCTGACTGTCAGCACCACAGCCAGAACGAGAATAAGCGCAAGCCTAAACTTGCTGAATCTGCTCCACATACGATCGCCTCCCATGGTTAATGTGTACAATTGTTGTTCTATACCCTTCTTTCCAAACCTCCATATTCATCAACACTTACCGCAAATTTCGCCGGGCAAAAGACAGGACAATGCAGCAGGTTTATGGAAAGTATTGGGGAAGGTTCTCCAGAAAGGATGGAGGAGTCTATGCGCAAGTTAGCTATCGTCATCACGGCGCTGCTGTTAGTGGCAGTGCTGGGCTTGATGCTGGTCAGCGTTGGAGTAGTCCCCTGGCCTTTTGCCGCCGGAACAACGGGCGCCCAGCAAGCATCATCTGGCGTTTTCTCCAGTAAGGCGCGTGAAACCAGCGAGCACACGGTGGAGATCAGACCCAAACTCTACGTGGAAACGCCCCACGGCAGCATCGAGATCAGCGGAGCTGAGGTGGATCAGATTCAGATCACCATGAACGTTGAGGTGAGCGCAGGTTCAACCCAGCGGGCCCAGGAAGTGTTAGAACAAGTCTACCTGGACATCAACACCTCTGCCGCTGAGAACCGCCTCATTGTGCGCAGACCCAAGCTGCTGCAAAATGAGCAGGCCCAGGCCGATTTGACCATCTTGGTGCCGGTGGACACGGAGCTGGAACTGCGCTCGGGACTGGGTGATCTGGAGGTCAAGCAGATCGAAGGCGATCTCAAGGCTTTTACCAGTCTGGGAACCATTGCTGTCCGAAACTACGAAGGCAGTGCGCACCTTAATACAACCCTGGGCGACATTCATGTAAGTGCGTCCCAGTTCACAGAACAGCTGCGGGCCATCAGTCACCTGGGGGATTTAGTGATCAGCGGCAGCTTGGCCACGACCAACGTGCTGGAATCACACCTGGGAGACGCCAGACTGCATCTTCCAGCGGAAGAATCATATGTTTTAGATGGAAGGATCAGCTTGGGAGAAATCTATGTGGGAGTTCCCTTTGAGGGGCAGGAAAAGGAGAACAGCATTCAGGGGACTATCGGGCAAGGTGAACCGCGCGGGACCATTTCTGTGACCTTGTCGCTAGGTTCTTTAAGGTTAACAAACTAAAAGGATCGGGGGGATTGAAGTGAACACATTTTGGATGGCTTCTATGGCCATATGGCTGCCCGTTATCCTCACAGCCTTGGGGGTAATCCTCGTGATTACACTGCGCTGGTTCAGCTACAAAGAGCGCATGGCCCTCATTTCCCAAGGCTTTGAACCGCCGCAGGCGAAGAGTGTAGAAGAAAGAAGCAAACTCCTCTTGGCTTCCGGCCTCATCGTTGGCCTGGTGGGCCTGGCCATCACCATAGCCCTCTTCACCATCGGCGTGGGCATTTGGCTGCTCTTCGGGCTGCTGCCCTTGTTCATCGGCTTGGCCTTAGTGCTCACCGCCCTGGTGCTGCGCCCGGGAAAGCCTAAGGCTGCCAAGGACGAAAAGCCTGCCGAGCCCAGGGTAACTGCCTGGACCCAGGAAGCTGTGGTGGTGGAGGCGGAAGAAGAGGAACCCGAGGAAGAAGAAGCAGAGGACGAAGAAGAAGAGGATGTTCCCTTTTAACGCCAAAGGGAGGTGCAGCTGCACCTCCCTTTTTCTGTCTATTTCTCCGCATACAGCTCCGCAATGTCCACCGCATCAGCAGCCACCAAGGCCGCCGCAACTTCGCCTACGAAGTTGGGGTCGGAAACGATGGTGAAGTCCACTCCGCGCCGCCGAGCTTCCACGATCAGGGGCATGGCTGTGCCCCTGGCTTCCTGGCGGATGAGCAGTTCCACGGCCCGGGGATCTTTAAGAGCTTCCATCATCACTTTGAGCCCCGCTTTAGTCCGCAGCTGGTCGAAGGTAACAGCTTCGATAACCCTTTCCCGGAAAAAGCCCAAATAGCGCCGCTTTTCGTCGGGTCTCAACTCCGGGGCACCGTGAATCCCTGCCGCGATGGTCTTTTCCAGTTCGCTCTTCTTGTTCAGATGTTTCAACGCTTACCCCTCCAGCGCGAAAAGACACCTACATGATGAGGTGCCCGGGCTCTTGTCATGGTGCCGGGAGAGGGACTCGAACCCTCACGGGCTCAAAAGCCCAACGGATTTTAAGTCCGTAGCGTCTGCCATTCCGCCACCCCGGCTCATTCACAAACAACATTATACGTCATTTAACTGGCTCAGTCAACTGGGAGCGCCAGCCGTGCGTACAGCAGATCCCAGGCACTGACATGCAGCTTGCCCACACCCAACAGCTCCGCAGCTGCGGCCAAAATGGCCGCGCCGCTCACAATCACATCTTCCCTGCCCGCCTGCAGGGAAGGGATCCTCCCGCGCTCCTGCAGAGTCAGGCCGCCCAGCTGTTTATAGGTTTCCCCGAGCTGCGCCAGGGAAAAGGCAAAACCCGTCACCTTTTCATCGCTGTACTGCTCCAAATTCTGCATGATCGCTGCCAAGCTGGTGGCGGTGCCGCCCACGGCGATGAGTGCCTTGGGTTCATGGGCACGGTTCTGCTCGGCCAGGGGCGCCAGGATGCGCCGGATTTCTTCCTCCATGGCCTCCTGCTCCTGGCTGCGCAGGGGATGCGCGGTGATGAAGCGCTCCAGCATACGCACTGCCCCCACCTGGCTGCTGCCCCCGCCCAGCAGCTCTCCCCCTGCTAGGCCCGTGTAGATTTCGGTGCTGCCTCCCCCCACATCCACCACGGCAATGGGTTCGGGAAGCCGGAGGTGCCGCAGGGACCACACTGCCCCGGCAAAGGAAAGCTCTGCCTCCCTGGCCCCAGAGAGGATTTCCAAGGGGATCCCTAGGCGCTCCTCCACCAAGCTGGCGAATTCCTGCCCGTTTTTGGCATCCCTTACTGCGCTGGTGGCAAAGGCAGCCACAGGCACCCCCGGGGGGATCAAGGCCGCGAGCTCCTCTAGGGCACTTAAGGTGCGCTCCATCGCCGCTGGGCTCAGCTTGCCCGCAGCATCCACTCCCTGACCAAGGCGCACCACGCGCACCTCCTTGCGCAGGGGCTCCAGGCCTTGGGAAGTAACCTTGGCCACCAGCAGCCGCAGCGAATTGGTGCCCAGATCAAGGGCCGCCCTCATTGATCGTACTCCCTGCATTCGGCCTCGGGGCAGAACCAGGGTTTGCCCAGCATTTCCAGGGTCTCTGCGCCGATCGCGTTGGTCCCCCTGGCCAAGTAGTCTGCGGCGTGGGTGTGCAGGCACTTCACGCCCTGGGGGCTGCGGATGCCCCCCACTCCACTGCGGGCCAGGACCTGATAGCGCTCGGGATACTCCTGCTCCAGGCGTTTTTGCACATCCTTGGGGATAAGCGCCAGCCGCTCTTTGGCATAGGTCGCATGGCTTTCCGCCATGGCCTCGGCGAACTCCGGATCCTGGGCGATGCGCTCCTCAAACTGTGCAATGACGCCAGCGCTTTCCAGCGCAGCTATCTCCCGGCACAGATACGGACAGGTGAGCCAGTACATGGTGGGGAAGACTTCTAGATCAGAAGTGAGGGCCGAGACGGGCCTGTTCACGATCACCTGCGGATAGCCCCACCTACAGGTGGTTTTCACTTCCAGCACACCCCGGGGCTCTCTGCCGATCTGCTGCTTGATCACATTTAGTACTGCCTTGCCTGGCTTTGTTTGTTTCAGAAGATCACTTCCTAGACAAAAACACCCCCGTATGGAGGTGCCTATTTTTGACGAAATATACAGAAACTATCTTACCTCGCGCCCCGGCCTCCCCGTTTTGAATCTTGGCTTTTCTTCAGTGCTGACAGCCTCTCATCACTATCGCGCAAAAACCGCGTCAACCGCTCTTCAAAATCTGCAGAACTGCTGGCTCTCCTGCGGAAATTGCGGCGATCACGGTTACGGGATTGCTGCTGCGGATTTGCCTGTTTGATAGATAGACCAATCCTGCCTTCGCTCACATTAATAACTTTGACCTTGACCACGTCGTTCTCGTTGAGATAGTCCTTAATGTCTTTTACGTAGGCATCAGCTACTTCAGAAATGTGGACCAAACCGGTTTGTCCATTGGAAAGCTCCACGAAAGCCCCGAAATTGGTGATCCCCGTGACCTTTCCCTCGACAATGCTGCCGACATCAATTGACATACGTTAAAGAATTCCTCCTCTTGGATTTTGCCGCTGCAGGGCACTCGGCTAAGTGTCATTATATATTATTGGAATTTTTGTGTCAATAAAACTGTCTTCCCGATCTCAAGGCGCGGCCAGCGGCAAAACAAGAGCACCGCACTGCACAGCCCGTGTTAATCCTCCGCGGATTCAGATAGCCGATAGAGGATCTCCCCGGGTTTTACCAGCCCCAGCTGTTCCCGGGCTATCTTCTCCACATTTTCCGGAGAAAGGCACTCTGCAATCTCCCGCTCGAGATCCTCCCTGCGCATCTCCAGCACGGCAATACGCCTCTGCAGGCCTTCGATCTCCCGCCGCAGCTTGTGGTTTTCCCAGGCGTTTTTGCCAAAGCCCAGCGCTACCCAGAGGATCAAAACCAAGAGGAGAACGCGCCCTACATTGATCCGCACTTTCCTTTGCCTCTTCACTTCACGGGCCATGCCGATTACCTCCTAGGGTGTTTCATTCACCCTCCCGTGAAGTTTTCCTGCCAAATGGCGGCTTTCATTTCCTCCAGCGCAGCTTGGGGCGGATTCTCCACAGCCGCCTAGGGCTGGCAAGCGCCTGCGCCCTATGGGCGTAGTGGAAGCGCACTTCCTGGTAAACCTGAACGGGCAGGGAACCCAGCCAAACCGCACCGGTCACCAGCAGGTTAAGCAAGCGCCGGATCAAGTCCACGAGCCATAGGAGAAAGGAAATGACCAGGCTGCTCAGGATCAAACGGTAAAAGAAGAAGCCCAAAGCAAGGCCAATGACAACATAACCGCGCAGCTCGCCCCAATTGGCCAAGATCAGGTACAGAACCAAGATCGGGGTGACCAGCGCCCAGAACAGCAGATCCAAAAGAGGAGTGGCCAAGAGACCTGGGCGCAGCAGCCCCCGGATCACGCGGAAGAGATCGAAGAACAGCCCCAAGTTCACCCCAGCCAGAAGTACTATGCCGAAGGCATAGAGCTGAGTACCCAGGGGTTCCATATGCACACCTCCCCGCCCTTAGCGAAACAGCCTGGCTAAAAGCCCTTTGCTCTTTTTGCCCAGGGAGTCCCCTAGATACTCCACAGACGTGATGTAGCCTTGCACCAGGAGGTTGCCCGTTTCCAGGTTAAGCTCCTTAATGTGGAGGTCTTCACCCTGCACCACCAGGCCCCCCAGCTCCGTTTCCAGCACGATCTCCTGATCATCGAAGCTCTCCACGTGGATCACTCCGTCCAAGGTGAGCCGCTCCCGTTCCGCTAACACCAGCTGATGGCGCACGTTGCTCAGCCTCTTGTCGTCCACCTGCCTTACCTCCCCACACAGCAGCGCCAGGCGCCCGTATCTTCCTGCACCATTCTATGCTTGCAGGAGGCAGGTTAGACTAATCATAGATGCGCCGGATGGTCACGCCCTCAAAGAAGGTCTGGACGATCTCTTCAGGGCTCTTGCCCTCTTTGGCCAGCATAAAGGCGTCCCACTGGCTCAAACCCACGCCGTGGCCGTACCCCGTGCCGGCGATGCGCAGCACCCCATTTTCGAAGGCAAACTCCCGCACCAGGGTAGATTTCATCTTGGTGGAATCCACCGCCAGGCGGAACTCAGGGCCAGTGATCTCCTGCTCCCCCTGGGTGCCCTTAACCAGGATCTTGGTGATGCGTTCCGTGGGCCCCCGCTCTGTGATTTCCACCCCGGTGATCTCTCCCACATTCACGCCCCGGGGTGCCAGCAGATTCCTCAGCTCCGCGGCGGAGTACTCCACCTGCCAGGCCTTCACATCTTCAGGGACGTGTTCGTTGTCCGGCAGGCGGACGCTTTTGGTAAAGGGGGGTTCTTCTTCCTGGTAATCCAGCCCTTCCTTAGCGCGAGCGGTAATCCCCCCGGAGTAGGCGTGGAACCAGCCCCGCACATAGCGATTGCCATAGGTCATGACCTCCCCCCTGGTCATCTCCACACCCCGCCTGATCTCTTCGGTCACCGCCTGGGGGTTGTAGGCCTGGGTCTCTTCGATGGATGTGGACACATCTGCACCGTATTTATCCTTCACCCCGCCCTGGGAAACGAAGTCCATGGTGAAACTGCGGGCAAAGATAGCCTGGGCCGCATAGGCTTCCACGGGCCAGTCTGGAAACATCTCCCCGGCCACCACCCCCGCCAGGTACTCCTCCAGCTTCATTTCCTTTATTTCCCCCGTTTCGTTCACGTAAACGGTAAGGGTGGGTTCTTCTTCCAGCTCCCGCACAATGTTCCGGTCATCGCTGGACCAGCTGATCAGCAGCACAACGCTGGCAATGGCCACCAAGACCAAGCCCAGCACCACCACCTGGTTTCTCCTCGCCATGGGCGATCCTCCTTCGGTTTTTCCTTAGTTTCACCCAAAAGCGCGCCAAAATCGCCTAAAATAGGGGGTTAAACTGCAAGATGTTGGGGAAAATATTACCACCACAGCAGGAAAACCCGAATAATCCTAGAATAAAGGGGTATATTTCCACCCTAAAGGAGGTCTACTTGTGAACAAAGCTGAGTTGATCGCCAATGTTGCCGATAAGTCTGGCATGACCAAAAAGGCAGCAGGTGACGCAGTAGAGGCTGTTTTTGCGGCAATCTCTGAAGCTTTGGCCCGAGAAGAGAAAGTCACTATCGTAGGGTTTGGTACATTTGAAGTGCGGGCTCGCCAAGCACGTAAGGGAGTTAACCCCTCCACGGGCGAGGAGATCATGATTCCAGCAACGAAGGTACCTGCCTTCAAACCTGGCAAGTCTCTCCGCGAAGCAGTTGCTCCTAAGTAAGAAGTGTCTGCCCCTTAGGCGGGAAAACACCCCCTTCTAGGGGGTTTTCTCTATTTATCGGAAAGGAGTTCATCCATGTCCTGGTCTAACCTAGTGAACGTCGTAGCCAAACTGCGCTCCCCAGAGGGCTGCCCCTGGGATCGGGAGCAGACCCACACCAGCCTCAAGCGGTATCTCCTGGAGGAAGCCTATGAACTGCTGGAAGCCATTGACCAAGGCCGCCCCGAAGCGGTGAAAGACGAACTCGGTGATGTACTTCTACAGGTGCTGCTCCACGCCCAGATCGCGGCCGAAGAGGGCCAGTTTACCATTGAAGATGTGATCACCAACCTCAGCGAGAAGCTGGTGCGCCGCCATCCCCACGTCTTCGCCGAGGTTTCAGCGGAGACTCCGGAAGAAGTGATGGTCAACTGGGATGCCATCAAGCGTAAGGAAAAGGCTGGGGCAGAGAGGGAATCGATCCTCGACGGCGTGCCAAAGGATCTGCCCGCACTCATGCGGGCGGAGAAGATCCAGAAGAAGGCAGCCAAAGTGGGCTTTGATTGGGATCACACCCACGAAGTGGTGGAAAAGGTGAAGGAAGAGTTTAGGGAGCTGGAAGAGGCAGCGGCCCACGGGGGCCAGGCGGAGCTCGAGGAGGAGCTGGGCGATCTGCTCTTTGCCATCGTCAACCTGTCCCGCTTCATCAAAGTGGATCCCGAGTTCGCCCTGCAGAAGGCCACCGGTAAGTTCATGGAGCGTTTTAGGCTCCTGGAAGGCTACGCCCAAGAAGAGGATCTAGATCTGGCCGCCTTGGACCTGGATGGCCTCAACGAGCTCTGGGACCGGGCCAAGGATTATCTCCGCAAGAAACCCCAGGCCTGAAGACGGGAGCCCAAAAAGCCGCCCAGGCCCGGGAGGAGTTCCACGTCCCGCCTGCTTAGGCTGCCCCAAATCATGAGCAGCAGGAAATACAGGATGAAGCAGAAGGCCAGAGGACCTAAGGCCGCAGGGGCTGCCGGCAGAAAATGGGCCAGGGTATCCTGGAGCAGATACAGCAGGGCCGAGGCCGCGCCCGCGGCTAAACCAGGCAGCAGAACGGCCTGGCGCCAATTGACCACCCCGCCCACCCGGCGGAAAACGGAGAATAGGTTGAGGGCCGCGACCAGGGCCCAGCTCAAAGTGGTGCTCCAGGCGGCGCCCAATACACCCAGGCTGGGGTTGGCCACCAGCAGGAAGTTGAGGGCGAACTTGAGCAGCACCCCAGCGCAAAGGTTGCGCACGGGAACGGCCATGGCCCCCAAACCCTGCAGTACGCCGGTGGTGGCTTGGATCACCCCCAGGGTTACCGTGCCCGCGGCTAAGATCCGCAGGGGTTCCCCCACCTGCCCGTAACTGAACAGGATCTGGCAGAGGGGTTCCGCCAGCACATAGAGGGCGGCGCAGGAGGGTATGCCAAAGATCAAAGCCATGCGCAGTGCCTCTTCTGCGCGGTGTTTAACCAACCTGTCCCGGGCCAGGGCCCAGGCTTCAGAAATGGCCGGGACAAGGCTAGTGGCCAAGGCCACGGTGACTATATTGGGAAACTGGGCCAAGGTCAACGCCATCCCTAAGTGCCCCAGACCTTCCCGCACTGCCGCGGGATCGAAGCCTGCCGCCTGCAGGCGCAAGGGGACGAGGAGGCTGTCCGCGAGCTGCATGACTGGCCAGAGGATGGTGGCCACAACGGCGGGGACGGCCAGGGAGATGAGGCGTCCAGCCAGCTGCCTGCGCGGCTCCGGCTGAGGGCGCTTCTCCTTAAGCTCCCTTAGAAGCTGCGGCCCCTGAAGCAAATAGGCGCCGGCCAAAATCAGCCAGCCCGTGAGCTCACCTAAGATGAAAGCGGCGGCCACGCCCATCACCGCCAGTTCCAAACCCCGGGGCCTGAAGTAGAGGCTGAGGCCAATGGTGGCTGCCACCCGCACCACCTGGTCCGCCACCTGGGAGATGGCAGTGGGTGTCATGTACTGTAGGCCCTGAAAAAACCCCCTGAAACCCGCACTGAGGGCCAAAAAAAAGCAGGCCGGTCCCAGGGCTCTGAGGGTGGGGGTGATGCCGGCATCTTTGGCCAGCACCTTAGCAAACCAGGGAGCACCTAAGCTCAGGGCCAGGGCCACCACTCCGCCGCTGATCAGCAGCAGGAGCAGGCCCGTGCGGAACACCCTTTTCACCTCCTGCGCCGAACCCAAAGCGGCCTTTTCCGCGATCAGCTTGGCAATGCCTACGGGCATGCCGCCAATGGCCACCACCGCGGCGAAGTAATGAATGGGTTTCACCAGCTGGTAGAGGCCCATCCCTTCATCGAAGATCAAGCGGGGCAGGGCAACCATGTACACCAGCCCGATGAGGCGGTTCACCGCGCTGGCTGCCGCGAGGATAGCCGCTCCGCGCAAAAAAGACTCCTTGGTCATAAGCCTTCCTTCCCTTCCTACTCATGCTTACGCCTGGGAAGCACAGCTTATGAGGAGTCCTCAAGCTTTCTTTTTACTGCTCCATTTGTTTGGCCAGGAAACCGGCGGCTGTTTCACACAGTTTGAGTTCCAGTTCGCCCATTTGGCGGTTGGTCTCGTTAGTACCTAGGATGACTGCCCCTATAGGATCCCCTTCTGCAATAATGGGAGCGATAACCTGCATGGCAAAGTCCCAGACCTCGTCCTCTGAGTGCTCGCCTTTTCTAATGGTCATGCTGCGCCTGGATTCCATGGCCTGTTCCACCACAGCCACCACAGGGCGGTCTATCCACTGTTTCTTCGGGCCTCCTGAAACAGCCACCACCGCATCGCGGTCTGTAATTATGGCCACATGGCCCGTGGTTTCGTATAACGAGTCCGAATACTCCTGAGCAAAATCACCCAGCTCGCCAATGGGAGAATACTTCTTCAAAATAACCTCGCCATCTCTATCTACAAAGATCTCTAAGGGATCTCCTTCCCGGATGCGCAGGGTTCGTCGGATTTCTTTGGGGATGACTACGCGACCCAGATCGTCGATGCGCCGTACTATGCCAGTTGCTTTCAACGTCACACCCCTTTTCCTGATTTAGTGTAGGGTTAGTATAAGCGCAGGTTACCACTTTTATTCATCGACGATCTCAGCCAGCACCTGCCCCAGCAGGGCCAAGGCCTGCTCATCACCCTTCAGCTTTTCCACCTGCAGCTGACCGCCGCCGCTCTGGCGGTAGGAGATCTTCCCGGGATATTTCTGGTACAGCGCCGCATACTTGTGCACATCAATGCCCCGCCCCTCCAGGAAGCGCAGCTCGAACTTGCCTTTGCGCACAGTGATGCTCTCCAAGCCAGCCTTGCGGGCCAGGATCTTCACCCGCACGCTCTGCAGCAGGTTGCGGGCGGGATCTGGCAGATCGCCGAAGCGGTCTTGGATCTCCTCCTCCAAATCGTCGCACTCCTCTATCGAGGAAAGGGCGGCAACCCTCTGGTAAAGCTCCACCTTCTGCCCAGGGTCGGGCACATACGCTTCATCCAGGTAAGCATTGACCTTGAGATCCAGGAAGGGATCGGGCAGCTCCTGCTTTTCTTCGCCCTTCAGCTCCTTGATGGCCTCCTCCAAGAGCCGGCAGTACAGTTCAAAGCCTACCGAGGCAATGAATCCGTGTTGCTCCGGGCCTAAGAGGTTGCCCGCCCCGCGGATCTCCAAATCCCGCATGGCAATGCGGATGCCCGAACCCAGCTCGGTGAACTCCTTGATCGCAGCAAGGCGCTTTTCCGCATCCTCCGTGAGCACCTTGTCCTTGCGGTGGGTAAAATAGGCGTAGGCCACCCGGTTGGTGCGGCCAACCCGCCCCCTGAGCTGGTAGAGCTGGGCCAGGCCCAGATGATCCGCCTCATCCACGATGAGCGTGTTCACATTACCGATATCCATCCCCGTTTCGATGATGGTGGTACAGAGCAGAATGTCGAATTCCCCGTTGTAAAAGTCCAGCATCACCCGCTCCAGAACCGTCTCATCCATCTGGCCGTGGGCGATGGCGATCCTGGCCTCGGGTACCAGCTTCTGCAGCTCCGAATAGACGTACTCAATGGAGTGCACCCGGTTGTGTACAAAATAGACCTGTCCCTGCCGGGCCAGCTCCCTGAGGATGGCCTGGCGGATCAGCTGCTCATCATATTCCACCACATATGTCCGCACGGGGTAGCGGTCCTCCGGCGGGGTTTCAATCACGCTCATGTCCCGCACTCCCACCATGGCCATGTGCAGAGTACGGGGAATGGGCGTGGCGGAGAGGGTAAGCACGTCCACATCCCTGGTGATTTCCTTCAGCCTTTCCTTCTGGGCCACCCCGAAACGCTGCTCCTCATCTACGATCACTAGGCCGAGATTCTTAAAGGAAACATCCTTGGACAGCAGGCGGTGTGTGCCGATGATCACGTCCACCGCTCCCGTTTTTGCCCCCTTGAGCACCCTGTTGATTTCCTTCGCCGATTGAAAGCGGCTCACTACGGCTACGTTCACGGGGAAGCCTTCAAAGCGCTCCTCAAAGGTGCGCTTGTGCTGCTGGGCTAAGATCGTGGTGGGAACGAGAACCGCCACCTGCTTGCCCCCCATCACCGCCTTAAAAGCGGCCCTGATGGCCACCTCAGTTTTGCCGTAGCCCACATCGCCGCAGAGCAGCCTGTCCATGGGTCGGCCCTTTTCCATATCCCGCTTCACCGCTTCGATGGCCTGGATCTGGTCGGGCGTTTCTTGATAGGGGAAGGAGTTCTCCAATTCCCTCTGCCAGGGACCGTCTGGCGGAAAGGCAAACCCGGGGGCAGCTTCCCGCTCCGCGTATAGTTTCAGCAGACCTTCCGCCATTTCCTGAACCGATTCCTTAGCGCGCTTTTTCACCCGGCTCCACTCAGCGCCCCCCAGCTTGGAAAGGCGCGGCGCCCCTTCATCTAGGCCCACATAGCGCTGGAGCAGGTGGATCTGATCCACGGGTACATAAAGCCTATCCTGTCCGGCATAGCGGATGTAGAGATAGTCCTTGCGGCGGTTGTCCACTTCCAGCTGCTCGATACCCATATACTGGCCGATACCGTGGTTAAGGTGGACCACATAGTCCCCTTCCCGCAGCTCGTGGGGGGCGATGCGCAGCCCTTCCTCCACCTTGGGCGGGCGAGCCTTCTTGCGCGGCCGGCCAAAGAGTTCCAGCTCAGTCATGACGCTGATCTTAAAGGCGGGGTACTCAAAACCCGTTTCCAGGGTGCCGGTGGTGATCACGCAGTTGCCCACCTGCAGCTCTTTCCCCAGCTGGTCCACGTATACCGCGGGTATCTCATCTTCCCTTAGGATCTCCAGAATGCGCTGCCCCCGCTCCTTGGATGAGACCAGGATGAGGATGCGGTAATGATCCCGGCGCAGCTGCTTGACCCGGCGCAGCATACGCTCGATTTTGCCTCCGAAGTGCTCCGGCATGCGCATGCTCAGCGCGGTGGAGGATAGGGTCTCCATCCCGCTGACGCGCTTACCCAGCACAGACAGGTACACAGGCCGGAACCTTTGGAACTTAGACCAGAGGGAGTTCCAATCCCAGAACAAATCCGCCAGGTTGCTTAAGATGCGCCCGCGCTTAAGCAGCTGGCTGAAGTGGTCGCCTATGTCCATGGAAGCGCCCACGGCAGCTTCCTTAAGGCGTACAGGATCATCCAGCACCAAGAGGGTATCCGCGGGAAGGTATTCCAAGAGGGAGACGATCTCGCCGAAGAACACCTTGTATTGATCCATGCCGGGGAAATAGCGCTGCTGCTCAAATGCTTCCAGGTGGCGGGCTGTCCGGGCCAGCAGCTCATCCGCCTCTTCCACCAGCTTCAGCCGGTGCAGACGCTCACTCTGGCGCTGCGCCGCCTCCCAGATGGTTTCCTTGATCCGATCCAGGTTCTCCAGATCATAAAGGGTTTCCCGGGCAGGTTTGATCACCACTTCCTGCACGTTTTCCAGCGACCGTTGAGTGGCGAAATCAAAACTGCGCAGGGAATCAACTTCGTCGCCGAAAAGTTCAATGCGCACGGGCTGGGGTAGATGGAAGGGCGCGATATCCAGGATGCCGCCGCGGACGGAGAACTGGCCCCAGTTTTCCACCATGGCCGACCGCTCGTAGCCCAGGTTCACCAGCACTTCGGCCATCTGATCCAGGTCCATACGGGTGCCCCATTTAACTGAAATTTCTGAATTCCGCATGCGTTCTGGAGCCACCAGCCCCTCCAATAAGGCATCTATGGATGTTAAGATAATGGTTCCCGGTTTGTTCCCTTCCTGCAGCACCATCAAGCGTGCTGCCCGCAGATCCAGAGCGGTGAGCGCCTCCTCGTGGGGCATGAGCTCGTTGGCTTCCCAGATCAAGATGGGGCTTGCGGGAAGCAGCGTCTGGAGATCCTGGGCTAGTTTCTCCGCCTGACTCTGGCTGCCGGTGACCACCAGCATGGGCCTCTGGGGATCGTAGATGGTGCCCAGGAAAATGGAGCGCTGGCTGCCCGAGAGCCCGGTGATGATCTGCCCCCTGCTCCGTTCAGAGCGTATGCTGTGACCAATGAGGCTCAGCTCCCTGCTCTGGCCCATGAGTTCCACTAGGCTTTGTAGCGACAATGTGCTTCCCCCTCTTCGGTCATGTATCGCTGCTCTGCCTCCGGTTGTATTGGTTCATTGCCGCAAATACATCTGTTTTCAACCACACTTCCACGGCATCGGCCGCCCTGCGGCAGGCCTCTTCCAGCATTTTAGTTTCCTCTTCACCTATTGCCTGCAATACATAGTCGGCTGCCTCAAGATACTCAGGCGGCGCTCCGATGCCAATGCGCACCCGGGGAAAAGCGCTGGATTTGAGGTGGTCAATGATGTTGGCCACCCCCTTGTGCCCTCCTGCGCTGCCCCCAGGCCTGACCCTAAGCATGCCGGGGGCCAGGTCCAGATCATCGTAGACCACCAGCAGATCCGCGGGATCCAGCTGGTAGAACCTGACTAGATCCGCAACAGCTTCGCCGCTCCTGTTCATAAAGGTTTGGGGCTTGACCAGAAGTACTTTTTCCGTGAAAAAACGGCCTTCCCCGATTTTTGACCCAAACTTGTGTTTGGTGAGGGGAATGCCCCATTTCGCACTCAACAGATCAACGACCCAAAAACCCAAATTGTGCCTGGTCCTGGCATAGCGCAGCCCGGGATTACCTAATCCCACTACTGCCTTCAAGTTCTTACCTCCTCGAGCCGAGGATCAGAAGAAACGCACAGTGGCAGATGGCACTGTGCGTATCCCTCTCGTTTCAGCGTCGAATTACTCTTCTGATCCGCCTTCTTCAACTGCTTCAGCTGCTGGTTCTGCCGCACCTTCTGCCGCTTCACCCTCAGCTTCTTCAGCGCCCTCTGCGGCACGCCGCGGCACTGCAACCCTCACAACCAGCTCGTCGGGATCGCCCAGGGCTTCCACTCCCTCGGGCAGCTCGAGCTCGCCTACGGTGAGGGCTTGATCCAATGACAATCCGCTCACATCGATCTCAATAGCGGAGGGAATGTCCGTGGGCAAACAGAGCACGGGCAGTTCCCAGAGGAGGGTTTCCACAACGCCGCCATCGCTGGGGCGCTGGTCTTCGCCAACAACGCGCAAAGGCACCGTAACCTCCAGCTTCTTGGCGAGGTCCACCTCATAGAAGTCCAAGTGGAGAAGGCTGCCCTTCACCGGATCGCGGTGAATTTCCTTGACGATCACGGTCTTTTTGCCTTCCCCTAGTTGAAGATCGATCAAATTGCTTTCAGCTGCCAGCGCCCTTTCCACATCGCGCACGGTCAGCTGAACAGACGTGGCTTCTTGACCAAAACCATAGACTACCGCGGGTATCTTGCCTTCGGCCCGGAGTTTCCGGTTGTAGCTCTTGCCTACCTGGGTTCGCTCCTCCACGGTTAGTTGGTAATTTGCCATACTAAGCAGCCTCCTTTTCATCGGTTAATGATACCATTCTTGGGGGCTCTAGTCAAACAGCTTGCTCACCGGCCGCTCGTCAAAGATGCGTCGAATGGCCTCTGCGAAGAGGGGAGCTACGGAAAGAACCGTGAGTTTGGGTATCAGTTTTTCCGGAGACAGATGGATGCTGTCCGTCACCACTATTTCCTTCAAGGGGCTGGCCTGCAGAATCTCCGGCGCGGGATGGGAAAACACGGCGTGGGTGCAGCAGGCGTATACTTCCACCGCGCCCTTCTCCATCAAAGCGTTGGCCGCATTTACTATGGTTCCCCCGGTGTCAATGATATCGTCCAGGAGAATCGCTGTTTTGCCCTTTACTTCGCCGATGATGTTCATTACTTCAGCCATATTGGGCCTGGGTCTGCGCTTATCCACAATGGCTATTTGGCAGTTCAGGCGGTCGGCGAGGTCCCGGGCCCGCACTACTCCGCCCACGTCGGGGGACACCACGAGCACGTCTTGGAGGTTTTTCCCCTTAAGGTATTCGGTGATAATGGGAATGGCCTTCAGATTGTCCACGGGAATGTCAAAGAAGCCCTGGATCTGCCCTGCATGGAGGTCGAGGGTCACCACCCGGTCAGCACCGGCCGCAGTGATCAGATTGGCCAGCAGCTTGGCTGTAATGGGATCCCGGGGTTGAGTTTTGCGATCCTGCCGCGCATAGGCATAGTACGGTATAACTGCGCAGATGTGTTTCGCCGACGCCCGCCGCATGGCGTCGATCATGATCAGCAGCTCCATGATGTACTCCGAGGAGGGGTAGTTTAGAGGCTGGATGATAAATACCTCCGCTCCCCGCACTGTTTCCATGTTCCTTGCCCGGATCTCCCCGTCTTGGAAGCGCAGGATATCTGCCTGGCCCAGCTCAATTCCCAGGCAGCGGCAGATCTCCCTGGCCAGATCCCGATTGGAATTCCCCGAAAAGACCTTCAACCTCTTAACACTCTCCGTCACTTTGCAGCCCCCCAAGGATTTTACTTAGTTATGTAAGAAAAGGGCAGGATGCGGTCGGTTTTACCCACGGTCCTGTCCACAACCACCGCGTACTCAAGCACTGTGCCGCTCTCAACTTCTGCCCCGGATAGTCGGCAGTAAGGGCCGATCCGGCAGTTCTCCCCAATCCTGGTGCCCCCCTGGATCAGGCACCCTGGGTAGATTACCGTATCCCGGCCGATCTGGCAGCCCCACTCAATCCAGGTGGATTTCGGGTCGATGATGGTAACCCCCCGCTTTTGCCAGAAGCGGCAGATGCGCTCCCGCAAGATCGCTTCCGCTTCGGCCAACTGGATGCGATCGTTGATACCCAAACTCTCCCCAGGATCGTCCAGGACAAACCCGGCTACCCGGTGCCCGTCTCTGAGCAAGCGCGGCAGGACGTCGGGGAGGTAGTATTCCGCCTGCGCGTTATCGGGGGTAATCTGAGCCAAATAATGGAAGAGCAGCTCGCTCTGGAAGATATATGTCCCGGTGTTGATCTCCTGAATCCGGCGCTGCTCAGGGGTGGCATCCTTGTGCTCCACTACGCCCAGCACCTCACCGCGGTCTCCCCTGAGGATACGGCCGTAGCCTGTGGGATCATCAAAATGGGCGGTGACAATCGTGGCGGCAGCGCCTTGCTCAACATGGTAAGCCAGCAGCTCCTGGAAGGTTTCGCTGCGGAAGAGGGGGGTGTCACCGTAGGTGACCAAAACAGGCCCCTGAAAGCCGCGCAGAACATCTCGGCATTGATCAACGGCGTGACCCGTTCCCAACTGCTCCTTCTGCTCCACAACCAGAACTCCTTCTTCCAGCGCTGCCTTGACCTGTTCCCCCTGGTAGCCCACGACCACAATGATTTGCTCAAACTGGGCCAGGCGGACATTGCGCACCGCGTGATTTACCATTTCCAGGCCTGCCAGGCGGTGCAGCACCTTCGCCAGATCGGAGTTCATGCGCGTGCCTTGTCCCGCAGCCAGGATGATTGCCGCTGCCTCTGCCATGCTAATCCTCCAGTTCCAAGTGATCTCAGGAAAAAAACCCCGCCGGTGGGACGAGGTGATCCCCGCAAGTTACGCTTCCTTGCCCTGTACGGGGGAAAGAGCTTTTCTCACAAGCTCCAGATCAGAGGGCTTATCCACGTCGGTGCCCAGTTCCGGATAGGGGGAAATAATGAAGACCCCTTTATAGCCCAGGATGGAACTGGCCCGCTTCTCCAGCTCTCCCATGGAAAGCCGTTTGGTAATAAACTTAAGGATGAAGACAAATCCCAGCATACGCACGAGCTTCCAGGGCTTCTTGCGCTGGGAAAAGGCCTCATCCATCACCCAGCGGGAATTAATGATCGCCTGCGGGCTGGCCAGGATCAGGTTCCCTCCGGTAAAACAGCCCTCTTTCAGGGTAAAATACGTACGCTGTGATTCAGGGTACATCTGTTCGTTAGCTTCTTTGGAGATTAAGGGATAGTAAACATCCCCCGGCAGCTCTGCACAACGCTCCAAAAAGTCATCGATGGCCTCCGCGTGGACCAGGGGAATATCGGATGTAATTAAGAGCACCTTGTTCTTTTTCCCCAGGTGGTCCATGGCTAAAAAGACGTTTTCCTGGATACTGCTCCCACTGCGCACAAAGGTGACACCGGGAGGCAGCGCATCTTTGATCTCCACAGGGCCCACCACAATGGTTCTGGCCACCAACTCCGAGTTGAGCAGAGCCTCAACCACATAATTTACCATCATCTTGCCGTGGATGGGAATGGCTGCTTCCCATTGTGCAGCGTCCGCTTCCTGCAGCTGACCGTCATTGGGAGCTCCTGCCAACACTACGGCATCCACTTTCATCACCATCGGTCGCCTCCGTCGATTTCCTCCACACCCGCACCTGCCAGCCCAACCACGAAGATTTGCGCCTGGCCTTGGAAGCGGTCCTGGAAGCTTTTAGCCTGCCCTTCCTCAGTAAACAGTCCAAACACACTGGGCCCGCTCCCGCTCATGAGGGCCCCGTGGGCGCCGTGGGCCAGCAGGCGCTCTTTCCACAGAGTCACCTCGGGCACCAGATCCTCGGTGACCGTCTCCAAAGCGTTTCCCAGGGCGCCAGCCAGTTCAGAAACATCCCTACCCTGGCTGAG
>FIZK01000074.1 GCA_900018335.1 uncultured Clostridia bacterium | reverse complement strand
GGGGCGCCGACGCAAGAAGTCCACCAGCTTGTTGTGGGCAATGGTGAGCAGCCAGGCCTTGGAAGAACTCACGCAATGGAGCCGGTTCAGCCCCTGGTGGGCGGCTAAAAAGGTCTCCTGGACCAGATCCTCCACGGCCTGACTGTCCCTGAGCTTGAAGCTCAGATAACCGTATACGGCATCCACATTTTCTCGGTACAACCTTTCCAAGTCCACTGCGTTCAGCCCCTTCATCCCTATAGTCGGTTGCACCACCCAATTGGTTCACTGCAGAATGTTAGGTTTTGGTAAAATGACGCTTGTTCATTCCTTACCCGACTGGGAAAGGATTAGCCAAGCTGGCAGAGAACACTTACAAAAAGTGTCATTGTCTGCCAGGGAGGGAGCATGTTGAGTTTTGAGATCGTGGTTAAAGACAGCTTCTTGAAGGATTTCATGGCGGTGCCCCACAGTACCCAAAGTGCCGCCACCCGCTCTGTGGGCTTGATCCAGCAAGATCCGTTCCGGGCGCCCAACGTCAAGAAGATCATGAAGCACCTTTATACCAACGTGTATCGGGTACGCCTCGGTGACTACCGCCTGGTCTACGCTGTGGGGGACCGCATCATCAGCCTGTTGGCCATCGGCCGGCGCGGTGAGATCTACAAGCGACACCTTGGAGATGCCGCCATCGCCGTCACTGGCGAACATGTCCAGGCTGCTGCACCCCAGCCTGCACCTAAGCAGTTTGCCACCACGCCCTTCGATGGGCAGCGGGCTTGGTATCCCGAGGGCAGCGATGCGGATTTTCAGCCCGCTGCTGAAGAGCCTGGTCCCAGGGCGGAGGGAGGGGCCTTTGAGGAACTGCTGAAACGCTGGGGCATCCCGGAACAGGAACGCAGACTGATTTTGGGCTGCAGGGATCTCGGGGAAATCCTCAAGCTGGATCTGCCGGAGTCCACCCTAAATGCGGTGCAGCACTGGTTCAATCCGCCCACCCTGCAGCAGCTGGAAGAACAGCCCGACTTCAACCTGCCGTCCGTGACGGATCTGGATCGCTTCCGCGATGGGACGTTGACCAGATTTCTCCTCAAGCTCTCGCCAGAACAGGAAAAGGTGGCAGCCCGCTCCCTGCAGGGCCCCGCCTTGGTGAAGGGGGGACCGGGGACGGGTAAGTCCCTGGTAGCCTTGTACCGCATCCGGAACCTGATGGATCCCCAGCAGTACAAGCTCTTCGAACCGCTGCCCCGGGTGCTCTTTTTGACCTTTGGCCGCTCGCTCATGAACGCTTCCCAGCAGCTTTTGGAAGAGCTGATCCCGGAAAGCCTTGATCAAGTGATGGTCACCAATCTGGATTCCCTGGTGCGCAGTATTGTCCTGGAGAGCGGCTGCCAGTTCACACCCCTGATGGATTTGGATAAACATGTGGAAGAGGCGCGAACCAATGTTTTGGAAGCCCGTGAAAAGGACGCGGGTAGCGCTTGGTTTGCCCTTTTAGATCTGCGCCCGGGCTATTTAGTGGAGGAGATTGAGTGGGTGATCAACGGTTGGCGCATCCAAACCCTGGAGGAGTATCTGGAAGTGGAACGCGTGGGGCGCGGCATACCCTTCAGCAAGCCCCTGCGCCGCCTGGTCTGGGAAGTCTACCAAGAAACCCTGCGCCTCACGGCTGACAAGGGCCGCTCCTGGGAGCACTACCGCTCCTTGGCTTTGGATCTGCTGCAGACAAAGGCGGTGGCGGTGGCCAAATATGATGTGGTAATCGTGGACGAGGCTCAAGATCTGAGCCCCGTGAGCCTCGCTGTCTGCGCTGAGCTTTGTAAAACGCCCCAGGGCCTGTTCTTTACCGCCGATGCTAACCAGAGCATCTACAACCGCGGCTTTGCCTGGAGCAGGGTCCATGACTTTCTGGACTTCCGGGGACGATCCACTATTTTGAAGCACAACTACCGCAGTACAAAACAGATCGCCCTAGCCTGTCGGGAATTGCTCCAAGGTTCGCAGGCCGATGCCGAGACCACGGAGACCATTCCGGTGCATGAAGGACCTAAGCCCAAGCTGTGCTTGAGCACAAGCAGCCAGCAGCAATACGCACTCATTGCCGAGTTCCTTAGGGAGTCCGCCAGGGCACTGCGCTTACCTGTGTGGACGGGAACAGTGCTCACCTACTCCAACCGCAGGGCGGGGGAGGTGGCCAAGGCCTTGGTGGAGCTGGGCATCGAAGCCAAGCATGTCACCGGCAAGGATCTGCACCTGAAGGAAAAAGTGGTGAAGGTGATGACCCTGCACAGCTCCAAGGGTTTGGAGTTTCCCATCGTGGCCGTGGCCCATGTGGAGGAAGACTACTTCCCCGGCTTGCTGCCGGGCATGACCGATCCCGGGGAGATCGCGGAACACGAAGCAAACCGCCGCAAGCTGCTCTTCGTGGGCTGCAGCCGGGCCATGCGCCGCCTGGCCATGTTCGCCAATTCCAGCCAGGCTTCCCCCTATTTACACGAACTGAGCGGCGACTGCTGGGAACTGGTTGTCTGAGAGGAGATGAAAATGGTGCCCAATGAACACGAACGCCTGCGCAGGGAGTGGATGGAACTGGCACCACAGTGGATCAGGGAAGCCCGGGCCGGGGGTGATGTGGCACGGCAGGGGCTGCTGGATGAGTATACCCTTGCGGCCTGCGGCGATGTCCAGGGCCTGAGGATCCTGGACAGCGGCTGCGGCGAGGGCCGTTTCTCCCGCCTTTTGGTACAGCGGGGTGCCCAGTACGTGCTGGGTGTGGATAACTGCCCGCCCATGATCGAAGCCGCCCGTGAGCTGCAGTCCGGCACTGATCAGTACATATTAGCTGATGTCCAGGATCTCAGTTTTTTGGAGGATGCCAGTTTTGACCTGGCGGTTTCTTACCTCAACCACTGCGATCTGCAGGACTTTGCAGCCAATGTAAGGGAAGTCTATCGAGTACTCAAAGAGCAGGGACGGTTTGTGGTGGTGAACATCCATCCCATGCGCTCCGCGGGTGGCAGCTGGCATCGGGATTCCCGGGGGGAAAAGGAGTATGTCATGCTGGACCACTACTTCGCGGAAGGGGAACGGCACTTCACCATGAAAGGCTTGCCCGTCACCAACTTCCACCGTACACTGTCCACCTACGTGCGCAGCTTCCTGGGGACAGGGTTTACCCTGGAGGACGTGATCGAACCTACCGTTTCCCCAGAAAATGTGGCCCGCTTCCCGGAACTCGCCGATGAGCTCAGGGTCCCGAACTTTATCATTTTCTTACTGAAGAAATAAGGAATATTGCTGGTTTTGCTGGCTGGGTTGTTGTACCCTATAATCACCATATGAGAAGGGGGCCCAGTGCAGCATGGAAAAGGTCATTGATTTGAAGAAGACCGTCTATGAACTGGTTCAGGAGCATCCCGAATTGGCGCAGATCATGGCGGAGCTTGGTTTTTCCAGCATCACCAACCCGGCCATGCTCAAAACGGCAGGCCGGGTCATGACCCTGCCCAAAGGGGCGGCCATGAAGGGTAAGGACCTGGAGGAAATCAAGGCAGAACTGGCCAAGCGGGGATTCGCCGTGCGCTCTTAAGCTTGTGATCGTCTGGGGGAGGAAATGTGAGCAAGGGGCAGTTATTTTGCTGAAATCGGGAAATACTACCTCTGGGGAAAGGTATTTGACCTTCTTTGACTTTGACCTTTCCTGATGTTAGTGGGAAAATAAGGTTGCAAGTTCAAATTAAGGATCAAATCCGAGGAGGTAGAGAGCATGTATCGCTTAATGCCGTTTCGCAGGCACAGCCGCGGCGACTTCCTGCCCCAGGGCTGGGACAATTTCTTTAACTGGCCGGAATCCTTCTGGCAGGGTTTCAGCGGTTTTGGGTCCTTCAATGTCGATGTAAAGGAAACGGAGGAAGGCTACAGCATTCAGGCGGATCTGCCTGGCGTGGCCAAGGACAACATCCGGCTCTCTCTGGACAACGGTTATTTGACCATCGGCGTGCGTGCTGAGGAAATGAAGTCGGAGAAGAACGAGAACTACCTATGCCGGGAGAGAAGGCAGATGTCCAGCCAGCGCAGTTTCTACGTGGGCAATGTCAATCCGGAGGATGTGCAAGCCCGCTATGAAAATGGAGTGCTGGAGGTCAAGGTCCCCCGGGCTTCCCAGGGCCCTGATCGCCGCCAGATTCCCATTCAATAACCTGGAGGGTGCCTGCACCCTCCTTTTTCCTTTGGGCAGGATTTTCCGCTCGCGGCCAGAAGATGGTAATAAGTACCATCAGCGAGGAGGGAACTGGCTGTGGCCAGCGAGGACCAAATCAGATTGGCTGTGTTTGAGTGGTTGGAGGATCAGACCCGCTTTGACGATGTGCTGCATTGGTCCACACTGCAGGGGGGATTTGCTTTCCAGGGGCGCACCATCAGTCTAGTGGGGCAGCAGGGCATCTGGAAGCCCAAGGTGTTTAAATCCATACCCATCTCCATCCGCACTTCTTACAAGTCCGATTATCAGGACGGGGTCACCCCAGATGGGCTGCTGCACTACAAGTACCGGGGTACGGATCCTGATCACCGTGACAATGCCGGATTGCGGGAAGCCATGCTCAAGCAGGTTCCCCTGGTCTACTTCCACGGTATCCTGCCTGGGAAGTACTTGGCCGCCTGGCCGGTATACATTGTTGGGGAGGATCCGCAGAACCTAGCCTTCACCGCCGCGCTGGATGATAAGCGGCACATCGGCCCAGGAGAACCGGAGGGGGAGGAGCGGGAGTACCGCCGGCGCTACATCACCGCCAGCCTCAGAACCCGCCTGCACCAGCGCTCTTTCCGCCTCAGGGTGCTGGAGGCCTACCAGAGCCAGTGCGCCTTCTGCCGTCTGCGCCGGGCGGAGCTGCTGGATGCCGCACATATTATCCCCGACAGCCATCCCCTGGGCGAACCTCGGGTGAGCAACGGCTTGGCCCTGTGCAAAATCCACCACGCGGCCTTTGACCGCCACTTTATTGGAGTAACCCCCGATTACACCATCGTGATCCGGCCGGAGCTCTTGGAAGAGCAGGATGGGCCCATGCTCCGCCACGGCATCCAGGAAATGCACGGAAGACGCCTGATTCTGCCCCAGAAGCGCAGTGAGTATCCCGATCGCGATCGCTTAGCCCTGCGTTATGAGCTGTTTCGAAAGGCCATGTGAACAGGCTCAGGCCTTGTCCAGGATCCTCCTGAACAGGGCCTTTCTTGTGCCTGGCGTCCTGTTCAGCCGGAAGGCGCAATTACGACAGGGGAACAAGGTTTGCCTGGCGAAGTCTAAAGGGCCAAATACGACAGAGAGGGAGCGGAAGCATGCAGACCCGTAAGGAGAATGTGGTTGACAACTTTCACGGAACCCTGGTCGCGGATCCCTATCGCTGGTTGGAAAACAGCGGCGATCCCGAAGTGGCGGCCTGGGTGGCCAGGCAGAACGAGCTCACCGAGGAGTTCCTCAGCCCCGGAGATCCCCGCCCGGCCATCAAGGAGCGCCTCTTGGAGCTGTGGGATTATCCCCGGACCCAATTGCCGCGCAGAGCCGGATCGTGGTATTTCTTCCAGCACAACAGCGGCCTGCAGAACCAGCCTGTGCTCTACCGCCAGAAGGGCCTGGACGGTGAGGCGGAGGTGGTTTTGGATCCCAATCGGTGGAGCCCTGATGGCACCGTGGCCATCAGCAATTACAGTGTTGAGCGCGGGGGCAGGTTTCTGGCCTACACTGTTTCCGTGCACGGCAGCGATCGTCAGGAAATCCGCATCCTGGATCTGGAACAGAGCCGAGAGCTCCCGGAAGTGATTAAGTGGTGCCGGTTTACCAATATGGCCTGGTTTAAGGATCTGGGCTTCTATTACAGCCGCTATCCCCAGCCCGGGACAGTGGCTCCCGAAGACGAGAACAACTACAACCAGGTGTACTGGCACACCTTGGGCACGGATCAGGAAGACGATGTGCTGGTCTTCGAGCTTCCCCAGGACAAGGAGCTGAGCTTCTCTCCCAGCGTCACCTGGGACCAGGAATACCTCATCCTGCACGTGTTCAGGGGCACCGACTCCCGCAACGGCGTCTTTTACCGGCGCCTGGGGGAAAACCCTGAGTTTGTGACCTTATTTGAACCAGGCGAAGCTGCCTATCACTTCTTGGGCAATGAAGGCCCCGTCTTTTATTTTGCCACCAACTGGGATGCGCCTCGGGGTCGAATCGTCGCCGTGGATCTGCGCCAACCGGGTAAGGACCACTGGGTAGAGATTCTGCCGGAACAAGAAGATGTCCTGGATGATGTGCGCTACATAGACGGCCGCTTCGTGGCCTCCTTCCTGCACAACGCCCACGCGCGGCTGCGGATCTATGACCGCGGAGGCAGGCAGCTCAGTGAAATCACCCTGCCCACCATGGGTTCGGTGGAGGGGATCTGGGGCGGGCAGGACGACAAGGAGTTCTTCTTAAACTTCACTTCTTTCCTGTATCCGGCCACCATCTATCATTACGATCTGGAGAGCGGGGAACTTGTGCCCTTCGGTGAGTGGAGACTCAGTTTCAATCCGGAGGAGTACGAGACCAGCCAGGTCTTTTACCCATCCAAAGATGGCACCCTGGTGTCCCTGTTCTTGGTCCATAAACGTGATCTCAATCTGGATAGCGCCAATCCTGTTCTCCTCTACGGCTATGGCGGCTTCAACATACCCATCACACCCTTCTTCGCACCAAACCGCATCTGGTGGCTGGAACAGGGCGGCGTGTATGCCGTGGCTAACCTCAGGGGCGGCAGCGAATACGGTGAAGAGTGGCACCGCGCCGGCATGCTGGAGAACAA
>FIZK01000073.1 GCA_900018335.1 uncultured Clostridia bacterium | reverse complement strand
TTTCTGTTCGCGGATCAAGAAGCCGTGAAATATTTCAAGCTCAAACTGAATACATATTACGCGGACATCATCGATTATGCCTTGGAGAATCGGCGCGTGGTGCGCATTGTCATGCTGGAGTCGCTGAAGGGAGGGAAACATCGGGGAAGTCTGTTTAGGATTATGGAGCTGTTGGACAGCGGGCCCGAAAGTTCGCTGCACGGCCCGGGTAAGGCAGCGGATCAGGACATGAATTATCATGAGGATCTGGTGTTTTTCGAGTTCTTTTTCCTGGTCATCCCGCTGCTGAGCATGGCCGCCTTTCACGATGAGTACCAGGAGAAGAGCCTGCTCAGCGAGGAGAGGCTCAAGGAGTTGGCTCTCCGCTCCTACGCAGCCCTGGCCGAGGGCATAGGCGGCCGCCATATTGCCGTGGCAACGGACGGGCCCGCAGGTAGGTGATGCACGGAGGCTCAATGGGTAGAAAGGGTTCAGGGAAGGAGAGATGGTTGGATGTCAGTAAAGTACAGTGTCCAGGCTGCTGCCTTGAGGGAAGCCCTGCGCTATGTCAGGCGCAATCCTGAGCAGAACTTCGCTCGACTGATCAACCTGGTCCGGCCCTTTGTCCGCATGCCCTGGCACCGGGAGATACTCCAACAAGCGGATGAGATGTGGGCCGATCCTGGGAACAACTGGCGCCGGTTTACGGAAAGGGCCCTGCGGCAGCTGGCTCCCAACGTTGCTGAGAAGATCGTCATGAACTTTTTCCTCAATGCTGCCCTAATCGGTGCGGCCACCGCCCGGGCGGTGGAGGCGGAACATGGGTGTAATGTACCTTGGGCCATCCTCATGGATCCCACCACAAACTGCAATCTGCGCTGTGAGGGCTGCTGGGCGGGGGAATACGCCCGCGGTGCCCATCTGAGCCTAGAGGAGCTGGATGGAATCATCCAGCAGGGCAAGGAACTGGGCGTATACTTCTACCTCTATTCAGGCGGCGAACCCCTGCTGCGCGCCGATGATATTGTTACCTTAGCTCAAAAGCATCATGATGCAGTCTTCTGCGCCTTCACTAACGCCACCTTGGTTACCCCCGAATTAGCTGGCCAGCTGGCTGAAGTGGGCAACGTGGCCTTGGCCATTAGTGTGGAAGGCTTTGATCAAGCCAACGACTTCCGGCGCGGGGCGGGCACCTATGCCAAAACCGTGCGGGCCATGGACCTCCTGCGTGAAGTGGGAGCTCCCTTTGGATTCTCCACCTGTTACCATGCGGAGAACACGGAAGAAGTGGCCTCAGAAGGGTTTGTGGACGCCATGATCGAAAAGGGCTGCATGTTCGGGTGGTATTTCACCTATATGCCCTTGGGCCAGCACGCCCGCACGGAGCTCTTGGTCACACCTGAGCAGCGTCAGCTCATGTATGAACGGGTGCATGAGTTCCGGGCCAAAAAGGAGATCTTCTTGATCGACTTCTGGAATGACGGCCCCTACTGCGCCGGGTGTATTGCTGGAGGCCGCCACTATCTGCACATCAACGCGCATGGCGATGTGGAACCCTGCGCTTTCATCCACTATGCCGATACGAACATCAGGGAAGCGACGCTGCTGGAGGCCTTGAAATCACCCTTGTTCATGCAGTACCGGGAGCACTATCCCTTCAACGAGAACCACCTGCGTCCATGCCCCCTCCTGGATAACCCCGATGCCCTCGTGGGCATGGTGAACAGGGCTCAGGCTTACTCCACCCAGCGCCAGGATAACGAACCGGTGGAAGTGGTGGCAGATAAATGCCGGGAGGCTGCCAAGAGGTGGGGGCCAGTTGCCGATGGGTTGTGGCAGGAGCAGACGGCCAAGGCAGTCAAACAGGCCATTTAAGGGGTATAACTCTCATGGGGGCGCCACGGGCGCCCTTTTTTTGCTTGGACTTCGAAAAGGAGCAGGAATTTATTAGTAATGCGGTGAATTATTTTCCCAAATCGGGCAGTACAGAAGGGAGTATTCCTATGGCGCACCGTTTAGGTGGTATCCTGCTGGCCCTGTTCTTGGTAGTCGTATTAGCCGTCCCCGCCGTCAATGCCTGGAGTGAACCGGTGCAGACTAAACAGTGGTCTGAGCCGGAGTATACCGAACCTTGGTCGGAGCCTGAGTACACCGAACCCTGGTCGCAGCCAGAATATGTGGACCCTTGGGCAGAATCGGAGTACACCGGGCTTTGGGATCCTGAGCTGCCTGGGGATGAGCCAGGGGAGATTGACCCGTTTTTGCTGGATTATGAAAGCCTGTTTGGACCTTGGAGCATCTGGCTGGGCAGCATCCCCCTGGGGGGCCCAAACGTGCAGCAGGGAATGGACCAGGGGGCGGTGTACATCAGCCCCGATGGGACCTATATCCTCCAGCATGAAGCCTGGAGCCAAGAAATTGTGCAGGGAAACTGGCGCCTTTCCTACCCCAGGGAGATCAATGGCGAGGTGGTGCAGGCCATCGTCCTTTTAGACGGCCCAGGTGGTTCCGACTGGGCGGTGGCTCCCGAGCCCGGCGGCAAAATCCGCCTGCTCTGGGCCATGAGGTGGGATGATGGGTCGGCGCTTTGGTTCTTCGATTCCGAACTGTACCGCTGACGTTGGCATTGGCCGCGGCAGCCTTCCCTTCTTGGGAGGGCTGCTTTTCGCATTTCGTGAAAACTTGCCTTTGGCTCTGCGCAAAAGGATATTCATAACTGTCTGCAATAAGTAAAAAGATTGAACTAAGGCGATGTGGAGGGTGAACTTTATTGACACCTGGAAGCCCCTGGCATATACTTGAGTTAAAACAGCTGGAGGGTGAAAAGGGCGATGGCTAACTGGCAAACACGGTCCAAGAAGAAGTTGTTCGGTTTGGTTTTGGCTGCGGCCTTAGTCTGCTTTTTTGGGTTCGGCGCGGCCAACGCTGCCAAGGTGGGAACCTATGCAGGCGGGCATCTGACCCCGGGTATGGGCGGAGTTATCAACTATACATACTCCTTGGAACTGAAAGCCGATGGCAGCTATGAACTGAAGAGTTACTTTGTGTTGGAAGATGCTCTTTACGAGTTTGTAGAAACAGGTACTTACCAAGTTAACGGTTCTAAATTGATTGTCACTCCTCAGGGTGAGGACGCGTTGGAGGGCACCGTCAATGAGAACGGCTCCATTACTGTGCCCATAAAGCCTTCCCAGATGGCCCGGCAGCGCACGGAGTCCACTTTAGTACTGAGGGATAATCCCGTGGCTGGGGTTTACAGAGCCACCCTGCAAGGGCCCACCACCGTGGAGGCCACTTTGTACCTGGCCCTGGGCGGGGACTACTTCTATTTGGCTGTTCCCGGCAACGATGCGGAACACGTTTATGAGCAAGGCTTTTACAGTGTAAATGGAACCAAGATCACGTTTTCAAGTGCTGATGGTTTAGATAGCTTCGAGGGTACAGTGGTGAACAATACCATCACGGCGCCGTTTGTGGTGTCCAAAGTGATGGGTATGCGCGTCGAGATTGACCTGACCAGATAAGCAGCAAAGGGCTTAGGAGGGGACGGCCCCTGGGCGCCCCTTCTTAGGCCTTTTTTTGCTAGGCAAAATAAAACAAGGCGGGAGGATTGTTGCATGGCAGAGAACACGGCAAGGACGGCAGAAGCCTTTTTCCGCTGGGCGTTCAACACCAGGGCCAACACGGTGATGGCGCTCCATGAGGGGAAAGAAATGTCCCGGGATAAGATCTTTTTAAGTTTTTGCTCCCATAATCCAGCACTGATTTCCAACGGCCCCGCGGGCTTGAACGCCAGTATCAAAGGTTTTGGCTTCCTTCCCAAGGAAGAATACCTGGAAGAGGTCTTAGAAGCATATTTGCGGCACATTGACTCCTACGACGGCGATGATCAGGCCCACAGCCGGAGGGGTTTGCAGGTTCTCGTGGAGCAGATTTATCATCCAGATGTGCACCACCGCATAGACTTCACCAGGGTTGGCAGCCTGGAGATGGCCAAGAAACACAGCTGGGAGAACCTGCGGGAAAACCCCGCAGCCACCCTCATCTATTACCAGCCCCCCATGATTTCCTATGAGGTGCGGGGCAGCGTACGCATTTTTGACCAAGCCCAATCGGGGAAGGAAGAGCTTTATCAGCAGTTCATCAATGCCCAGCATGATGTGTATCACCGTCCCGATAAGAGCCGCTGGTTGAAGTATCCGGCTTATGTCTTTGATATTGAGGAGATTTACGACAACTCGGCCAGCCGGGAGGGCTTTGGCACGAAGTTGGAGTTCCCATTCTAAGAACCAAGGGGAAAGGAAAATTCAAGGGAGAGGTACCCAGTCCGCTCCCTTGACTGCAATTAGGAGTGGTCTTATGAGGCGAAAAGCATGGCAGATCGCAGTCGTTGTCTTGCTCATGGGAGTTTTGACGCTGCTCAGCGCCTGCGGCAAACCCAAACAGGAAGAGCAGGCGGCCGCCACAAGGGAAACTACCGCGCCTGCGGAAACAGCTGGACCAGGGGAGAGCTTTGAGCTTGCGGGTGACTACATCATTGACATTACCGACCTGGGCATGGCCCTCCAGTTTTACCTGCGGATCAACGAGGATAACACCTTTGTGCTCGGAACCAGCCGCGAGTTCACCAGTGAACGGGGCAGCGGGAAAATCGGCGAGCTGGAAGGCACCTACGTGATGATCTATTCCGACTCCACGCCCGAGGAGCCCAAGACAGCCAGCTTTGAGCGGGAAGGGCATAATCTAGTCTTCCGCTCTACACTGCCCTATGGTTCCGCCAACATTATGTACGAGCTGCAGGATGAGGAGAATCCGGAAATCGTCCACCGCTTGGTGGCCCAAAAGTACGTCTATGAGGAATACTACGATACCTATTTGGCCTTCGTGGATGAGGAAGGTCAGCAGTTTGATTACGTGCTCACCCTGGGGCCAGGCGCCACTTACACCTTCACAAGCTCCCTGGAAGGAGAAGAGGTGTACAGCGAAGCAGGAACCTTTAGGGTGGCCGGGCAGACCATGACCATTACCCCCACAGGAGAAGGGGAACTGACCGGTTCTATTGGCACCGACGGTTCCCTGGAGCTGGAGTTTCCGCCCCGGGCTGAAGCAGCGCGCAGCAAAACGGTCTTCAGGGTGGCCACAACTGCTGAGCATGCTGGCCGGTGGTACGCGCAAACGGCAGCGGGAGAGCTGGCCGTGTTGGAGCTGGACTATTTCGGAGGCTATCTCTTTACCACGGGCGCTGTTAGTGAGCGGGGAAGCTTCAGCGCGGATCAGCGCACAATCAGCTTCCAGCCGGAAGCGGGGGAAGGGCAGGACGGCAGTAAGACGCCCTATACCCTTGAAGCGGTGTTGGGCGGGGAAGAGCTGGTTTTCTTCAGCGAACAGATCCTCGGTCAGTTTTCCGGGGGCACCATGTCCAGCGAAGCATACACCGCCCAGTTGGAGTTAAGTGCGGACGGAAGCTTTACCCTGATCATCTTAGACCAAGAAAACGAGCTGGAACTGGTGAATGAAGCGGGCAGCTTCCAGATCGTCCCCGGCCCCATGGCCTACCAGCTTACTCTGGAAGCGGAGGCGGCCGTGCGTGCGGGCGAGATCTGGCCCACCGGCTTCAACATGGCTTTCAACCTTGATGGCACCGATTACAGATTCCTTTTGACCAGCAGTGCGAGGTGAACATCGTGACCAAAAGGCTCATGCTCATGCTGCTGGTGGGCGTGCTCGTCCTGCCCCTGGCAGGATGCCGCGGTGGGGCCGGAAGCCACAGGCCAGATCCCAACACGCTTTATGTGGGTTCTGTGCAGTCTTCCTTCCCTTCAGCGTACATGCCCTGGCTGTCCAGGGAGGGGATTGCTCCCACCATAGCTAGTATGCTCTATGACTCCCTGTTCTCCTACGATGAGGCCACGGGAGATTACCTGCCGGCCATCGGCCGGGAGTGGTATTACGTAGATGAAGATGGCAAACCCATCGTCACCGAAGATGGTTCCATCGACTACGCCCGCTTGGAGGAGCTGTACAGCGATCCCAAGTACGACTACCTGGCGGTGAAGGTGATCATCCACGACAATATCACCTGGAGTGACGGCGTGCCCCTCACGGTGGAGGACGTCTATTATTCCCTGGATCTGGCCACCAACCATGCCCTTTCCAACCACGCGGGCGCCCTGGCCTGGACCAGTGACCTCAAGCATAAGTACAACAACGGAGTCCTGGTTGAGCGGGGCCTCTTTACCTATGAGCGCGGTGCCCTGGAGCAGGGTTACCAGATTTCCCCGGAAGAGAAGGACACCGTGATCTACCTGCATGTGGACAAGGTGCTCGGCGCGGTAACTCCTTTGTTTACCTCAGTCCTAATCCTGCCTAGACACGTCTGGGAACCGGTGGTGACCCGGGAAAACCAGCTGAACAGCTCGGCACCCAATGCGGAGATCCTCCACCGCTATACCCACCCCGTGGGGAGCGGCGTTTGGGTATTGGATACGGAGCAGTCGGGCAGCCAGCAGATTGTGCTGCACCGCAGGAAGGATTACCACCTCACCAAGGCGGATGGCAGTCCCCTCATCGCGGTGGATACCATCAAGTTCGTCCTCTACCAGGAGCAGAACGTGGCCCTGTACGCCTTGCTCAAAGGCCATATTGACCTTCTGGACAGCTCGGTGAGCTCCAACTACCTCCTCCTCTTTGAGCAGCAGGAGGATCTCTTTGTGTCCAATGCTCCGGGAGTGTTCACCCAGACCTTGGTCTTCAACCTCAACCCCGTGTCCAGCGAGCGCAGTCCCCTACGGGACCTTTTGGCCAACGTGGAGTTCAGGAAAGCCATGGCCTTGGCCATCAATCAAGAGGAACTGATTAAGAGCGTTCTGGATGGGGCAGGTGTGCCGGCCAGTGCCGGATTGATGCGCCCCACCTTGGAGGATTTCTACAACTCCGAGGCGGACAGCCTCTTGCCGGGGGATTACGCCGAACGGCTGGCCCTGGCCAACAGCATCCTGGATGGAATCGTGCCGGAGAAGGACAAAGACGGCTACCGCCTGCTGGGCGGTGAGCGCATCAGTTTTAAAATTCTGGGCACGCCCCGGGAACAGGATGTGGTGTCTTTCCTGCAGATTCAGTTTAAGAAGATCGGCATCGATGTGCAGTACGCGGCCAAGGGTGCTCAGCCGGAATCTACCTATTTGTATACCAGCAAATTTGATCTGACGCTGCAGGGTGTGATCTTTTCCCTATCCAACGTGGATATCATGTATCCGGCCCACTTTTCCACTTTGGGCCGCACCTCTAACTACGGCCGCTTGGTGAACGAGGAGCTCAATGGGGCGATCCAGGAGATGCGCTACACCCTCAATTTGCACACCAAGTATGAGCTGCTGAAGAGGATCCAACCCATGATTGCCCAGGAGTATTACAAGGTGCCCCTGTACACAGCCAACGTGATTTCCGTGGCCAGGACCGACCGCTTCACGGGTTACCAGGTGGTGGAGGGCGCCACCGTCTTTAACTCTGAGTCGTTACAGAATCTGCGCAGGGTGGAGGGTAGGTGATGGTATGAAACTGAGCTATGTGATCAAGCGGGTTTTGTATTCCCTCTTCGTATTCGCAGTGGTGATCACCCTCAATTTCTTTATCCCCCGCATTGGGGTGGATGATCCCGCGGAGCGCTATTACCCTCCCCAAGGGAACATGAGCGAGATTGAATACGAGATCGTCAAGCAGCTCACCAGGGAGCAGTACGGCTTCCATGTGTCCACCTGGCAGCAGTACCTCAACTACCTGAAGGGCTTGGCCAGGGGAGATCTGGGCACCTCTTTCCGGCCTGGGTCGCCCAAGGTGCTGGATCTGATTGCAGAGCGGCTGCCCTGGACCTTGGTGCTCTCTGTAAGCACGATGCTCATTGGCGTTGTGGTGGGCGTTGGCTTTGGGGTAGTGGCCGCGGTGAAGCGGGGCCGCTGGCAGGACACCCTCTTGCTCAATGCTTCCACGGTGATGGTGGCCCTGCCGGCCTTTTTCATCGCCTTAATCCTTTCGTTCTATTTGGGCTTTGAGTGGGAGATCTTCCCGGCCTACACCGATTCCACCATGGTATCCCAGTTTGCCTGGACCTGGGAAGGGATCAGCCGGGTGGCCCGCAACGCCGCCCTGCCCGTGATGAGCATGATGGTGGGCAGCATCATCAGCTACGCCCAGGGCACCAGGAACGCGGTGATCGCCGTGACCAATGAGGACTTTGTGCTCACTGCCCGGGCAAAGGGCCTAAAGACCAGCACCATCCGCTACAAGCACATCCTGCGGAACTCGCTTCTGCCCATTGTCACTTCCTTGGGCATGAGCATCAGCGGCCTCATTGGCGGGCAGGTGGTGATCGAGCAGGTCTTCAACTGGAACGGCATGGGGACTTTGTTCCTGGAAGCCAACAACACCAACGACTACCCCTTGATGATGGGGATTATGCTCCTGCTTTCCGGGTTCACCATTTTCGCCATCTTGATTACAGACCTGGTTTACGTGCTCCTCGATCCCAGGGTAACGGTGGGTGATAAGCGATGAAGCAGCAACGGAATCTCGCACAGCGCCTAGGTCTGGGTATGAAGCGAAGGGCGAGCAGTGCTGGGTCCCTTTTGGGCAAGGTGTGGGCCCACAAGCAGGGCAAGGTTGGTCTTGTCATGGTCGGCTTCCTGGTGCTGGTGGCCGTTTTCGCCCCGTACATCGCGCCCTACGACCCCTATGATGTTTCCCAGCGCACCACCAAGGGCCTGCCCCCCAGCAGCAAGCATCTGCTGGGCACCACCATCAACACGGGGCAGGACATCTTCAGTATGCTGGTTTACGGCACTAGGGTGTCCCTGGTGGTGGGGGTAACTTCCGGGGTGTGTATTGCTATTGTGGGATCCATCATTGGGGTGGCCGCGGGGTATCTGGGCGGTGCAGTGGATACCTTGATCATGCGGCTCGTGGACATTATGCTGGTTATCCCCACCCTGCCCCTGGTGATTGTGCTCACCAACGTGCTGGGCCGGGACTTTTGGATCATCATCCTTATCTTCGTGGCCCTGGGCTGGACGGGACTGGCCCGCACCATCCGCTCTTTGGTGTTGGTGCTCAAAAACACCAACTACGTCAAAGCGGCGGAACTGGCCGGGGCCAGCCGCTGGCACATCATGACCCGTCACATTCTGCCGGGAACCAGCCACCTGGTGATCATGAGCACGGCCTTGAGCAGCGCCGGGATTATGGTGGCCGAAGCGGGCCTCAGTTTCTTGGGCCTTGGCGATCCCACCGCCATCAGCTGGGGGAAGATGTTGGCGGAAGCCCAGTCCGGCGGAGCCCTGCTCTTTGGTGCCTGGTGGTGGATTTTCGCGCCGGGTCTGGGCATTTTCCTGGCGGTGTTTGGGTTTATGCGCTTGGGGCTGGTGCTGGAGGAGATCGCCAACCCCCGCATGAAGCGCACCAGCAGTGTGTATAGGCTCTTTAGGAGCTTGGATTCCAGTTACGTCGAGGAAGTCTTTAATTCCATGGATGATTACCAGGTGATGGGCTCGGAGGTCACCGGCGGGGGAGGGCAGAGGTATGGAACAGGTCTTGAAGCTTAGGAACCTGAAAGTTGTCTTCCCCACAGACTACGGCTTGATTCGCGCCGTGGAAGGGGTGGATCTGGATATCTTCCACAGGGAATGCGTGGCCCTCGTTGGGGAATCGGGCTGCGGCAAAAGTGTGACCAGCCAAGCGGTGATGCGCCTTCTAGAATCGCCTCCAGCCCTCATCCGCGTGGACGCTTTGGAGTTTGACGGGCGGGATCTTACCCAGTGCACGGAACAGGAGATGCAGGAGATCCGCGGCAGGGACATGGCCATGATCTTCCAGGATGCCATGACCTCCCTCAACCCCGTGATGACCGTGGGCCGCCAGATCGATGAGATGTACCGGCGCCATAACGGCGACTCCAAAAAAGAGGCCCGGGAAAAGACGGTGAAAGCCCTGGAGCTCATTGGTATACCTGAACCTAGAGAGCGGGCCAACTCCTTTCCCCATCAGCTCAGCGGAGGCATGCGCCAGCGGGTGCTGTTGGCCATGGCCTTTGCCTGCATGCCGAAACTGATTATCGCCGATGAGCCCACAACGGCTTTGGATGTAACCATCCAGGCCCAGGTTTTGAAAACCCTAAGGGGCATGCAGCGGGGCTGCGGGACTTCTCTGCTCTTGGTTACCCACGACCTGAGCGTGGTGGCCAGCATTGCCGACCGGGTGTATGTGATGTATGCGGGGAAAATCGTGGAAAAGGCGCCGGTGAAAGACCTCTTTACATCGCCGCACCATCCCTACACCGTGGGGCTCATGGCCGCGGTGCCCAGGCTGGCCGATGAGAAGAAGCAGTTCACCCAGATTCCCGGAACGGTGCCTTCTCCTGTGAACAAGCCCAGCGGCTGCTACTTCCACCCCAGGTGTCAATACGCCACGGAGCGCTGCAGGCAGGAGATGCCCAGGCTCAAACCCACGGGGAAGGATCGCGAAGTGCGCTGCTTCCATCCGCTATCAGCAGGGGGTGAACAGCAGTGACTGAGATTATGACCTTGCAAAACGTATCGGTGCATTTTCCCGTGCGGGGAGCCCTGCCTTTCCTTAGGAAAGGGGAAATCCAGGCGGTGAGCGATGTTTCTCTGAGCATCCACCGCGGGGAAATCTTCGGTATCGTGGGAGAATCGGGCTGCGGCAAGACCACTCTGGCCAGCGCCATGGTGGGCATGATTAAGCCCACCGCAGGGCAGGTGCTCTTTGAAGGGGTGGATCTAAACCGCCTGCCCAGAGATGAGTTCAAGAAGATGCGCCGGCGCATGCAGATGATTTTCCAGGACCCCTTTTCGTCCCTAAATCCCCGTTTCAACGTCTACCAGATCGTCTCTGAGCCCATGCTGATCAGGGGCGAAGACGATGAAGAGACCATGAAGGCACGGGTGGTGGAGCTGCTGGAGCTGGTGGGCTTGTCCTCGCAAGATCTCTACCGCTACCCCTCGGATTTTTCCGGCGGACAGCGCCAGCGCTTGGGGATCGCCCGGGCCATCAGCCTCAATCCCAGCTTCTTGGTCTGCGATGAACCCGTCTCCGCCCTGGATGTGAGCATCCATGCCCAGATCCTCAATCTCTTGCTGGAATTGCAGGAGAAACTCAACTTGACGTACGTCTTTATCTCCCACAACCTGGCGGACGTGAAAAAGATGTGCGACCACTTGGCCGTGATGTATTTGGGGAAAGTGATGGAAGCGGGGAACAGCGACAAGATCTTCGCCAATCCCATGCACCCCTACACCCAAGCCCTGATTGCGGCCATCCTGGATATCGATTTTAGTGAGGAGCGGGAGATTATTGTTCTGCCAGGCGACACACCCAGCCCCATCAACCCACCCTCGGGCTGCCGTTTTTGGCAGCGCTGCCCAAAAGCCATGCGGGGCTGCAGGGAAGTCCCACCAGAGTATGTGGAGGTTGAACCAGACCATTTCGTGGCCTGCCACTTGGTGAATGGATTTCCGGATCAAGAACTGCCAGAGGGCTATGATCAGCCCATGGTGCCCCGGGAGAAGGTACCGGGCAGGTGAAAAGGAAGTAAGGCTGGCCGTGGAAAGCAGCGTTGGCAGTTGCATCAGGCTAGCCCCATACAACATTGAGTTACCATAGGTCTGTCTCCATTAGAAACGGAGCTTCCAGTGTAAACTGGGGGCTCTTTTTTTGTACTCCGGCATTTTTGAATGGAAGGCAAGATTTGGGAAATACTAGCCTGCGAGGAGGTGCGCTTATGTACAAGGCGAGTGCTGCCCTATTGGCCCTCTGCATCGTTCTGGCATTTCCGGGAGCGGTGTGGGCCTTGGATTCAGCTGATGTTCCAGTGACAGCAAAGATTCCGCAGATGATCATCCTGGAGCTGGATGCCACTGAGCTCGTCTTTGAGGAGTCGGATTTCGACTATGTCCTGGGCCCGGCTCAACTCGTTAAGGTGGGCGTTGTCGCCACCAAAGAGCATGCGGTGACAGCCACCGTATCGGGAAACGTACCCTATACACTCTCCATTGCCGCCATGGAAGAATTCCTCACGGGAACCCATGGCGGGCTCATCCATATCTCTCAGCTGAAGTGGAGGCTGACGGACAGCGACAACCCTGAGCAATGGGAGCCCCTCACACTGGAGAGGGTGTCGGTGAAGAGCGGGCCACCAGGCACCATGGAGGTGAGATTCGACTTTCAACTGACGGCATTCTGGGAAAACCGAGCTCAGATGTACACGGGTAGCATACTGCTAACCGTAATCCCCGAGGAAAGCGACGAGTCGTCAGGGGGAAGAAAGTGGTAAAGCAACTCTCAAAGGAGGGAAACGTGTGAAGAAGAAAAGCTGTGCCTTTGCGCTTCTTGTTGTGATGATGTTGAGCCTGGGAGCTGTAGCGGAAGAAACTCAGCCTCTTGTGAACCTGTTCTTGTTTGAAACCAATGTCCGGGACGCGTTAAGCGAGATCAGTATGCAGACCGGGGTGAACATTATCCCGGACAGTACGGTGAGCGGTTTGGTTACGGTGGACCTACAGGATGTGCCTTTGGAACGGGCTCTGCGCATGATTCTCATCGGCGGAGGATACGCCTTTAAAAAGATTGACGACTTCTACCTGGTAGGCCTGCCCGATCCCCGCAGCACGACGTTTGCAGAGTTGACTGAAACCCAGATCGTCATGCTAGAGCATGTCACCGCGAGTCAAGTGCTGTCTGCACTACCCTCGTTCTTGACCAGTTATGTTAAAGGGGACAAAGACGGCCGCCTGTTGACGATCACAGCTCCTCCAACAGAACTAGGCAGAATCCTCGAACTTATCGATACTCTTGATGTGCCGCCAAAACAGGTGGAGATCCAGGTGATCGTCACAGAGGTTTCTACCAAAGCGCTGAAGGAGTTGGGCATTAACCTGTTCGATTTCTCGTTCGGAGCCGGTACCGGCTGGAATGATGACTGGACAGCCAAGATCGGATTTGGCAGTGGCGGGCTTTCTCTGGAAACCACGCTCTTGGGAAATCTGTTGTTTAATCTCAAAGCTCTAGAAGAAGACCAGGAAGCGGTGATCCATGCCGACCCCAGGGTGTTGGTGAGCGATGGCCAGTCAGCGCATCTCTTTGTGGGCGACCGCCAGATCCTGTTACTGGCCGACGCCAATGACAAGACTACCCGTGTGGAACGAGTGGAAGTGGGGATGGATCTTAAGGTGACTCCCCGCATCTTGGGCGAGGAAATCCTCCTATCCATCTCTCCGGAGATGAGCCACTTCGTCAACGAATCCAAGAGCAGCCTGACGGTGAAGCAGAGTTCAGTCTCCACAACAGTGCGTTTGAAAAACGGGCAGACAGCCGTTTTGGCTGGGATGACCGTTCAGGAGTCAGGTGACCAAACCAGGAAGGTTCCCATTTTGGGCGACATTCCCATCATCCGTTGGCTCTTCAGGAGCGACACAACGAGGGCGGCAGACAAAGAGCTTCTGATCTTCGTCACTCCAGTAATCATGTGATGGGGGGATGATCATGAGACTGCACAGGGGTAAGGGCAGTGTGCGTGCACTGCTCTTCAGCCTGGTGTTCATGTTGATTGCCTCTCCCCCCATCACAGCTTACGAAGCCTGGAGTGCAGACATTGCACAGATGCTTATGGCCGAGGACTGGGATTTGGGCCAGAAACAAGAAACCGCCGTTGTGGGGTACGCGATTCACCTGGTGGAAATCGAGCGCAGTTTGGCCCAGGCGCTGAGTATCCAAATGGACCTGGAAAGCGAGGAGGCTCCTGGCTTATGGTTGGTTACCGGTGGCGAGCTGGATCTGACCGTAAAAGGGAGCAGCCCGTTGACCTGGTCGGCGCAATCCCAGGTCTATGTGGGCAGGAATCAGCAGGCCCTGCATTATGACTCTTGGCTGCTTACCATGGATGGACAGCCCTTGCGTGTGGATGTTTCCAAGACAAGGGTGCCTGCTGATCCCCATGTACCCAAACAGGAGCAGTTGGAAGTCACCATCTTTCCCAAAAAGGTGCTTGGCGAGAGGATTGAATCGGAGATCAGCATTTCGTACCAGACCTTCCATGGGACCGCTGCCCAAGTGGCCACTACCCATTTGGTGGGCCCCGAGGCAGACCAACCGATAGCCGTGGTGTCCCGCCAGACAAACACAGCCAAAGAGAAGGAGTATCAGTACTTCGCGGTTTATGTGGCTGGAATGCTCATTCCCCACGAACTCATCCCGGAGGATGCCCAGTTTTTGTCCATGGGTTCCATAGCCGGCATCGGGCAGTTCATGGAGACCGCCGGCCCCCAGCGGCGCTGGATGGAAATGGGAGTGAGCTTAAGCCGTGGCCAGGAAGAGTGGGGTTGGCAGCTGGATGGTTCTTTTCCAGTGGGAGACAGGCATAGGATTTATGGACAGGTTAAGGCTCTCCCGGAACCGGCCTACCTCATCGGAGCAGAAGGTTCCATGAACTCCGAACTCCACGTGGTGGCTGAAGCGGCTGGCGCGAGGGAAGAAGAGTCAATCCTGCGTTTGGGCATTCGCGACGAGGTCCGCCTCGGCGAACACCTGCGTCTGTCTGCAGCTCTGTTACCACTAAGATTGAGCTTCCAGAGCTGGAAACCGGAACTCTCATTCGATTGGAGAATCAGGGCCGAGTACGTGGAAGAGAAGTACGAGCTGTGGTACCAGCTGGATCATGAGCAGGCCGAGTTCAAACACAGTGCAGGAGCAACCGTCTATTCAACACCAAACTTGGGAGCCAGGGTCTCTTGGAGTTGGGACGGCGAGAGCGGCAGCGTGTTTCTGGTAGGGCTTCAGGTCAGGTTCTAGAGGGGAGGGATGGATGTGAGGAAGAGTTGGCTGCTCGTATTTGCGCTGCTAGCGGTCGCTTCGCTTTTTGGGCAATCCTCTATTCAGGCCGCCGTTAGGGTGGAAGATGGACCATTGGCGGTGGAGCTAGACGGTGAGCCGAGTTGCTCCCGACCGGCCGAGTATGTCGGGTTTAGGCTGCATAGGGAGGGTGACGTAGGCCAGCCCCTCTATTTCAGCCTTTCTGAGATGGTAGATGAACTAGGCAACACGTTCCCTAGGGATTTGATCGTACTGCGCACGCCCTATTATTCCGATGAACTGCGCTGGGAATCCGTTTTTGCAGAACATCTGCTTCTGGGGGCTGAGGATGGGTATGTAGATCTAAATCTGGGAGTCCACTACACGGAGTTGATCCCAGCGGGCACGTACGAAGGTCAGTTGCACTCAGGTACGGGGGAAGTTGTCCCTCTGCGAATCGTGGTTGGGCCGTTTACAAAAGTGGTTGTGGACCCGCCTCTAGTTACCATTGATGCCAACGCTGGGCCCGGCATTTACAAGGCCAACCAGTCTGTGCAGGTGACTGTGCAGGCTAATCACAACAACTGGATTTTAAGGCTGAGCTCTGAGGGGCTGTTTTTCCAGGATGAAAATAGGGCGGTAAAACGGCATCTGAACGAGCCCGAAGAGACAGTCAGGCCGGTGCCGTTGTTGTTTGCGGAACCGTACTCCGAGGGTGGTCAGAGTGAGATTCTGCAAATAGGAGGCTCGGATTATCCCTCAGGTGCCATCCTGGAGTTTGAGATCCACGCCCACGTTGGTTGGGAACATCGGGCTGGCCAGTACATGGGTGTGGTTAAAGTTGATGTTTTCATAGAGGAGTAAGACAAGGAGGGGATGTTCATGTCAATGAAGGGATTTCGGCTCTCGTTACTGCTCTTAATGGTCGTCAGTTTTCTTGTCGTTCCAGCGGGAACAGCTGTTGCGGTCGGTGTTAGGCCTTTGGTCATCGAGATGGACGTTAGACCGGGGGACGTGCGGGATTTTGAGGTTGCGCTCCTGCCCAGTTCCACCGAAGAGACTGTGGATTTGACTCTCTATGAGCCGGTTCAGCAGTTGAGTGGGGGATTGGTCTACCAACTGCCTGCTAATCCGGCGTTTTCTGCCACAAGTTGGGTTTCTTTGGAGCGCAACGTGGTGCAGGTGTTGCCAGGCGCGGAGACGAGAGTGAAGGGGCGAGTCACCGTTCCCTTTTCAGCCAGCGGCTCCCACACAGTCATTGTTATGGTGGAACCTCGGCCACCCGAGATCACGTCGGGCATTGGTTTTCAGATTCGCTATGCGGTGCGACTCAGTATTCGGGTAGAAAGGCCCGGTCTCCGCCAGACAGCGGAACTAGATGAGTTTGAACTCAGGGCAGGCGATCAGGGGCAGCCTATTATTCGAGCGGTAGTGAGAAACACTTCTCCTTGGGACTATTTGGTCGAGGGAGAGGTCACCATCAGGGATACTGAACGCCGGCTGGTAGAGAGAATTGCCCTGGTCAGTCCAGCCGGTGCATCTTATCAGACTACTCGCATCTATCCCGGAGCGAGAGTGGAGTTTCTGGGAGATGTGTCAAAACGGCTGGAACCTGGCGACTACACGGCAAGGGTATACTTCCGGTATGGTGATCACGGGCAAATCGTGCGCGAGCAAACCATCTCGGTCGCAGAGGGTGATTTCAACTTCCCCGGGGCGGACGAGATTGGTGCCTTTTCCCTCAGTCCTGACATTATCGAATATGAAGCCAAGCCGGGGGAGAGGAAGAGTCATGTAATAGAAGTGGTCAGCGAGACTGCCGAAAACACCAGGATTGTGGTTGAGACCAAGTCGCTTGGCGCGGATTATCCATATTCTCTTACCGAGTGGATCCAACTGCGTATGGCTGGAAACGAGTTTGAGCTTCCCGGCAGGAGACAGACTCGTTTGGGAGTAACCATAGCGGTTCCCCGTGACGCAAGGGACGGTAGCTATCACGGGAGTATCATTGTCCAGGCATATGAGTTGGGGACAGGGCGGCTTCTTACAGAAAAGGCTATCCCCATTACCGTCTTGGTAGGCGAAGAGCACGAAAGAAGCGTTGAAGTGAGATCTTGCTTGGTTTCTCAAGGAGAAGTGCTGTTGGACCTTCTCAATACAGGTAACGTGATGGTTAGACCGACAGCAGAAGCCGTTTTCCGGAGCATGGAAGGGGAATATGTGGGACGAGTACCGCTTGTTTTGCCTGAGGGTGAAAGCGGAATAGCCCCGCTGAGAAGTCAGCGCCTAGAGGGGAATGCTTCACTCCTCGAGCCTGGGGTCTATTCAGTCGAAATCTCCGTTGAGGATGGAGGGGTTGAGCTGCTGTCTAGCAAAATGGAGGTAAGTGTGCCTTAGTTTTCCGCATAGGCCGCCAAAGAAGGCCGAGCCAAGGCCGTGGTACAACGAACGTCAGCTAAGGGGCCGTTTGTTGTGCACGGCCTTCTTTGATCCAGCATTGAGAAAGGGTT
>FIZK01000072.1 GCA_900018335.1 uncultured Clostridia bacterium | reverse complement strand
GGCAGCCATACCTGCGTGGAACTTCTAGACAGCGGTTACGATGTGATTATCCTGGACAATTTGGCCAACAGCGAGCGTGAGGTGGTGGACCGCATCGCGCAGATCACAGGAAAACGGCCGCTGTTTTATCATGCCGACGCCACAGACGCCACCGCGGTGGATTTGATCTTCAGAACGCACTCCATCGACGGCGTGATCCATTTTGCCGGGCTGAAAGCGGTGGGTGAATCGGTGGAAAAGCCCCTGGCTTACTACAAAAACAACCTGCTCAGCACCATGGTGGTCTTGGAAAACTGCGTGAAGTACGGGGTGAAGCGCTTTGTCTTCAGCTCTTCCGCCACCGTGTACGGGGAGAATGAAGCGCCCTTGGTGGAGTCCATGGAACTGCGCCCCCGGGCCAACCCCTATGGTGAAACCAAGGCCATGTGTGAGAAGATTCTCACGGATACGGCAAGAATCCATCCGAAAATGTCCGTGGCGCTCTTGCGCTATTTCAACCCCGTTGGCGCTCACGAAAGCGGGCTTATTGGCGAGGCCCCCCGGGGCATACCCAACAACCTCATGCCCTACGTCACCCAGGTGGCCAAGGGCCTCCTGCCGGAGCTCAAGGTCTTCGGGAACGACTATCCCACCCCGGACGGTACGGGGGTGCGGGACTACATCCACGTTATGGACCTGGTCAAAGGGCACCTGGCCGCCCTGGAGAAGACGGGGCCTGGAGTGCATATCTACAACTTAGGCACGGGTAAGGGAACGTCGGTTCTGGAACTGATCGCCGCCTTCCAGCGGGTGAACCAGGTGGAGATTCCCTACAGAATAGTGGAACGCCGCCCCGGCGATCTGGCCGCATGCTGGGCCGATGCCAGCAAAGCCCGGGATGAACTGGGCTGGACTGCGGAGCGCAGTCTGGAGGATATGTGCCGGGATGCCTGGCGCTTTGAACGACTGCGGGGTTAAGCTGCACTGTGCCGGGAGTCGTCTAGTCTACAAAGAAGAGCTTGGTTGGAGGTATACCGATGAAAAGGCGGCATTCCATCTGGATGAAAATCGTAGCCTTACCCCTGATTTGGGTGTTTTTGGCCATCCTGCTGCTCAGTTTTGCCAGCGTCTACGTGGGTTACACCAGAACCTTGGATCAGAAGCGGCTGGCCGGGTTGGCCGTGGCTCAGCAGTTCAGGAACCGCTTGGCGGAGAGGTCGCGGGCGATAACGGCCCTGGAAGAGGTCCTGGAGCGCACTGCCCTGAACGCTGCCCAGGTGGCAGCTGCGGAGTATGCTGAGGTCAGTGATGAGCTGCTCACCGAAACCGCACAGAAACTGGGCGTTAGTGTTCTCAACTGGTATGATCCTTCGGGGACTGTGATTTACTCCGCCTTCCAGCGTCACCTGGGGCGCACTGCAGCCGGGGGTTATTTGTCCAGCGGCGAGGAGTCTTTGGTCTGGCCCCTGTGCCTGGATGCGGAGAGCGGGGATTATTACATTTATGCCTTTCAGCGAGCACGGGGAGGTTCTGTTGTTCAGGCGGGGGTTGTGGCCAACGAGCTCCGAGCCCTCCAGGAGGAACTGGGCTCTGGGCAGCTGGTGGTGGATGCCACCAGTGGGGCCACCCTGAGCTATGCCAATGTGTTCAATGCCCAAGGCGAGCTGGAGGCAGCCAGCCCCCCTGTGGATGAGGGGCAGCTGTTTCAGGATGGGGCCAAGCTGGATGCCCTGCGGCAGAAATCTAACTATGTGGCCCTCACTAAGCATCCCCTGAGCGGGGAGACGGTTTGGGATATCTTGCTCCCCGTTTATGCCCAAGGGGATTACGCTGGGGCTGTAAACGTAGGGGTCAATCTGGAAATCGTGGGCAGAACCGTAAGAAGCAGCATTATACTCACACTGCTCATCGCCGGCTCAACCTATCTGGTGCTGGGTTTGCTCCTCTCCGTTACTGCTTCACGCTTGGTGAGCTCCATCAACGGCATGAGCCGACACATTGATCTCGTTGCCGGCAGGGTGCTGCACCAAGGGGTGCCCGGGGCGCTATTGGGGAGGAAGGATGAAATCGGCCTCATGGCCAAGGGGGTCCAGGCCATGCAGGATGCTTTCAACAGCGTGTTAACCAAGGCCCTGGAGACGGCCGCGGCCACTGCCCGGGCTAGTCATGAACTCTCTGCCTCCTCAGAGGAGACCAGCGCTTCCATTGAGGAAGTGGCGGGCACAGCCAATGAGTTTGCTTCCACCGTGGAGGCCATGGGCGGCAGTGTGACCGAGATGGTGCAGGCCGCGGAAGGGATTCAGGCTTCCGCAGCGGAAGGTCAGTCTGTGGTGGGCAGGACGGTTACCCTGGCCCATGACTTGAGGGAGAACATGGCTGAGCTGGCTGAGGCCGTAACTCATTTGGGGGAACGCTCGGAGGAGATTGGCCAGATCGTGGAGGCTATCACCGCCATCGCTGACCAAACCAACCTGCTGGCCCTCAACGCCGCCATCGAAGCTGCCCGGGCCGGTGAGTACGGCCGGGGGTTTGCTGTGGTCGCGGAGGAAGTGCGTCAGCTGGCTGAACAGGCCGCGGGTTCCACCAAACAGATTACTGACCTGGTCCGGGCTATTCAGGGCGAAACTGAGCGCACCGTGCAGGGTATCAAGCGCGGTGCCGCCCAGGCAGAGGACACCGCAGCTGCCGTGTCCCGCAGCGGCGAGCTGCTCACTGCCATTCTGCGCCAGATTGCAGAGATTACCATTACCATCAAGGAAGTCTCCCGGGGAATCGAGATGATCGGTGCGGGCAGCGAAGAGCTGGCCGCCGCCACGCAGCAGCAGTCCGCGTCCATGGAGACCATTTCCTCAGCCGTCCAGGAGCTCAGTGTGATGGCGGAACGCCTGGAGCAGCTAGTACAGGAGTTCGAACTGGCCGCAGAAGAGGGGAAAGATTGATTCGGAAGCGACTTTCCCTTGCCCTAACAGCCGTCTTGGTGTATCCTAAACTCAAGATTAACGAAAGGGAGGTGGGCTTTGTGATCGCGGTCTTAGGTATTGGCGTGCAGTGTACCGGCGTTGGCCTGCCTCGGATTCCCGGCTGAGTATATGCAGCCTGTTTTTGCCATGGGTGGAAGCCAACGCCTCAGGAATGAGTAACAAAGGAGGACGTTGGCTTTTATGTATGTGAAGGCTGAAGACGTTTTGCCTGAAGCCCTCTTAGAGGAAATCCAAGAGTATGTGCAGGGAGTGGAGATCTATATTCCCAAGCGGCCCGAGACTAGGCTGGGCTGGGGAGAGCGCAACGGAACCCGCCAGCTCATCCGGCGACGCAACCGGGAAATCGTGCGCAGATATGCCCAGGGCGAGAGCATCCCCTCCCTGATGGAACGCTATCATCTTAGTTACGACAGCATCCGGAAGATCGTAAGCGCAGGACGGAAAGAATGAGTCCCAAGTGTTCTTGACGGGAAAAGGCCCCCTGAGATGCTACAATGGGATCAGTGGGACCCACGAGTTTTGGGCGAAAGGGGGCTGATCGAATGATCTGCAGGAGGTATGGCCAACTCTAGCTCGGCTAGGTTGCCAGAAAAATGGGCAGGCTCGCGCGCCGGCAGGCGGGTGGGCCTGCTTTTTTGCACCTGGCAGGAGGATTTTTCTGGCAGATGGTGAACTACACACCCCTTGAGGACCATTACGGGGGTTGGGAGATGATGTGATGCGGTGGCTCCGGGTGAGATGGCGCTTGCTCAGGCGCACTCTGCATGAACTGCGTGGCGATGCGGAACTGAAGAAACTGGCCAGCGCCGCCAGCGTACAGCGGATTTTTTGGGCTGCTCCCGTGTTGGCCGCGGGCAATTTTCTGGCAGCCCTTGGTTTCAGCCTGCGCCAGGTCGCTGCCGGCGGTCAGGAGCTGTTGTGGCGCAACCTGATCATTACAGCCAATTTGGCAGTGAGCGTTATCTCCGCGTTGATCTGGTTTTTGGCCTGGAAAATCAAGCGGCCAGACACCAGTGCCAAGACCCAGACCATCTTCGTTTATGCAGTGGCCGCCTTTGTCCTCGCCGGGGGGTTGGTGATTACGCTCATCGATCAGCTGGTGATGACCAGCATCACCCCCTTTCTGCTCTGCGTGACCATCGTGGGCACATTTTACTACCTCTATCCTCACTATTCCCTGGTTCTGTTTGGCGCGGCTTATCTTGTCTTTCGCAGGGCCCTTGCCGTGGTGGGGAGTGCCTCCCCGAACATAGTCCACTCCAATCAAGTGAACGGCCTGATTGTGACCGCCCTTGGCTTCGCCTTATCCTTACTCAGTTGGCTGCACTTTGGGCGCACCACCATGCAGGAGCGCACCATCAAGGGGCAGCAGGCTAAACTGCGGGATCTGGCCTATCGCGATCCCCTAACGGGCCTGCCCAACCGCAGGTTCCTAGATGAGCGCATCCGGGCGGAGGTGTCCGTAGTCAAGGGCAGGGGCACAGAAGCTTCCTTGATCATGTGCGATATTGATCACTTTAAGAAAGTAAATGACACCTACGGGCACCTGGCCGGCGACGACCTTCTCAGGGAACTCGCGGCGCTGCTGCGGGAGAATGTGCGGGCCGACAACACACTGGTCCGCCTGGGCGGAGAGGAGTTTGTCATTTTGGCCCCCGGGGCCAGCTTGGAGGAAGGAGCTCTTTTGGCGGAACGCTTGAGGAAGCTGGTGGCAGGGCACAGCTTCACCGTGTGCGGCAATGAAGTGCGCATCACCATGAGCATCGGGGTGGCCCCGCTTACGGGTGCGGAGAATGTGCGCGACTATTACAACCGGGCCGACCGTGCGCTCTATACAGCCAAGGAGCAGGGGCGCAATCAAGTGGTGGTGGCAAGCTAGATAAGCCGAGAAAGGAAAGCAGGTTGGACGCCCTTTAAGGCCCAACCTGCTTCGTTTACTTTTTGGAGTTGGGCAGCCACTGCTCCAAGCTGCCCAGCTCTTTGTACAATGCGGTTAGCTCCTCCACGGCCTTCGGGTCCAGCCCCTGGGCCTGGAGTCCTTTCTCAAAGATACCCAAAGCTTTGCGGCGCTTGAGGAGCAGGGGGGGAGCCACGGAAAAGGTCCTGCCCAGCGCCCTACCCGCGCCACCGATCACAGACAGCACTTCCCGCCACATGGTGCACCCTTACGCATCCTTAAACTGACTGGTGAGGGACTTGAGAGTTTTCATATACTCCTGGGTAAGGCGCAGGGCATCCTGGCTGTCCATACCGGCATCCATGAGGTTTTTGTAGAAGGTTCCCACCGCTTTGCTCATCTGCTCTGCTCCCTCTTGGGAATAAAGGGTGTGGTAGAGCTCCTTGACCAGCCTGGGGAGCTTCTCCGAGACCATATCCAGCATTTCACCGATTTCTTTTACGGGGATATCCGAGTCACTCACTGACAAACACACTCCTCTCAAAGATTTGCATCACCCAGCCCAGCATTTTGGGCATGGTTGTTTCCAGCACAGTGCGCAGCACTGCTCGATAGAGCGCCTGGCCCATGGTACCCCGGATCTTGGCGTAAACCCGCAGCTTGACTCCTTCCGGTATGGGAGTTTTAAGTTTGGTCAGCTCCTTTTTTAGCGCCAGCTCCAACTGCAAAGCCTCTAGAAAGGCTGGTTCAGAGGCGGCAAGCCTAAGGGCAAGGGCCCTCTCTTCAGGGGAGAGCGTGTCGTACAGCAGGCCCCAGGCCAGGTCCATGTACTCTTCTTGCGGTTTCGTCACCTTGATCCCCCCTGCAGCCAGTTGTAGAGGTATTTGCGGGCGTAGTGGGCCTTGCTTTTCACCGTTCCCTCAGGAATGCCCAGCATCTCCCCGAGTTCTCGGTAGGTGAGACCTTCCACGTAGAGCCCGTAGACGATGGTGCGCTCGGGTTCCGCCAGCTGTTCCAGGATTTCCTGGGCAAACAAGTTGGCAGCTTCACCGCCTGCTGCGGCTAGGCTTTCTGCTTGAAGGGGCAGGTGAACGGGGCGCCGACGCAAGAAGTCCACCAGCTTGTTGTGGGCAATGGTGAGCAGCCAGGCCTTGG
>FIZK01000071.1:15032-15160 GCA_900018335.1 uncultured Clostridia bacterium | reverse complement strand
ATCAACCCCGATGCGCCCATTTTGATCATGACCACGGAGATCTTTAGAAACATGCTGCACGAGGATCCGGAGCGGGTCCGTGATGTGCGCTATGTTATTTTCGATGAGATCCACTATATCGACGATCC
>FIZK01000071.1:8035-14954 GCA_900018335.1 uncultured Clostridia bacterium | reverse complement strand
CTCGGCCTGAGCGCCACCATTCCCAATGTGGATCAGCTGGCCAACTGGATCCAGGAAGTGCAGCAGCAGAAGGTTGAGGTAGTGACCCACTTTCACCGCGTGGTTCCCCTCAAGCACGCCCTCTTTGAGCGCTCCTTGGGCTTCACCACCATGAACAGGATCCAGAAAAAATACCGGAGGCTGGCGGGGCAGAGCCCCTCAGGCCGCCCGGAGGCCCCTGCCACTACCCACATCGATCTGATCCGGGCCATTAAAGGCGACTACCTGCCTTGTCTATTCTTCACCTTCAGCAGGCGCAAATGCGAGAGCAACGCCTTTGAGCTCGGGGAAGAAGAAGACTTCCTGAACGCTGAACAGAAAAGTCAGGTCACAGAGGCTATAGAAGGTGTCCTGGAGCGCTATTCGACCATTGAAAGCGGACGCTGGCCTCACCTCAGGCGCCTGCTCCTCAAGGGCATTGCCTACCACCATGCAGGTATGCTGCCTGTGCTCAAGGACATTGTGGAAGAGCTGTTCACCCGCCGTTTGATTGCTGTTTTGTACTGCACAGAAACCTTTGCAGTGGGCCTCAACTTCCCCTGCAAAACGGTGTGCTTTGATTCCAGCACCAAATGGGACGGGAACTCTTTTCGGCCCGTCACTAACCGGGAATATTTCCAGATGGCTGGCCGTGCGGGCCGCCGGGGGATTGATGAGGAAGGTTTTGCCTTCATGGTGGTGGATCTTAACTACTTCGATCCCAGCCAATTTCCCAGCATGAAAGAGGATGAAGTGGAGCCGCTGCAGAGCCAGTTCAGCCTGACTTACAACTCCATCCTGAACCTGGTGAAAAACTACAGTGAAGAAGAGATCTACCGCATCCTGGGCCAGAACTTCGCCACTTACCAGGCTTCAGCGGAGCGCCAGGGAGTCTTGGTTGAACTGGAGATACTCGAGGATGAGCTCGCCCCCTACATCAAAAACCTGCGGGGGCAGGAGCAGTTTGTCAAGACGCTGCGCAAGCGCCTGGAACTGGAAAGCGAGCTGAACAGGGCGTATAATAAGCGTACCCGCAGCAAGCTGAAGAAGGAAATCCGCGCCCTCACCCAGAGGCTGGACAGCGCTTTCTACCGGGCCTTTCCCCAGCGGGACCGGGCCTTGCTGCGCAGGGAAAACCGCAAGTTCCGCAGGAAGGTTAAGGCCTATGAACGGCTGCTCCTGCGGGAGCAGGCCCTCAATCCCCTGGAGCGGTATATCCGGGAGTTCGAAGACAAAAAGGCCCTCCTGGAGGTCCTGGGTTATCTGGAGCACGATGAGCTCACCTCGGCGGGCATTTTTGCCAGTCAGATTCACGGGCACGAGCTCATGATCACGGAGATGTTCATGGAAGGGCTTTTCCACGCCTATCCTCCCGCGGAGTTGAACGCGGTCATGGTCGCGGTGGGTTACGAGCCGCGCAAGAATGAGTTCCGGATCAAGCATAAGCTGGATTTCGGGCCCCTCCTGCGCATCTACCACCATCTGCAGAAGCTGGAGCGGCACATGGTGGGTTACCCCAGTGTGCAGTTTCACGATCACGTGGCCGCCCTGGCTTACCGCTGGAGCAGCGGTGAGAGCTTTACTAAGCTGTTAGAAGACACTTCCGTGGATGAAGGAGATTTGGTCTTCGCCTTCCGGAGGGGAATCGACCTGCTCAGGCAGGTGCGCAATGCTGCCGCGGAGGATCCTGTCCTCCAAGGGAAGCTGCGGGAATGCATCAGCTTGATGGACCGGGATGAGGTGTCCATCTGGCTGTAGGAGCGAGGTGGAGCATGAAGTTCAAACTCCTGGCCCTGGATATTGACGGCACTATCCTCAACAGCGCCTCCCAGCTCACGCCCAGGACCATCGCCGCCGTGCAAAAAGCTCAGGAGCGGGGCATTAAGGTGGTGCTGGCCACGGGTCGCCGCTTGGGCAACACCCTGCCCCTGGTTGAGGCCCTGGGCGTGCGTGAGCTCTTGGTGGTGCATAACGGAGTTGTGGTTGCTGATCCTGTGGGCCGCAGGGCCCTTGTCCAGAGCGGGATCTGCCCCTCTGTGGCTGAGGAAATCGTGGACAAGCTGGAGGCTTGGTCCGTTAACTATATTGTCTATACCGGTGAAAGCGCGGGAGAGAAGGTGCTGGCGCCCAGTGGAAGATGGCAGGAGCCGGAAAACCTCCTTTCCCACTACCTGGGGGAAGCTGCTGAGTTCGCCGAAAAGATCAAGATCACCAGCCCGCCGGTGCGCCTGGCCATCATCGATCTCCCGGCTAAGGTGGATCCCCTTTATGCAGAAATCAAACGGGATTATGCCGGGCAGGTGAGCGCGCTGCTCTTTGGCGCCGTGCGCGATGCCTGGCGGGGCATTGAGCTTCTGCCCGCCCACAGCAACAAGGGTGTCGGCGTGGCCTATGTCGCTGAGCTCCTAGGCATTTCCCCCGCTGAAACCGTGGCCGTGGGTGATAACATCAATGATCTGGAGATGATCCTGTGGGCTGGGCTCGGTGTGGCCATGGAGAATGGCTCGCCGCTGCTTAAGGAGAAGGCGGCCATGATTGCTCCCAGCAATGATCAGGACGGGGCTGCCTTCATCATTGAAGAGCTGCTGCTTGGGGGGGCGAAAATGTGACGGTTCTGCATATCGTACCAGGTGCCTATCTGCGCCAAATCAGGCGCCGTTTGTCCAAGGAAGGGCAGCCTGGTCTGGCTGTGACCCTGGGCGGTTTAGCGGCCCAGATTCTCCGCGCCAACCTGGCCTCCTACAGAGAGGATCGCCTCCTGGAAGAGGTGGCCCTGTGGCAGAGTGTGGCGGATCTAGGGGAGCGCCTGGAGTTTTTCGCGCCCATCGCCCAGTTCGGCGGCTTTATCCAGGAGCTGAAATGGCTGTTCAGTAGGCTGGATTATGGAGAGGAGATCTATGCCTCCATGCCGGAACGGGGCCGGGCGGAGCTGGAGCTTTTACACGCCCGCTACCACGAGATCTTGGACGAGCATGGTGTGGTCAATGCTCCCGGGCAGCTGAAGCTGGCCCTGGAAGTCATGGGGAAAGCGGGCGTTCTGCCCGAGGTGGAGGTGTTAAGGCTGGAAGGCCTGGGTGAGCTTAGGCCCCTGGAACAGCAGTTTCTGCAGGCCTTGGCTGAGGGGCGCACCGTGGAGAAGCTGAGCCCGCCGGCTCAGGAACCAGTGCTCACCGTAACCAAGGCTGCGGATCCCGCCGAAGAGGTGGAGATGATGGGCCAAGCCCTGCGCAGCCAGATTGAGCAGGGTGTTTCCATAGAGCAGCTGGCGGCAGCCTTTCCCAATCCCCGCCAATACCTGCCCCTGTTGATGCCAGCCTTTGAGCGCCTGCAGATCCCCTGGCAGATGCCGGGGACAAGCCTGCGCAACACGCCCTTGGGTAAGACCTTGTTAACACTTATCGCCGGCGAGCTGGCCGGTTGGGATAAGCACTCTTTGGAACTACTCACCGCGCCGGGCTGGGGGTTTCCCTTCGGGCTCAGCGGGGAGGAGCACCGCAGGCTGCGGCTGGCTCCCCCGCTCAATGGCCTGCCCGCCTGGCGCAGCTACTTGGAACAGCAGAGCGGTTGGGAGCCGGTGTTTAAGGTGATCGCCCGCCTTGGCCAAGGGCTTAGGTTCAGGCCGCTGCATGAGTACGGCCTCTGGCTGGAAGGACTCTTGGGAGAGCTGGATCCTGAGCTGTGGGTTCGGCCCCAGGACGGCTTGGAAAACTGGGTGGAACTGGTGAAGGCCTGGGATGGCTTGCACAGCATAGCCCAGACACTGAAGGAGTTCCACTGGGCTCTGGCCCCCGGTCAGTTCCTGCAGCTTGTGGAGGGTCTTCTAGACAGCTACTTGATCCGCCCCAAGCGGGTCTTTGCCCAGCGGGTGCTGGTGCTCAGCACGGACCAGCTGGGCGCCTGTACATATCAGCATCTCTATGTAGGCGGGCTGGTGGAAGGCCAGTTTCCGCCGCATACCCGCGCCCACTGGCTCACTAAGACCAGGGCAGAAATCCACAGGGAAGAAGTCTTTTCCCGCCTGCTTAGCTCGGCCCAGCATCTGCACCTCTATTACCCCGAGGTGGACAGGGAGGGCAAGCTGAACCTGCCCGCCACTGTCCTGCCCAAGGTTGAGGAGCAAAGGACGGCTGCCCTCCAGCCCATTCATTACCCTTCGCTCTTTTTTGGCAATGGTCAGCTGAGGGATGGAGAGCTGCTTGAACGTCTACGGGAAAAATTCCTCAAGCACGGGCTCAGCGTTTCCCAGCTCAATACCTATGCCAGCTGCCCCTTCCGCTTCTTCTGTGCCCATGTCCTGGATTTGGAGGTTTTAGAGGAGGAATCTTTGGACGTGGATGCCAGGGACAAGGGCATCATTGTCCACGAGGTACTGCGCACCTTTTGGGAGCAGCACTTCACCGGGCCCCTGCCCTCAGTGGAAGAGGGACAACTGCTCGTTGAGGAGCTGCTCAACGGCGCTTACCAAGAGAGGGGCAGCCAGCCGCCCGCGGATCTGATCCGATCCATGCGCTCCTTTATTCGCCGAGATCTGCAGCGGGTGCAGGGGGGCTTTCGGCCGGCTTATGTGGAGCGGGAGTTTGGTAATGTGGCCATTCCCAGCGCGTACGGCCCAGTGCTCATGAGGGGCAGGATTGACCGCATTGATTGCCATCCCGACGGAGCGTACGTCCTGTACGACTACAAAACGGGCTCCAACCCTCCTAAGGTCAAATCCATGTTAGAGGGGAAGGACGTGCAGATCGCCGCCTATCTTCTGGCTGCCAAGACGCTTCTGCCCCAGGGGCGCAGCGTGGGAGCAGCTTACTACCTAATTAAAGACGCTGGCAGGCCAGGGCTCTTCCATGAAGCCTATCAAACCCATTTAGGCCTGCAGAAGGGGAACTCGGTCCTGTCCCAGCAGGAGTTCAGTCAGCAGCAGGAGCAGTTCGAGCAGATCCTGGCCCAGCAGGTGAACTCTATCTTGGAAGGAGCTTTCCCCATTGAGCCTGAGGGCTCCAACACCTGTCGTTACTGTCCCTTCCGGGGAATCTGCCGCAAGGAGGTGGGCTACAGTGACTTTTGAGCCAACCGAGCGCCAGAAGGAAGCCATCACCACCATCCACTGCCCGGTGGCCGTTGTTGCTGGGGCAGGCTCAGGCAAGACCAGGGTTTTGGTGGAGCGGTACCTGTACCTATTGGACCAAGGGTTTTCTGTGGAGGAAATCGCGGCCATCACCTTCACCAAGAAGGCCGCGCAGGAAATGAAAGAGCGCCTGCTGGAGGCGCGCCCAGAACTCACTGCCAGATTGGAGCAGGCGCAGATTTCCACCATTGACAGCCTGTGCCAGCGCGTTGTGCAGGAGCATCCGCTCCAGGCCAGAATTGACCCCAGGTTCCGGGTGGCAGAAGAGTGGGAGGCCAGACTGCTGTTGGCCGAGGTCATTGAGGAAGTGGTGCGGGATGCGCAGCCCCCAGGTGAACTGGGGACGCCAGCGGATGCGTGCAGCTTGGTGCAGGATCTTTATGAGCAGATGCTGAGGAAAGGGGACCTGCGCTTTCAACGGCCGTTCCCCGGGCCGCTGGAAGAGTTCCCCTTGGCGGAGCTGGAAAGGGAAGTGGAGCAGGCTCTGAGGCTGAGACCAACCACCGCGCGGCAGGAAGAGGCTCTGGCTGAACTCAATGAAGAATGGCCGTATCTGCGGGAACTGCTGCGCATGGCCGATGACGATCTGCGCCTGGAAGCCATGGAAGTCCTGGATAAGCAGTTTAAGCGCATCACGGGAAACCTGGGCAAGCAGATAGCCGACCTTAAGGACCTCATTGCCCGCGCTAAAGGGATCATCATTGAAGGGCGGGCCAGAATTGTCCTTTCGTATCTAGGCCAGGTGCTAGAGCGGGTGCACGACCTTTACACAGAGCGCAAGCGCCTGGGCGGTCTGGTTGATTTCAACGATTTGGAGCGGCTCACCTGTGAGCTGCTGCAGGATCCACAGGTGGCGGCGGACTATCCTTTTAAGCACATCATGGTGGACGAATTCCAGGACACCAACCCTCTCCAGAAGAGGATCGTGGACGCCTTTACCGCGCAGGGCGCCCTGCTCTTTGTGGTGGGCGACCCGAAACAGTCCATTTACCGCTTCCGCGGCGCCGATGTGGGGGTGTTTCTCCAGACGGAACAGGAAGTGAGGGAGGTGGGCAGGCGCATTGTCCTGGATACCAACTTCCGGTCCACTCCTGAACTCATCAACTTCTGCAACCAGTTCTTTGGCAAGCTCCTGGAGGGTGAGGCCGTGGGCTTTGAGCCCAGTCTCGGCAACAAACCTGCGGCGGCGAAGCCCTGCGTAAGCATCCTGGAAACACCGGCAGAGGGCCTGCCCATGGATGAAGCCCGGGAGCTGGAAGCGGAGCAGATTGCCCTGAAAATCCGGGAGCTGGTGGACAGCGGCAGGTACAAGTTTGAGGATATTTCCATCCTGTTCAGGGCCATGACCAGCGTACATATCTATGAACGGGCCCTGAAGCAAGCGGGCGTCCCCTATGTAAATCTAAGCGGCCGGGGTTTCTATTCCAAGCAGGAAATCCAGGATCTGCTGCACTACTTCCGCTGGCTGGAGGATGCCGGCGATGAAGTGGCCCGGCTGGCAGTGCTGCGCTCACCCTTTTACCTCCTTTCCGATGAAGGCCTGTACTGGCTGCGCCAGGGCCGGCTGGACAAGCTCAGCAAGGAAGAACAGGCGGCGGTGGTTAAAGCCCAGGAAGATTACGCAGAGTTGGAGCGTCTAGCCCGGCACAAGCCTGCCCCCGTCGTGATCACGGAGCTGCTCAGGCGCACTAGTTACGTGGAAAAGACCTGGCAGCTTCCCTTTGGCCCGCAGAAGGTGGCCAACATTGAGAAGCTTTTGGAGCAGAGTTGGGACCTCTT
>FIZK01000071.1:0-8021 GCA_900018335.1 uncultured Clostridia bacterium | reverse complement strand
CCAGGGAGGCTCCCAAGGAAGGCGAGGCCCAGCTCGATGCGGAACACGCCGACGTGGTGGTGCTGCGAACCATCCACAACGCCAAAGGATTGGAGTTTCCCGTTGTGTTCCTGGCGGATACCAATGCCGGGGCAGTACGGTCCCCTAAGGGGCAGGTGCTCTATCACCCCGAGTTCGGGTTAACTTACCGGGATACTGAACACTACAAGCTGGTCAAGGAGCTGGCCAGGGAAGAGGAGATGAGCGAGGCCAAGCGCCTGCTTTATGTGGCGGTTACTAGGGCGCAGGAAGAAGTCTACTGGTGCGCCCGCGCGGGCAAGGAGATCAACCCCAACTGGTGGGGATGGCTAAAAGGGCTTGTGGATTCGGTTGACCAAGAGCTCTATCAAGTTGTACCCGGCGATCTGCCTCCCCTGGAGGAACAGCCGCCCCAGGGCGAACCGGCCCGCCTGGAGCTGCCTCGGCTTCTGCCGCTGCAGCCCCAGTATGATCAGGTGCCCTTTTCCGTAACAGAACTGATGAACTATGACCGCTGCCCGCGCTATTATTATCTGCGCCATATCTTGGGCCTGCCGGAGCGAGGAGGCGGTGGTTTTGGCGATCCGGGTGACTCCAGCAGAATAAGCGCAACCCAGAGGGGGAGCATTGTCCACCGGGTTGTGGAGCAGATCATGGATCCCGCCCACCTGCGCGGACTCGTGGAGCATGCCGCTGCCGTGGAGGGAGTGGAGCTGGATGCGCGGCAGCAGGCTCAGCTGGAGGAGATTATCCAGCCTTACCTGAACAGCGAGTTCTTTGCCCGGGTACAGCAGGGCGCAGGGAGCCTCTACCGGGAGCGCAGTTTTGTTGTCCCGGCAGGCGGCTTTCTGATCAACGGCTTAGTGGACCAGGTGTTTGTGGGGGACAGGGGCATCGAGATTGTGGATTTCAAGACCAACTGGATCCGGCCGGATCAGGTAGCGGAAGTGGGAGCCGCTTACCGGGTGCAGCTGCGCCTTTACGCCTGGGCCATGGCCCGGGAGTTCGGACTTCCCGTTTTGAGTTCCCAGGCGTACTTCTTGATCCCCAACCGCTTATATTCTTTGGATGCAGATCTTCTTCAGGTGGACAAGGCGGAGGAATGGATTATCCAGACGTGTCAGCGCATTGTTCACGGAGCAGAGATCGGAGTCGAGGAGTTTCCTCCTTCAGCCCACTGCGCTCAGTGCAGCCAAAATTCCTACTGTGAAAACGCCTTGCGGGCTGCTAAGGACGGGGCGTTTGGGGAGACTACAGATATTGACGAGGATCCGCTGGAGGAGGAGTATCTATGGATTTCACCCAGCACCAGCTAGGCCCAGGGGTACGGCTGTATCTCTGCGAGACAGATAAGTTCAAAACACTAACCTGCAAAGCGTTCATTCAGCAGGACCTCAAGGCCAGGGAAGCCGCCAGCACCGCCCTGGTGCCCCTGCTTTTGAGGAGGGGTTCCCAAAGGTTCCCCACTACCAGGGATATCGCCCGGGAGCTGGAAGAGCTCTATGCCGCCGATTTCGGTTCCGACGTCTTGAAGATCGGAGAAAGGCAGATCCTGGAGTTCCACTTTCGCATGGTGGACCCAGCCTTACTGCCCAAGGGTGAGGAGCTGCTGCGCAGGGGTTTGGAGGCCTTCTGGGAAATAGCTTCGCGGCCCCACGGCAACGGGCGTTTCTTCGAACCCTATTTTGAGCAGGAGAAGGAGATTCTCCTGCAGGAGCTGGAGGGCCTGGTCAACGACAAGCGCGCCTATGCCTTGGTGCGCTGCACAGCCCTCATGTGCGGCGAGGAACCCTTTGGGATCTACAAGTATGGGGACCCGGAAACGGTGCGCTCTTTAGCCAACCAGGAAGTGTACGATCACTACAGGAAACTTCTAAACGACTATCCCCTGGACATCTTTGTGGTGGGGTCCCGTACGGAGCAGGCCGCGGAGGCCCTGGCCGGGCTGGTTCAGGGCAGAGAGGCCCAGGTTGTGCTCAATGCGCCTCAGCGGGTGGAGGCGGGCGAACCCCGGTATTTTGAAGAAGCCATGGATGTACAGCAGGCCGTTTTGGTCATGGGCTACCGCACCCAGATCACCTATCCCGATGAGGATTACTACGCCCTGCTGGTGGCCAACGGCATCTTGGGCGGCTTCGCCCATTCCAAGCTGTTCATCAATGTACGGGAGCGGGCGAGTCTGGCTTACTACGTGGGCTCCAGCATCGAGGGCAGCAAGGGCCTTTTGACCATCAGCGCCGGGATTAGCGGCGATGACCAGGCCCAGGCAGTGGAGATCATCCAGGAACAGGTCCGGGATATGCAGGAAGGCCGGATCAGCGATCAGGAGCTGGAACAGACCAAGCGGGGGCTGATCAGCTCCATGAACAGCATGAACGATAGCGCTTCGGCCCTCATTGATCGCAATCTGATCGGTGTGGTCCACGACGAGCTGCGTACCATCGCCGGGGTGGTGGAGGCTATTTCCGCGGTCACTCTGGAGGGCGTGGTGCGGGCCATGGAAAAGGTACAGCTGGACACCACCTACATTCTCCGTTCTTCCTCCCAGAAAGGAGCAGGCCATGGAACAGATTAAGATCCCAGGCGGAGAAACAGTGTTCCAAGAACGTCTAGATAATGGTTTAGCCGTTATGGTGCTGCCTAGGAAGCAGTTTTTAAGGACTTACGGCGTTTTGTCAGTCAACTATGGTTCTCTGGACTCCAAATTCAAAATCCCCGGGGAAGGCGTTGTTGAAGTTCCGCCGGGCATTGCCCATTTCCTCGAGCATAAGCTGTTTGAAGAGGAAGAGGGCAGTGTTTTCGAACGCTTTGCCTCGTGGGGTGGATCGGTCAATGCCTTTACCAGCTACACCCAAACCAGTTATCTGTTCACCACCGTGGAGCACGCGCGGGAAAGCCTGGCTTACCTCTTAGAGTTCGTGAACGCACCCCATCTCACGGAGGAGAATGTGGAGAAAGAAAAGGGCATTATCGAACAGGAACTGCAGATGTACGCAGATCATCCCGATCACAGGATCCACTCTGCCCTCATGGAAAACCTCTACCACGAGCACCCTGTGCGCCTGGACATCGGCGGCACGGTGGAATCGGTGCGGAGCATCACAGTGGCAGAGCTGCAGCGCTGCTACGATATCTTTTACCAGCCCGGCAACATGGCCTTGGTGGTGGTGGGTGATCTGGACCCCTATGAGACCTGTGAGCTGGTGCGCTCCAGCTATCCGCAGCGCCAGGGGGCAGGTTTCAGCGCGCAGCGGATCGATCCCCAAGAACCGAATTCCATCGTGCAGCCCTGGGCTGAAACACAGCTGCCCATCTCCCGCCCCCGCTACATGCTGGGCTTTAAGCATGATCCCCGCTGGCGGGGGCAAGAGCTCCTGCGCACGCAGATCGCCATGAGCTTGGGGCTCAAGCTGATCTTCGGACGCAGCTCCCGGGCTTACGCCCAGCTTTACGAGGCTAAGCTGGTGGATGACTCGTTCTACGCCAGTTTTCGGGCCCTTCCCCGGGTGGCCTACTCCGTGTTCAGTTCAGAAACGGATCAGCCCGAGGCGCTCCATGAACGGTTGGCCGGGATCATCAACGAGCTGAAAGGAGGCGGGGTGGAGGCAGGTGAAGTGGAGCGCTTGAAAAAGCAGTTCTACGGTATGTTCTTAGGTTCCCTGGACTCCTTTGAGTACACGGCGAACCGCATAACTGCCCAATACTTTGAAGGCACTCCTTACCACAGGTACCTGGAAGTGCTGGGGGAAGTGACGACAGAGGACGTGCAGGGCGCCCTCGGGGACTTACTGGATTGGGAGCGCTCCAGCGTTTCCATACTCAGGCCGGTGAACGCCCATGGATAAGCGGGAGCTGCGCAGGCAGCTGAAAAAGGAACGGGCTCAGGTGCCCAAGGAGACACGGGCCGCCTGGAATCAGGAGATCAGAAAGGCCCTGCTGCAACTGCCGGCTTACGGCGAGGCGCATCGGGTCATGGTCTACCTTTCCTTCGGTTGGGAAGTGGATACCTGGGGCATCGTGGAAGACTTGGAGCAGAGGGGTAAGGAGATCTACGTGCCCGTGGTTCAGAAACAGCCCAAAGCACTTGCTCCTACCCTTTATACAGGCAGGGAAAACCTGGTCCCCGCGGTGTTCGGGATTTTGGAGCCTCCTGCAGGCACTCCCACGCTGCACCCGGAAGAGCTGGATCTGATCATCGTGCCCGGGCTGGCCTTTACTCCGTCCGGCTTTCGCATCGGCTACGGGGGTGGTTACTACGACCGCCTGCTGGCCGCGGCAGCGGCACCGACTGTGGGCTTGGTGTACAGTGCTTTCATCCGTTCCTTCCAGCCCGACCCCTGGGATCGCCCCGTAGATTTCTTGGCCACGGAAAGGGGGCTCCTGGGAAGGAAATAACCCCCATCCTGCCGAACTCTGCACAGAGCAGAAGGAGGGCGTGCCATGTCTGATCAGTTTGTGCTGGCCATCGATCAGGGGACCACGGGAACCACCGTGACCCTGTTTGACCGCGAGTCGCAGATGGTGGCCAAAGTGTACGCAGAGTTTACACAGCACTATCCCAAACCGGGCTGGGTGGAACATGATGCCCAGGAGATCTGGGAAGGAACGAAGGCCCTGCTCAACCGGCTCTTCCAGGAAGCCGGCATCAAACCAGCCCAGGTGGCAGCCATCGGCGTGACCAATCAGCGGGAAACGGTTGTGCTCTGGGATCGCCAGACGGGGGAGCCCGTGACCAGGGCCATTGTCTGGCAGTGCCGCAGAACTGCGGGCATCTGCGACGAGCTCCGCAGCCAGGGCCTGGAACCCGTTTTTCAGGAGAAAACCGGCTTGGTGCTGGACGCCTATTTTTCTGGGACTAAATTAAAATGGATTTTTGATTATTATCCTGAACTAAAGCAAAGGGCGCGCCAAGGGGGATTGGCCTTTGGTACCATCGATTCGTGGCTGATTTACAAGCTTACCGGCGGTGCCGTCCACTGCACAGATTACACCAACGCGTCGCGCACCCTGCTGTTCAATCTGCGGGAGCTGAAGTGGGATCCGGAGCTCCTGGAGGTCCTGGGCATTCCCGAGGCGGTCCTGCCTGAGGTCCGTTCCAGCAGTGAGGTGTACGGACACACTGCGGATCTAGGGGTGCTCCCTGCGGGCATACCCATTTCAGGCGCAGCAGGCGATCAGCAGGCCGCCCTCTTTGGGCAGACCTGCTTTGAACCGGGTATGGTTAAGGCCACTTTCGGTACCGGCGCGTTCATCTTGATGCATACTGGGACGTCGCTCATTGCCTCCAAAAACGGGCTTCTGACCACCATCGCCTGGGGTCTGGAGGGCAAGGTGGAGTACGCCCTGGAGGGAAGTGTCTTCGTTGCTGGGGCTGCAGTGCAGTGGCTGCGCGATGGTTTGGGCATTATCCAGAACGCGGCTGAGACGGAAGCGCTGGCCCTCTCCGTTCCCGATACCAGCGGTTTGTACTTTGTCCCCAGTTTTGTGGGCTTAGGCGCCCCCCACTGGAATCCCTATGTGCGGGGCATGATCATGGGCATTACCAGGGGTGCAGGCAGGGCCCACCTGGCCAGGGCCGCCCTGGAGGCCATTGTTTACCAGACGAAAGATGTGGTGGATGCCATGGTGGAAGATGCGGCCATCCCCCTCACGGAACTGAAGGTGGATGGCGGGGCATCGGTGAATAATTTCCTCTGCCAGTTCATGGCGGATATGGCCCAGACTCAAGTGCAGCGGCCCCGCGTTTTTGAGACCACTGCCCTAGGCGCGGCCTATTTGGCCGGGCTGGCGGTGGGCTTCTGGGAGAGCCGGGAGGAAATCCGGCGGCTGTGGCAGGTGGACCGCACCTATGAACCGCAGCTCGGCCCAGAAGAGCGGCGGAGGCTGCTGGAAGGATGGGCTGAGGCGGTGAAGAGCGCAAAGAGCTGGGTGGTAAGCTCGTAGGGCAGGAAGGAGCTGTGAGAGGATGGTCAGCATGGATCAAAAGTGGCTTGAGGAGCAGAAAGAACAGATCAGCCTGGCCTTGGCCCAGCAGGGGATTCGGCTGGTTGTGCCGGTGAGGACCCGGGTTGGCAAGGGCTCCGCTCCAGAAAAGGAGCGGACACTGGCCAGTTTCATTGATCACACTCTGCTCAAGCCTACGGCATCAAAGCTGCAAATCGAGAAGCTCTGCCAGGAAGCCCGCCAGTACGGCTTTGCTTCCGTGTGCGTGAACCCCGTGCACGTGGCAGCCGCTGCTCGCCTGCTCCAAGGCAGCGATGTGAAGGTCTGCACCGTGATCGGGTTTCCCTTGGGGGCCAATACTACCCTCACCAAAGTGCTGGAAGCCAGAGATGCCGCGGCAGCCGGCGCCCATGAGGTTGATATGGTGCTAAACATTGGCAGCCTCATGGAAGGAGATTACGCGCAGGTTTATTCAGATATCAAAGCGGTGCGTGACGCAGTCCCCGGCCTGGTCCTCAAGGTTATTCTGGAAACGGGATACCTGAGCAAGGAGCAGATCGTCAAGGGCTGCATTTTAACCAAAATGGCGGGCGCTGATTTTGTCAAGACTTCAACTGGCTTCGGGCCCGGCGGCGCCACGGTGGAAGATGTTCAGCTCATGCGCACAGTGGTGGGGGAAGACTTTGGCGTCAAGGCCTCTGGAGGTATTCGGGACTACGCGGCAGCAGCGGCCATGCTGGAGGCGGGAGCCAACCGCATTGGCGCCAGCGCTGGAGTAGCCATCGTTGAAGAGTTGAGGGGAGAGACAGGCCATTGATCCTCCATAAGCGCAAGACAGCAATTTTGCTTTTGACGGCCCTGATCATTTCTGCCCAAGGCGGGCAGGTCTGTGCCGCGGCTGCCCACGATTGGCTGAGGGACGGCTTTGGCAGCGTGCACGTCTTTTCCCAGCTGATTCGGGAAGACGAAGAAGTGCTGCTCATGGATGGCATGCTGCTCTTTGCCTATCCCCGCAGCTTCCGGGTGCAGTATTATTCCCAGGAAGGGCCGGTAGTGATCACCAGTCACGACGGCTTTCTCGAAGTTAAGGCCGGCAGCGACGTTCAGTACAGCTACGACCGCTACTGGCTGTTTGAGGATTTTATCAATTACATTTTTGCCCTTGCAGAATACACCCGCCTGCCTCTGGAGTTCTCCGGCAGGGATGAGGTGGCAGGCTGTAGAGTACAGCGCTACATGTCCGCCGAGGACCCGGACTTGGTTTTGTGGTTCCATGAGGAGAGCGGCATGCCCTTCCTGATCCGCCAGGGTAAGAAGACCCTGGTTTCGGTGGGAAGTTTCATCCGCGATTTGGAGCAGCCCGAACGGATCACTTCGCTGGAGCTGGAGCTCTATTTTGCCCGGGAGCCGGCCAGGCTGCATCTGGATCTCACTGAGCTTGGATGGGTCCCCTCCCGGCTCACTGTCCAGGAAGCACTGGGGGAAGTGCACACCGACTTCACGAATTGGGCCTTCCAAGACCACTTGGAGGACAATCCCTTTGAGCAGCTGGCCGCGGCCAGGGAACTGAATGATCGCTTCTGGGAGCGTTTTGAGGACGAGGACTTAGAGGGGGCCCTGCAGGTGGCTCAGGATCTGCTGACTGCCGCTCCCCAGTTTTGGCAGGCTTACTTGTACCAAGCGTTTATCTATGAACGCCTGGGCAGTTACCTGGGGGCAGTTGAGAACTACCAGCAGGTCCTCATGCGCCAGCCCGACAACCATCTGGCCCTAAACAACCTGGCATACCACTACCTGCTTAAGGAAGTGAATATCGCCAGGGCTGTGGAGATGGCGGAGCGGGCTGTGGAGCTGGAACGGAAGGCCGTGTACTTGGATACCCTCGGCTACGGCTATTACCTGGTGGGCCGTTTGCAGGAAGCCAAGGAACTCCTGCTGGAGGCCCTGGAAACCGCTCCTGAAGATGCGGTGGAGGAGATGACCGAGCATCTTGACCTCGTTTTGGAGGCCTTGGGTGAGGAGCCAGATGACTGAGCACTATTTTACTGCCAAACCCGGTG
>FIZK01000070.1:5772-16111 GCA_900018335.1 uncultured Clostridia bacterium | reverse complement strand
GAAGTACAGTGTCGGGATTGTGTCGCAGTTCTACGAACGGCGGTAGATTCTTCAGGAGCGGTGTACGTGGCCCGTACGCACCGTTCTGTGAGAGGAAAGCCGCTAGGCTGATCACCTAGCGGCTACCTACTCGATTGCAACTGAGCCCTAGAAAAAGCGCATCTCAAGCCAATAGGCGAGGAGCCCCACAATTAGGGCGGGAATGGTGTTCACCACTGTAGCCCAGAGGGCGGATCGCTTATCAATGGCGATCAGTGGGAACAGGGCGTCTCCGTCCTGGGAAATGGCGTTAGCCAGGACCGCTGAGAAGGGCACCAAACCCTTGGTAAAGAGGGTTACAAAAATGATCTGGGGGCCGCAGCCCGGGATGATGCCAACTAATACCCCAACAAGTACTGCCAGCAGCCCGGTTTGGGACAAAAATTGCGTGATGATCGTTTCCCCCGCGGCATGGCTGCCGGAGCCCAATAAGAGCACAAAGAGCTCATAAGCCAGGTAAGCCACAAAGACCCAGGTGCCCACAAAGGCCGTCTCCTGAGCATTGTGGATTAGGGTTTCCTTGATGCTGGCCAGCTTCATCTCGGATTCCTCGTGGGTGTCGGAAACAAAGAACTTCTTGCTGAACACCATCATGAGCACCGAAAAGGCCGTGCCCACCAGGCCGAAGACCAGGCTCAGGTTGGGGATGGCCAGACCGTTGATATCCACCTGCAAGATGTCTAGGATGCCCAGGACCAAGCCAATGGAAATGAACGCCCAGTAGACGATGTAGGCGCTGTGGGTGAGCCTGTAGCCCAGGGTGTGGGGAGGCTGGTGACCCTTGGCCGCGTGGTGGAGGATGAGGTCGATTTCATCGCCTTCGGCGTGGCCGATATGCTGCCACTCTTCGTGTGCGATCCCTGTTTCCGTTTCAAAAATGCTGTGATCCAGGGCCGCGTGTTCCTCCCGCTGCAGCCTTCTGCGCTCTTGGTCCGCTTCAAACTTCTGCACCAGGCGTTCGCCTATGGGGAAAAGGTCCACGATGTAGCCCACGATCACGGCTATGACAAAAGTTATGGCTGAGACCTGCAGAAACTCTTTAGGCATGACCGAGATAAAGACGAAGGCAGAGTCGCCCATGGTGGCGATGAGTGCAGCTGTAATGGTACCGAAACTCACAATGCGCCTGGGGAAAAGGGGCATGAGAAAGATGGCTCCTCCACAGCCCGGGGTCAACCCCAGCAGGGCTCCGATAATGGGCTGGAACTTCTTGGAGCTCTCAATCTTCTTAACTAGGCGTCCCGCTAGGAGATAGTCTACATAACCAAAGAGGAGCAGCACTGCGCCGACGAAGGCCGTGACCTGCACGAATGAATTCTCGGCACTTTGCACAACTAGATCCAGAACTTCTGCGAACACGCTTACACCTGCCTTTGGCCAAAGTCATGGGTTTGCCTTGAGTATAATAGATCTCATTATTCTATGCAATCGACCTATGCTGGACCCGCAGCCCGGTCTGCTGACCTTGACTGCGGAGATCCCGCGGGAATAATAGAGGAAACGGCCGCCGCGCGGGCGAATGATTACTGTGGCGTATGGCTGTGTATTTGCAGGCAAAAGCAGCCTTACCGAGGATGGGCAAGGCTGTTTAAGGCTGTCTATGGAAGCAGCGGTCTACTCGCTTTCCAGCAGAGCTTGAACCCGGGCAACCACTTCCTGCGAGGTCAATTCGGCGATCTTGGCCCAGAAGCTCTCTGTGGCGGCGCTGACAAACTCGCTGACTATTTTCTTACCTCTGTCGTTCCAGACCGTAAGTTTCGGACGGTCACCTTGAACGCGGAGCCGGACGAAAAAGTCTCCAGCCTTAAACATGGTGCTCATGGCAATTACCTCCCCTCATAGTTTTAATACCCGTTCCGATTTGGAAACTCCTGCCGGTATGGAATCTTTTCCTACAAATTAGACATGCCTGCAGCGCGCGGTTCTGGTACACTAAAAAGATAGTAATGAGAAAGGGACGACCGTAATGCTCACTGAACTGACCAAGGCTTCGCTGCTCATCTTCCTAGCTGAGCTGGGTGATAAGACACAGATTCTGGCCATGGCTTTCGCCCTGCAGTACTCGGTGTTCCAGGTGCTCACGGGTGTGGCCTTGGGCTCCTTCTTAAACCACGGCTTGGCGGTGATCATCGGCAGTTATCTATCCAACCTAATTCCCATTTCCGCCCTGCGGCTCGGTTCGGCTCTGCTGTTTTTGGCTTTCGGTTTCTGGAGTTTGTGGTCAGAGGAAGAACACCTAAATAGCGATCGCAAGGCGCTGGGCAGCCCCATTGTCGTCGTTGCCCTGGCCTTTTTCTTGGGGGAACTGGGTGATAAGACTCAGCTTACAGCCATTGCCCTAGCCTCCAATGCCGCCTTCCCCGCTGCCGTCCTGGCCGGCACTGTTTTGGGCATGGTACTCACCAGCTTAGGCGGCATCTATGTGGGCACAAAACTGGGGGATAAGATTCCTGAGTTAGCCTTGAAGCTCATCTCCAGCTTCGTATTTATAGGTTTCGGCATCTTCCACTTGGCCCAGACCGTTCCCCAGCGGTTCTTGACTCCACTAAATGTCGTCTTCTTCACTGCCGTGGTTGCGGCCGCTGTTCTGCTGCGGCTGGTTCCCCTCTGGCAGCAGCACAGGGCCCGCGGTCAGGGCGGTGAACTGAGGCGCGTTGCCCGCCAGCTCCAGGCCTTAGATGGCTTGTTGGGCGAAATCTGCCTGGGAGATGAAAAGTGCCGGGCAGAACGCTGCCCGGTGGGTTACTGTAAGGAGCTGATCAAGGCTGAACTGAACGGTTCCAGGAAGGCGAACCGCCGCCCAGTGGTGCAGCCGTATGTGCGGCAGGGCCAAAGATTCGACCGCCGCAAACTGGAGCAGGCGTTGGCCTTGCTGGAGAAGGCGCCCCTTGAGCCCGACTTGTATGCGGAGTTGAAGGTCAATCTGGAAAAGCTCCTGGACCCCCGCTAGTCTTCGCCGAGGATGCGGATCTCCGGTTCTAGGCGCACCCGGAACTGATCCCAGATTACAGACTGGATGGTGGCGATGAGATCCAGGAAGTCCTTGGCAGTGGCCTCGCCCTTTTTCACGATGAATCCGGCGTGTTTAGTAGACACCTCTGCTCCGCCGATGCGCAGGCCCTTCAGCCCCGCTTTCTCAATCAATGGACCTACATAGTGATCCGGTGGGCGCTTAAAGGTGCTGCCCGCGCTGGGGTATTCCAAGGGCTGTTTGCTTCTGCGCTGATTTTGCAGGTCATTCATCTTCTGGCGAATCGCGCCCTGATCCATGGGGACTAGTTCCAGTTGAACCTCGGTGACGATGGGCCTGCTTGCTTCCGTTTGGAAGCGGCTGGTTCTATAGGAGAAGTCGAGTTCGCTGCGCTGCCAGGTTTTCACCACTCCATCTTGGACAAGCTGCACCGAACGGACCAAAGGCCCGATTTCGCCGCCGTAAGCTCCAGCGTTCATGTAGGCGGCGCCGCCCAGCCCGCCGGGAATGCCCACGGCGAACTCCAGCCCGCTCAGTCCATGGCGGAGGGCCAGTTTGCTAAGGGAGCTCAGCAGGCAGCCGGTGGTGGCAGATAAAATGGTGTCTTCCACCTTCGCTCTGGCAAAGGGAGCGGCGATTTGGACTACTACACCCCGGATCCCGCCATCTTTGATCAAAAGGTTAGTGCCATAGCCAATTACCGTGAGCGGGTAGTTGTGATCCAGCGCGAAGCGCTGAGCCTCCACTACCTCCTGAAGGTTTGCTGCCTGGATAAAGAAATCGGCAGGCCCGCCCACACCTAAAGAAGTTAGGTTGGCCAGGGGGTAGTTCCTGAGAAACATACCGCCGCCTCCTGTCTGTGCCGTAATCTCCCTATATTCTACCATAAAACACTACTATTGGGGTCTGTTGTGATTTATGAATAGCGTGGGGTTCAGCCAGAAATCAGCCACTTTGGAGCGGCCCCAGGGAGCTCCATTGGTTCTCGGCCAGGCGTTGGCGGGCAGATCCGCTTTGCGCAGCTCGAAATGGAGATGGGCGGCGAAGGTGTTGTTCGGGCCCCGGCCCACCGTACCGATGGGCTGTCGGCGGTACACCCGCTCGCCTTTGCTCACATAGCGCTGATCCAAATGGGCGTATTGAGACCAGACAAAGTCCGTGGGTGAAATGGCGTGTTTGATTAAGACGACGTTCCCCAGGGCCGTATTCCAGCCGGAAAAGACAACTTCCCCGTTGGCCACGGAGTATACCGGCTCGCCTTGGTCTCCGTTCCCGGCCCCGGGTATGTTCCAGTCTTCGCCGGGATGGTAGGAGTTGCTGTAGCTGCTCCAGTCCAGAAAGCCGTAACCAGTCACGGCCCAGCCCTTGCCATCGGGGTCGCCCACGGGAAAATCAAAACCGTCCGCCAGCCAGGTTGGCTCCACGGGATCGGGAGATTCTACCCCGAGCTGTTCCCTGGAAAGGCAGCCGGTGAAAAAGAGCGCTATAAGTAGGCAGAGAGTGAGCAGCCAGCATTTTCTAGTCAAGAAAGATTCCCCCTTTTGTGGTAAGATTATTGTATAAAACAAGGGGGAAACAGGCACGAATGGTGTTTACTGGGAGGGCGTGCCGCGCGATGGAGGGATTGTCTATGCGAATAACCATTTGTACAATTCTACTCAGCCTCTGCATACTCATGTTCGGGACCGCTTCGATTTGGGCCCAGGGAACTCCATTGATGCTGGGCGCAGGGCAGGAACTGCGCATCGATCTCCCGCTGCAGCCGGGTAGGGGCTATGAAATCAGTATGGATATCCGCACTGAGCTGGAAGATGCCACAGCAACCATGACCTTGCTCTTAATCGGGGACGATGGAAAGGTGGCTGACACGCGGACTGCCACCAGCGCCTTGGCTGGAAGCGGCGAGTGGACCATCCTGGGGTTTTCCCATGTACCCATTCCTCCCAAAAAGGGGCGCTGGGAGCTGGTGGTCACAGCCGACAGGGAGGGCCGCTATTACTGGCAGAATCTCAGGGTGCTGCCATCATACAGCGATTCCCAGGAAACCACAGCCTATGGGCAGCAGCAGCCCGAAGAGGAGCAGAGTTTCTACACAGGCTTGGTGGTTGATGCCCGCCATTTGGATGTGCGCCGGGGTATCAGTCCCCGCATCTACAGCGAAACGGGGCAGCTCATCTACGGCGGGGTCTTAGCTCCCCAAGATCTGGTGCAGGAGCGGGGCGTGGTGGCCTATGGCTCGGAACTAACTCCCGAACTGCTTGCCCGTATTCAGGTAAGCCCGGATGATCCTTATGTAAACCCCTTGATCGTGGAGGCCCTGGACGCAGCTGATCCCGCCAAGACCAGCGTGTACATTAGCGCGGAGGATACGCAGCGGATTTTGGAGGCAATGGCCAGGTACGACTTTTTCGCACGCTATGCAGTGATCTTTTTGATTGACTAACAGGCCCGGACAGCCGGGAATGGATCGGGAAAGACGAGGAGGTTAGGGAGAGCATGCAACAGTTTTTGAGGGCGCTGCATGAGCGCCTGCAAGGCTTGGAGCCAGCTGGTCTGCGGGTAGTCATTGGGTTTGATGGTTTTGTGGATGAAATTGTGGATGCGGTGGACCGCAGGCAGTCCTTTGCGGAGTACGCGCGGATGACTACCATGGAGCAGTTTGGTCGGCGCGTCTTGGAAGCCGCAGGTTTGAGCACCAACATCGAGCTGGTTCCCAAGGGACTCAAACTGGGGGGCAACGGGCCCATCATGGCCAACGCCCTGGTAAAGTGCGGAACCAGCGTCACGTATATGGGGGCGTTGGGGACCCCCAACATCCACCCGGTCTTTGGCGAGTTGGTGGAGGGCTGCAGCGAGGTCTATTCCCTGGCGGAGCCGGGGCATACCCATGCGGTGGAGTTTGACGATGGCAAGATCATGCTGGGCAAAATGGGAGGCATCCATGACGTGACCTGGGCGTCCCTGCAGGCCGCGGTGGGCGAGGAACGGCTAAAAGAAGCTTTCAGCGACTGCCATCTGGCGGCCACGCTGAACTGGACCATGACTCCCCACCTTCCAGAGATCTGGAAAGGCCTGCTTGGCCTGCTCAGCCCAGGCGAGGGCGGGGAAAAACCGCTTCTCTTCATTGATCTCTGCGATCCTGGCAAGCGCCAGCCCGAAGATATCCTGAAAGCGCTGGCCGCCATCGGTGAGTTCTCCAGATTCTACCGGGTGATCCTGGGCCTGAACCGCAAAGAGGCCTCCGAGGTGGCCAAGGCGCGGCAGCTGTCCTTGAGCAAGCCTGCGGAAGGGGCGGATTTGGAGGAGATCGTCAGGGCATTGGGGGAAGATTTGGGTCTGTGGTGCCTCATGGTTCATCCCGTGGCTGAAGCCGGAGCTTACCTGGAGGGAGAATACTACCATGTCCAAGGCCCATTTACGGCTAAGCCCCGCTTAACAACGGGCGCAGGCGACAACTTTAACGCTGGCTTTTGCTTGGGATTGATGTTAAAGTTAAAGGTGGAGCAATGCTTGGCCTTGGGCAAAGCGCTATCTGGCTTCTATGTACGTCAGATGCGCAGTCCCAGCTGGGATGAGCTGGTGGATTTTGTGGCCCTTTGGGCAGAAAAGCATGGAAAAGAGTTCTAAACAAGTTGGAGGGGTAATCAGTGCTCAGTATGCAGACTAGAAGAAATGTAAGTTTAATCCTGCTTATCGCCCTTCTCGTCGTTACGGGCGTGGTTTGGTCCATGGGAAGCCAGGAAGAGGGGCTGAAAGACGGAGTCTACTTCGGCCAGGCTCAGGGTTTCGCCGGAGAGGTGGGAGTGGACGTGACTATCAGCGGCGGCAAGATCACGAACATCGAGGTAAGGCCGCACCAAGAGACTCCATTCATAGCTGATCCAGCCATCGAGACGCTGGTGAAGAATATCCTGGAAACACAGACGGCCGATGTGGACGTGGTTTCCGGCGCAACCTATACTAGCCAGGGACTTATCGCCGCTGTTAAGCAGGCGCTGCGCAAGGCTGAAGGCTTCCAAGACGGGGTGTATACCGGTAGTGCCCAAGGTTTCGGCGGGACTTTGACTGTGGAAGTGACCGTTGCTAACGGTTCCATCACCGAGGTTGCGGTACTGGAAAACAGCGAGACTCCGTTTATTGCGGAAAACGCCTTTAAACAGGTGCCTGAAGCCATCGTGGCCAATCAATCCTGGGAGGTTGATGTGGTGAGTGGCGCCACCGTAACCAGCAAAGCCATTATGGCCGCGGTGGAGGCTGCGTTGACCGAGTAGACCAGCTCCCGCCAGTGTTTTTATAGTTCACTTCGCTCCGGGCCATACTAAGGCTATAAGCAAAAGGAGCTGGTTGCTATGCCGAGCCTGTCTGACATGCGCATGGTGGGGCAAACTTGCAGTGCGTATGAGGCGGAAGCCGAGGGAGTGGAGCGGAGCTGTGAGACCTGCCTGCACTGGGGCGGAGAAAAAAGGGACTGCATCCTAGATATTTTCTGGGAGCAGCTCACCAACTTAGATCAAACTTAGGGGAAGGTCCTTGGTTAGCCTGGGTTAACCAAGGGCTTCTCTTTTGTGGAAAAACTGAGACGAAAGGTGTATGATTAATTGGGGAGTGATCAACTTATTATGGCCCAGATAGGTCTCTTTGATATCGTTGGCCCCATTATGGTGGGGCCATCCAGTTCCCATACTGCTGGTGCAGTGCGTTTAGGCCTGGCTGCCAGGAAGATCCTGGGGTCGGAAGTGAAGCGGGCCAAAATTGAGCTGCACGGTTCCTTTGCCGCCACCTACTGGGGGCACCGCACCGACGTGGCCCTAATCGCGGGCCTCTTAGGCATGGGTATGGACGATGAGCGCATCCCCCGGGCCCGGGAACTGGCCCACGCTGCTGGTTTGGAATACAGCTTCGCCGCTGCCGATCTAGGTGATGTACACCCTAATTCGGTGCGGATTTACGCTCAGGGTTCTGCGGACGCGGTAACCGTTTCAGGCTCTTCCATAGGCGGCGGCAGGATCAACATCTTCGATCTTGACGGTTTTGAGGTTGCGGTTGATGGCACTTATTGGGTGCTGCTTACCAAGCACCGGGATAGGCCGGGCGTCATTTCTGAAGTCACCAAGGTGCTGGCTGTTCACGGCATCAACATCGCCTTTTTGGATGTGAGCCGCAAAACCCGGGGACTGGATGCCCTGCTCTTGGCCCAGACCGACGATCCCATTCCTGATTTGGCCGTGGAGCATGTACGGCGGATTCCCGAGGTAACGGCGGTGCGCACTTTACCTTGCTTCTAGGAGGATCTTTGTGCAGATAACTAGTGCTGGTCAATTGTTGGAACTCTGCGCCCAGCGCGCGCAGGGTTTGGCCCGGGTGGTGGCTGAATACGAGGCCTTTCGCAGCAGCATCACCGTGCAAGAAGTGCGGGAGCGCATGGGGGAAACCCTGCAGGTGATGCGTGTTTCCGTGGAGAAAGGCAGGGAAGATCAGGGGCGCTTGAGCCACCTGATCAACGGCTACGGGCGGCTCTTTGAGCAAGCTGGCCGCGAGGGGAGGCTCCTGGGCGGGTCCCTGTTCAGAAACGCCATCCTTTATGCTTTGTCAGTGGGGCAGTATAACGCTAGCCTCGGCAGGATCGTGGCCTGCCCCACCGCGGGGAGCTGCGGCGTGGTGCCCGGCGCCCTGCTGGCTGCCGCTGAAGAGCTGGAAAGCAGCGACGAGGAACTAATCGAAGCTCTGCTGGTCATGGGCGGAGTGGGCATCGTCTCGGCAGCCCAGGGCCCCATCAGCGGAGCAGAGGGGGGCTGTCAGGCCGAATGCGGCGTGGCTTCCTCCATGGCTGCTGCTGCCGTGGTGAACCTCGCCGGAGGCTCCCCTGAGCAGGTTTTCAGCGCGGCTTCACTAGCCCTCCAAAGCCATCTGGGCTTGGTGTGCGATCCCCTGGCCTCCTTGGTGGAAGTGCCTTGTGTCACCCGGAACGCCACTTCAGCCGCCGTAGCCTTGTCTGCGGCGAACATGGCCTTAGCTGGCATTCCTGCCGTGGTTCCCTACGACGAGGTTGTGGGTGCCATGAAAGCCATAGGCAGGGCCATGCCAGAGAGCTTGCGGGAGACTTCCCTGGGTGGACTGGCCGCCACGCCCACGGGAAAAAGGCTGGCTCAGGAAATGCGGGAGAGGCACCAGCTGTAAAAGAAAAGCGACTCAGCTTGCGCTGAATCGCTGCATAAACGAATTTGGCGGAACCGACGAGACTCGAACTCGCGATCTCCGGCGTGACAGGCCGGCGTGTTAACCAACTACACCACGGCTCCGCGCATTAGTATTATACCTGGGATTTTTGATTTTAGCAAGTCTTTTTAGGTTAGGCTGCGGGAAGGAAGCTGATCATGCGTCATAGAGGGATTATCATCGAAAAGAACTCCAAAGAAGTTCTGGTTCAGGTGGAGGACCCGGCAAAGACCTGCGGCAGTTGTAATGGCTGCATGCGCCTTATGCCCCATAAAACCTCCGCCGAGTATTATGTGGTGCGTACAAAGGATCCCGAAGGCAAGTACGAAGTGGGCGATGAAGTGATCTTAGACGGCGAGATGCGGCCCTACGTGAGGGCCCTGGCGGTCCTTTACGGCCTGCCCTTTACGGCCCTTTTTGCTGGGTACGGAGTCGGCCGGCTGGTGTGGGAAAGCGATACGATAGGTGGGATGGGCGGCATAGTGGGCCTGGTCCTGGGTGCCTTTGTGGCCAGGATAATCACCCGCCGCCTGTTGAAGCAAGAACCGGAGTATCGCATTGTGGCCCGGGCTTGTTCTTGAACGGAGGTAAGGGCATGTCATTAGTGGTTGCGGACATCACCAAGCGGTTTCGCGCTGTGACAGCGGTGGATCAACTCAGCTTCACGGTGCGCGAAGGCTCGCTCTTCGGCTTTTTAGGCCCCAATGGGGCGGGCAAGACCACGACCATGCGCGTGGTTTTGGGCATTCTCCAGCCCGATGAAGGCCAGGTGACCTGGAAAGGCCGCACCTTTGAGCAGCTGGGGACAGGCTTTTACGGTTACCTTCCGGAAGAGCGGGGGCTTTATCCCAAGATGCGCGTGGCTGAGCACCTGGAGTTCCTGGGGCGCATTCACGGGTTGGACCGGGTCAAAGCCCGGCGGGAAACCGCCCGCTGGCTGGAACGTTTCGAATTAGGAGAAGCAAGGAACAAGCGCATTGAAGAGCTGTCCAAAGGCAACCAGCAGAAGGTGCAGGTGATCGGGACCATGCTCCACGACCCCGAGCTGCTGATTCTAGATGAACCCTTTGCAGGATTGGATCCCGTGAATGCTGGCATGCTCAAAGAGGTCCT
>FIZK01000070.1:0-5755 GCA_900018335.1 uncultured Clostridia bacterium | reverse complement strand
CGCCAGATTCTCCGGCTCAGCCTGGAAGGCAACTTGGACTTCTGGGCGAAGATCCCCGGCCTGCAGCTCCTGGAGGAGCGTGCCGATTTTTTGGAGTTTAGGCTGGAAGAAGGGGTGGACCCCAACGGGGTTTTGGCAGAAGCCATGGAGGCAGGTCAGGTCATCCACTTTGAACTGGTGGAACCCTCCCTGGATCAGATCTTCCTGGAGAAAGTGGGTGAGGGGGCATGAGTGTTATTCCCGTCCTGGTAAAACGGGAGTTCACTTCCCGGGTCAAAGGAACTGCCTATATTCTGACCACCGTAGTTGGCGTGCTGGTCTTTGTGGGCCTCACTTTTCTGCCGCCCATCATGGAACGACTGTCCAATTCATTTACGCCTGATACCATCGATTTGGTGGTTGTGGACCATGGCTCCGAGTCGAGCCTGCTCCCCTCCCTTTTGGAGCTGAGCAGAGAACGGGAGGGTTTGACCATCCGCGACGCCAGCGGATTGGATGAGCGCGACGCTTACCGTCAGGTGCTGGATGAGGGCCTATCGGGACTCCTTTTGATCGACGGGCCCCTGTGTACCCTGGTTACGCCTGACAGTAAGAATGTGATCCTCAACGATGAAATCAGGAACGTGGTAAACCAGGCCGCCACCATGTGGAGAGCGGCTGAGCTGGGCCTTACCCAAGAAGAGATGCAGAGTCTGTTTAATGCCGTTGATTTCCGCATTCGGGAAGTCGCTCCTGAGCGAGAAGACGGCACGGAAGTGGATGGTGCCGCCCAGACCCAGGCCATGGTCCTAGCCTATTTTCTCCTGTTCATGATCTACACGGCGCTGATCATGTACGGCAATATGGTGGCATCGGGGGTGGCTGAAGAGAAAAGCTCCCGCATCATGGAAGTGATGGTATCCACGGTGAAACCCCTGGAGCTGATGTTCGGCAAGATCATCGGGGTGGGAGCTTTGGGCCTGCTGCAGTATGCGATCTGGATCAGCACTGGGATCATCATGGCGGCCATGGGGAAAACAGGGTTCCTGGGAGGGCTCTTGGGCGTCACGGAACCTTTGGGGAGCATCCCCTTGGAGAGCATCCTCTGGTTCGGGCTGTACTTCGTTCTAGGCTACTTCTTTTACGCTTCCATCTTCGCCGCGGCTGGTGCTTTAGTGTCGCGGGTGGAAGAAGTGAGTCAGGTGGTGAGCCTGCTCATGATGTTCATAATTGTAGGCTTTTTCGCCGCCTACATTTCCTTTTTGAACCCCAACAGCAGCTTCGCGGTGATCGCTTCCCTCATCCCCTTCACCGCGCCCATGGTCATGTTTGCCCGCATTGTGCTGGCCAATCCGCCCATTATTGAGGTTCTTGCGTCTGTGGTGATCATGCTGCTGTCCATCATTGTGGGCACTTGGATTTCATCCAAGATTTACAGGATCGGTATTCTGCTCTACGGCAAGAGACCCAGCATCCGCCAAGTGGTACAGCTGCTGAAAGGTTAGGGGATGGTCATGCGCATTTTCCCTGAAAGACCCGGGCACAAACTTGAGATTAAGGAGCGGTCTTTGACTGAACTTTTCGCTGGGCGCCAAACGCTCATGGGTATTGTGGCGCGCATAACTCCCACCTCCGTTTTTCTCCGTTTGGCCCAGGCTGAGCTGGAGGTCCCGCTGGCCCGCTTAGGCGGGGAGCTGCAGGATCTCCTTAGGGAGGGGCAGCCGGTGGTGCTGCATGGGGAGGACGGGGCTGTCATCTTGGAGGCAGCCGCACAGCCCCCCGCGGCGCCGGGGCCTGAGGGCTCCGTTGTGTCCACGCAGACCTTGAAAGATGCCCTTTTGGCTTTGGATATCCGGCCCACAGAAGAAGCGCAGCTGGCAGCGGCTGGGCTTCTGGAGCGGGGGTTCCCCCTGCAGAAGGAGTATCTCAGGGCACTTCTGCCCTGGGCCCAGCGGGGAAAGTTGGAGGAGGCCCTGCAGCTTCTGCAGGCCAGGTTTCCCTTCACGCCCGAGCTGGTGGAGCTGGTTAGCGAGGTGAGGGAAAAGCCAATCTCCCAGCCGCTTTGGGAGCAGGCGGTGGAAGAACTGCCGCCAGAACTACAGGAAGCTCTGCGCCACCCGAGCCTGCGCAGCCGCGCTGAGTTGGGCGGCACAATGCGGGAAGGAAGGCCCTTGCGAGCTTTGGCCCGCCTCCTGGCCGCGGAGAGGTTGATCCAGTCCCACGGCGCAGCCACGCAGGGTGAAGGCCGGGAGTTCGTGTTTTCCCTGCCCTTCCTAAAGGGGCAAGATCTATTTGCCTCCTGGGTGAGGATAGCGAGGGATGCTGAAACGCCCCAAGCTGAGGAGCAGGCCTTTCGGCTGGAGATGCTCCTGCCCACCGATTCCTTCGGCATGGTGCGGGCGGAGCTCTTTGTGCTGGGCCGCAGTGTGCGCTTGCACCTGGAGGCCGAGAAAAACCACCACAGCCTGGCGGCGCAGGCGGAGGAACTCCAGGTGGAGCTGGGCGCGGCGGGCTGGCAGCTGGGCGAGGTAAAGGTGGGTGAGCTGGAGCCATGCGCAAGGCAGTCGCTTTACGCTATGATCGCGAGATAAATCAAGCCCCGGAGGTGGTGGCCTCGGGGCAGGGGCTTCTTGCCGAGAGGATTTTGGAGCTGGCCAGGGCCCATGATGTGCCCAGCCATGAGGATCAAGCCTTGGTGGAGGCTCTGCTCAAGGTGCCCGTGGGTTCCGAAATCCCGCCCGAGCTCTACCAGTTAGTGGCTCAGGTGCTTGCTTTTGTGCTCAGCATGGACGAAGAGGAAGGCAGATACAAGGGCGGTTATGGGGATAGCCAGGGTTAGGCCGATGCTGCCCGCCATGGCCCGCACAACTTCTGAGGCCACCATATCCAGGTTGAAGACTTCCTTCCAGCTGGTACTGCTGACTTGGAAAAGCAGCAGTAGGGGCAGGGACGAGCCCACGTAGGCTAGGATCAGGGTATTGGACATGGTGGCGATCATGTCCCTGCCCACGAGAATTCCCCTGGTGAATAGGGTGGTGAAGTCGGTCTCCGGATCGGCTTCTTTGATCTGCTCCATGGCGGAGGCGATGCTGATGCCCACGTCCAAAATGGCGCCTAGGGCCCCAACAATGATGCCCGAAAAGAGTAGCCCCTGGAAGTCAATGGGGGTGTCCATGAAGCTCAGCATTTGAGCTTCCCCCGAGGAAAGCCCCGTGAGGAAACTGGCCTTCCCCACGGCCAGGGCTAAAAGGCCCGCAGCCAGCAGCCCCCCAACGGTTCCGGCGATGGCCGCCGCGGTCTTTTTGGTGGGGCCGGTGACAAAGAGGATGAACAGGCCGGTCAAGAGCGAACACAAGCCCACGGTAACTACAATGGGGTTAAAACCCCTGAGGATGAGGGGCAGGATCATGGTTACGATCACCACCCCCATGCCCACAAGGGAGAGGATGGCCTTAACGCCTTGCCGACCCCCGATGAGCATCACCAAGAGGATGAACAGGGCCGTAATGACCAAAAGCGGCCTGGTGCGCGCCAAGTCGGCCAGAAAATAGTCGATCGCTGGGCCAGATTCATCTGCCTGCAGGATCACCCGCTGGCCTTCCCGCACCCTGAGGTCGAAATAGGGATGGCCCGTGAGGGTGTGCAGAATCTGCACTTCCCGCCCCTTATCGGGCCCAGATAGAAGCTTTACCGTGACCAGCTGGTTCTCCCAGCCCTCTTCAGCAAAGGGCTGGGGCTCCAGAATTTCGACTGTGAGTACGCGTCCTTCGTAGGTGCTGTAGGTTTCTGCTTCCTGGGCTGAGCCAGCTGCAGCGAAGACCAGCATGAGCAGCAGAACGATCATGATGCCAGCGGGCTTCTTCATGGTATTACCTCCAAGTACGAACTTAAGGACATTATACCATGGGTTAGGGCCGGGGATCAGTACTTCACTATCACACCTTTGGCCATCAGTTCTTCGATGATTTGCATGGTTTCCGATCCTGGTGAGAGATCCAGGGGATTACCTTCCAGGTTCACTGTGTCAAGGCTGAGAACACCCCTGAGAATGCTGATATCGCTGATTTCATTGTTGCTCAAATCGAGCTCCCGGAGGTTTATCAGCTCAGACAGGGGACTGATGTTGCTGATTTCGTTGTTGCTCAAATCGAGCTGCCAGAGGTTCATCAGCCCAGACAGGGGGCTGATGTCGCTGATCTCATTGTGGCTCAGATAGAGCAGCGATACTGTCTTTAGGCTAGCCAGCGGGCTCAAATCACTGATTTGGTTGTGCTTAAGGCTGATCAAAGCGGGAGCGCGCAGCAATGATAGGTCACTGATCTCGCTGAGCTGGTTGTCATCAAGATACAGCTCATGCAAGTCTTTCAGCTCCGCCAGAGGGCTGAGGTCCTCAATCCTGTTATGAGACATATCGAGTACAGTGATCTGGTAGCAGTGATGTATGCCCTCTAGGGATGTAATACTGCGTTCCTGTCCGTACAGCTCATGTATTGCCGAGAGATTAGACACCCACAGCGCTCCCCTGGGCTGATCTAACAATTCGCGGATCAGCTGCTCCAGATTGGGATCTGGGAAGAAGGCAGCCTCCTTCTGATCTTCATACTGCACCTCAGCTCCCCGCTCTAAGAGCGTTTGGATATCCTTCATGGCCTGGGAACCTGGTGAGAGGTCGTATGAGTCAATAGATATCGGGTTCGATCAAAAAGAGGCAGGAAAAAGAGGCCTCACTCCCAAAGTGTTTGATCAGCAAGAACCTACACGGAAGGAGTAAGGCCTCAAAATGTTATCTGTACTAGTCGAAAGGGTTGTGGATGGGAAACTGAACTTCGAACAGCTGGAGAAACTGCTCTGGCAGTCTACATTAGAAGTCTTTCGACATCTGATGGCGGAAGTCCTTGAACGAGTTGACAAGGAATTGATGAAAGGACGCGACAAGGCCCGTTACACGAATAAGGAGAAGAATCCACGTTCTATCCAGACTCTGGTCGGCAGCGTTGATTTCAAACGGCGGTACTACCGGGATGAGCAGAAGAGCGACTGGGTGTATCTTTTGGATGAAGCGCTTGATCTGGAACCGAAGAAGACCATCGGGCCAGGCCTGCTTCAACTTGGTGTGACCTGGGCAACTAAAGGGCCTTCATATCGTGATGCGCGTGATCGGTTAACGGACTTGTTTGGCGCCCAAGTGGTTAGCCATGAAGCGATCAGGCAGGCATTGTTGGAAGTGGGGGCCGCCTGCGAACGTGAGCAGCACAACAAGATAGTAACGGAAGATGGCAAAAAAGAAGTCCAGATCCTGTTCGCTGAGGTGGATAGTTTTTCTGTCAAGATTCAGAAGAACAGAAAGAGTGGAAGACCAAGCCACAGGCGTGAGGCTAAGCTTATTGTCTTCCACGAAGGCTGGGCTCCGCGGCACAATGGCAAGAAACCCGATTACAGGCTGGTTAACCCCACCTACATCTGCGGCTTTCAGGAGGCGGAAGAGTTCTGGGAGCATGCCCGGGGTGTGCTTAGTACTAGGTACCGCAACATTGACAAGACACGGATCATTTTCAACGGCGATGGGGCAGAGTGGATCCGCAAAGGGGCCGAGAGTTTTGGCAAGGGCATGTACCAATACGACCGCTTTCACATAACTCGAGACGTTCACTCTGCCCTGCTGTGGGACAAAAAGAGGTTGAAGAAAGCTCTTAAGGCCCTGAGATCTAACGATATGATGAAACTGATCTGGGTAGTAACAGAGGCTTGGGCCTCCTGCTCAGACGCAAACAAGAAG
>FIZK01000069.1 GCA_900018335.1 uncultured Clostridia bacterium | reverse complement strand
TATGCCGCCCAAAGCAATCTAGGTGAACTGCCTTTGGGGGAAATCGATCTGGCGGGCGTGTGTGCACTCCTGGATGAGGTTTACGAGCAGACTGCCCTCTATGTTCAGGAAGGATGGGAACCGGAGGCCTTGGAAGAGCTCTATGCGCAGGTGCAGTACGTAAACGGTGAGCTGGACAACCTGCTCCTCCAAAAGCAGCAGGAATTCCCTTGGGTTCCCTGGCAGAAGTACTTATCAGCTTCGGTCTCCGTCCCCCGGGTTTTAGAGGCCTTTACCGCGATCAATGCTGGCCTGGGGGAACTGCGGCCGCAGGCAGAGCGAGGTCCCCTGAGCAGGGGTGAGATTGCAGGGGATACCATCGGTCCAGAGCAGGCAGTGCAGGCGGCCCGGGATTTCTGCGGGCAGGAAGGGCTGCGCTTCCAGGTTACCAACGAGTCCAAGGGCCAGATCCCCACCTACACAGTGGAGGCCAAAGGCGAAAAGGGACGCATAATCGTGGAGGTTTCCCAAAAAGGCGGTTTGGTGCTGTGGATGATGGATTCGGAGGAAGTGCCGGAGAGCAGACTCTCTACCCAGGAGATGGTGGAAAAAGGGCGGGAATTTTTGGAGCAGCGGGGATTCCCTGCCCTGCATGTTACCGATGTGCAGCTGCTGCAGAACAGGGCTACTCTGACCTTCGTGCCCAACCGGGAAGGGGTTCTGCGTTATGGTGAATCCGTGAAAGTACAGGTCAGTGCCGCGGACGGGAGCATCCTGGGTTTCTGGGGGACTCCGTATTACACCGCACAGAGCCGGCTGGAAAGGATGGAATACCTCCAGGGTGAAAGCTGGGCTGTGCAGGAAAAACTGCGGGAAGGTTTGGAAGTGCTCGATGAAAAGCTGGCCTTAATACCCGCAGCAGAACAGGGGGAAGTGCTCACCAAAAGGGTAGGGGTCCGCTACCAGGATGAGTATTACCTGATTTATCTCAATGCAGAGACAGGCGAAGAGGAGCAAATAGTGCAGGTGAGCTCCCCCCTGTATTTCTAACGCAGGGCTTGAATGCGGGTGGCGGTTATGGTGGCATGTTCAGATTCATCGCGCCGGGAGATATTCCCGGACACCAAAAGCAGGGGTTCGCTGTACAAGACCTTGGCATATTTCTTGTACACATCCTCAAAGACCGTGACATCGATGAGTCCGTATTCGTCTTCTAAGGTCAAAAAAACAACTGTCCTGCCGCTGCGGGTGGGCGGCCTGTGGGGGCGGATCACTAGGCCCGCCATCTGCACAGGACCTTCTCTGCGGGCGGCAACTGCTCTGCTGGTCAAAACCGTTTTGGGCAGCTGCGGCCGGAAGAAATCCAGGATATGCCCCTGGGCGGCGAGGCGCAGGACAGAATACTCCTTCAGCCAGCGCTCGAAGGGGGCAAAATCGGGAATATGGCTCTTGACCGGGGGAGCTTCCGAAAAGAGGCTCCCCTGTTTGTTTTGATAATACTGGGGCAGCTCCCAGATGAGGGCCCGGCGGTTGCTGGAAAACCAGTCGAAGGCTCCGCCTAGGATCAGGTTTTCCGTCACATCCTTGCTTACATTGGTGCGGCTGACAAAGTCCTGCACGGAGCTGAACTTCCCCTTAGCCCGTTCCTGGAAGATGGATTCCAGAAAAGATGCTTCCATGCCGGCAACCTGTTTGAGGCCGATGCGGATGGAGTTTTCCTCTGCAGTGAAATCCGCAGCGCTCTCGTTGATGTGCAGGGGCAGGATCTCCAGCCCCCTGCCGCGCGCCTGCACGCAGAGGGTGTTGGGGGGGTAAAAACCCATGGGCTGAGCGTTGAGGAGCGCTGCGTAAAAATGGGCGGGGTGATGTTCCAAAAGGTAAGCAGTGCGGTAGGCCGTGTCCGCGAAGGCGGCGGCATGGGCTTCACAGAAGCCATAGCCTGCATACCCCACAATATAAGAGAAGATTACTTCCGCCGTCTCTTCATCGACACCCTGGGTCAGGGCCTTTTGAATGAACTCGCGGCCGATGGATTCCATTTCCGTCTGGGAGCGGAACTTAGTCATCACTTTGCGCAGGCGGTCCGCTTCCCCCGGGGTGAAGCCGGCGATTTCTGTGGCGATTTCGATCACCTGTTCCTGGTAGAGGACGACCCCGTAGGTTGGCGCCAGGATTTTTTCCAGTTTGGGGTGGATATAGGTCACCTCTTCCCTCCCGCGGCGGCGGGCGATGAAGGGATCCACCATATTTCCCTTAATGGGCCCGGGCCTGATCAGGGCCACGCTGGCCACAATATCTTCAAAGCGGTCCGCCTGAAGGCGGGACTGGAGGCTCCTTTGGGCCGGACTTTCCAGTTGGAAAACGCCCACGGTATCCCCCCGCTGCAGTCGGGCAAAGGTGGCGGCATCATCGGTGGGTATCTGGTTGTAGTTGAGTTCAGGCAGCTGCTGCACCACATCGGAAACGGCAGACAAGGTGCGCAGGGAAAGCAGGTCGATCTTGATTAAGCCCAGATCTTCAATGGTGTTCTTATCAAATTGGGTGATGAGCACCCCTTTGGCCGAGGGCTGCAGGGGGGTCACTTTGGTTAAGGGGTCGCCGCTGATCACTAAGCCCCCCAAATGGGTGCCTATCTGCCGGGGAAAGGCGTTGATGGCCGCGCAGTAATCCAGCAGTCTTGAGTACTTGGACTGGTGCAGGGGGTGGCTTTTCAGCTCGGGCAGCTTGTGCAGCAGCCGGCGGATGCCGTCCGCGGGAACGCTGATGATGTTTTTGGTCAGCCGCTTCAGTTCTTCCTGAGTATAGCCCAAAGCTCTGCCCAAATCCCGCAGGGCGGAGCGGGCGTGGTAGGTGTGGAAAGTGCAGACGGAAGCCACCTGATCGGGCCCATAGCGCTTGTAGACGTATTCGGCCACTTGATCCCGGCAGCGGGCATCAAAATCAATGTCGATATCGGGCTTCTGAGCCCGCTCCAGGCTCAGAAAACGTTCGAAGAGCAGCCCCCGGCTGAAGGCATCCACGTTGGTAATTTCCAGGCAGTAGACCACAACGGAATCGGCTGCCGAGCCCCTGCCCGCGTAGCGGATGTTCTGCTTTTGGGCATACTGCACCAGATCCCACACCGCCAAGAAATAGTCCGCCGCATCCAGCTGTTCGATGATGCTCAGTTCATGCTCAATGCGCTCTCTTAAGGGAGCGGAAATGGAAGCATAGCGCTTGCGGGCCCCCTGCCAGGTGAGTTCGCGCAAGAACTGGTGCGCCTTTTCCGGCCCCTCATCTGGGAAGTAGCGGGGGAAGAGATTCTGCGTTAAGTCCAGAGCCGGACTGCAGCGCTGGGCAATCTCCAGGGTGTTTTCCACCGCTTCAGGGAAGGCGGCAAAGCGCCTTTTCATCTCTTCGGGGGAAGCAAGGTAGTTTTCCCCGTTGAAGGGGCGCTCGGGGTGGAGTTCCTGCACCCTGGTCTGGGTGCGGACGCAGGCCAGGAGATCGTGGATGGGGAAATCCTCTTTGCGCAGGTAGTGCACGTTGTTGGTGGCGACAAGGGGCACGCGCAGCTCTTCATGGAGCTTATGGATCCCCTCTAAAAGGCGCTTGCTGAAGGGTAGGTAGCTCTGGATCATCTCCAAATAGACCTGCCCGGGCCCGAAGGTCTCCACTAAGCGCAGCACCTCTGCCTTGGCCCGGGCGTGGTCTCTGCGCAAAATGGCCTGGGCCGTGCCCGAGTGATGGCAGCCGCTGAGGGCAATGAGCCCCCGGGCGTTTTCCTGGAGGGCCTCCCAGGGAACCAGGCATTGGTGCCTGTCTCCCTTGGCGAAACCGGCGGTGATCAAACGGCACAGAGATTGGTAGCCTTGGTTGTTTTCAGCCAGCAGCGTGAGGTGTGTCCCATCCTCGGTGGTGATTTCCGCCCCTTGAATGGGCTTAATGCCCAAATCCAGGGCCAGTTTGTGAAAATCCACTGCGGCGCTCACATTGTTGTGATCAGTAATGGCCAGGGCTGGCATTTCCCACTGGGCCGCCTGGTGAAGAAGTGCCTCCAAAGAGGAGGCTCCATCTAGGAAAGAATAGGGAGAATGGACATGCAGGTGCACAAACATGCTCATCCCTCCGCTAATGCTAATCTGCTATGCGGTACAAAATCCACTGCTCAAGGCTGGGTAGAAAATGCAGTTCGCAGCGGCACCGGTTGGTGCTCACCTCGTAAACGAAAAGCTCCGGTTCATCCAGCCACCATTGGCCCCCTTCGCGCCAGTGGTTTAAGATATACTTGACTTCAAACTTACGGCCGAAGCGAAAAGCCGCTGGGAAGCTGCCCTTTAACTCAAGCTGCACGGGCTGGTTGATCAGCTTGCTCATGTGAAGCACTCCTCCCAGAGAAGCAGGAGCTGTTCCCGGCGGGGGAGCTCTATCCCGATCTGGGTGCAGGGCGCGAAATCTTCCCCCAGCGCCTTGGGTGCCTGCGGCTCCCAGAACATGCTCAGCTGGGCAGCGGCGGAGGGCTCCAAGCCGCTGAGTACAACCTCAAGTTGGGCTAAGGGCTCTTGGGGCAGCAGGCTTTCCACAGCCCGCAGCAAAGGCCGGGCATCATCGGCCGCTTCTTTAAAGAGGCGCGTTTTTTCAATGGGCGGGCCTTGAAGCGGGTGGGCTGTGAGTTGGAGCCGGCCAGCGATCCTATGCTGCTCTTTTAGGGCAGCGGCGAGTTTTTGCATGCCCTGCTGCAGATAGGGCTTGAGCTCGTGGGGGTGCAGGGGCCGCAAAAATCCTTCCAGTACAGTACAATCCAAGGACCATCTGCACTCCTGGATCTGCTCAGCCTGGAAGGGAACCAAATCTTCGCCCCGGCCCAGCTTGTGCAGGGCGGCGGCCTTGGGCCCAAATTGGCTGCCCAGCACCGCCAGGGGTATGTCCCCTAATTGGCCCACGGTTTTGATACCCAGCCTTTCTAAGGCATCCAATTCATCCAGGGGCAGGCGGTGCAGGGGAATTTGCTGGAGAAAGCTTTGGGTTTGGCCTGCGGGGATTACCCGCTCACAGCCGCTGAGGTTATGCGCGGCTAATTTGGCCACCAGTTTGCTCTGGCCCGCGCCCCAAATGCCTTCCCCGTGGTCTTGGCGCAGTTTTTCTGCAAAATCCAGGACAAATTGCTGGAAAATAGCTGGCTGCCTGAAGCGCAGGTACCAGGCGTGGGGATACTCAGCTTCAAGCTCATGGGTATACTGGCGGGAAAAATCATGCCAGTCCTTGGCAAAGGGCATAAAGTCATCTAGATTGATGCTGAGGGTGATCACTGGTTTATCCAGGTGCAAAACCGCTTTACCCCCAGCTTTGACCGTGAATCCGTACTCTTTCAGTTCAGGGGAGAAGTCCCAGACCTTCTTCTTGTGTGTTAGAATATAGTATGCGTCCTGTGTTTCCGCCTGGCGCAGCCTAAAATTGCGAATATAAAAGTGGCGTAAGCCACAGTAGACGATCATGATACTCCTCCTTCAGAACATCTGTTCGCCTAAATTATAATACAGAACAAAGGTTCTGGTCAAGGAGGGAAAGGGTGGTAATATGGAGATCACCTTCCTGGGCACCGGCACATCCTATGGTGTCCCTGTCCTCACCTGTACCTGCCCCGTATGCACAAGCGGAGATCCAAAAAACAAGCGCACCCGCAGTTCCCTTTGGCTGCGCTGGAAGGGGACCAGCCTGCTCATTGATACCGCCACCGAGTTCCGCCTGCAGGCCTTAAAGGCCGGTTTGCAGCAGGTAGATGGGGTGCTCTACACCCACTGCCACGCCGATCATGTCTTTGGCTTTGATGATCTGCGGGTTTTCAGCCGCATTACTGGCCGGCGCGTGCCCGTTTACGGCAATGCCGCCACCATTTCTGAGCTGCGGGAGGTCTTTGCCTACATTTTCCGTCAAATCCAGCGCCACGAGGACAGGCCCTGGATCGAAACCAACGTGGTGGACGGGCCCTTTCAAGTTGGCCAAGTTCTGGTGCAGCCCGTGCCTGTGCTCCATGGAGAGCTGCCCATTTTTGGCTACCGCGTGGGCAGTTTGGCTTACATCACCGACTGCAGCCACATACCCCCCGCTTCCCTGGAAATGCTCCGGGATTTAGATCTTTTGATCCTGGGCGTGGTGGGTTTTAACCCCCATTCATCCCACATGCATCTGGACCAGGCTTTGGCTCTGGTCAGCGAACTTGAACCTAAACAGACCTATTTCACCCACATTTCCCACCTTCTAGATCACAACACAGTGAGCAAAACCCTTCCGCCCCGAGTGCATCTGGCCTATGACGGGCTCACCATTTCCTGCCCCTAGGAAAAGCCAGGAGAATTCTCAAGCGGCGCGCGCATATAGTGTAATGATCTTCTTCGACAAGGAGGGACAAGATGGTCATTCACAAAGAATATGCGCTGCGCCGCTTTTGCGAGAGCCCCTTAAAGCACGAGGGCAGCAGGGAGCTTCTGGAAAAGATCTGCGCCGAGCCTGCCCAGCTGCAGAGGCTCGTTTTCGTCACAAATAGGGACTATCTGCCGAATACTATGGTAATTTCCCAGCAGGGAAGCAGTGGAGTCCCCTTTGAACTGAGCCTGGGCACCCAGCAGGAGCAGCTCATGCTGGTCAACGGAGGGCTTCTGCGCAAAACCCAGAAAACCCAAAAGGTCTGCCTCAGCGATCCCGCACTGGCCTGGGAAGCCCTGCAGGGCCACTGCGGCCTTATCCATGTGCAGCTGGTCTTCCATGGGGAGGCGCCCGACTGGTATGACGAAATAGCGGTACCCAACGAGGCTGTCCCTCCGGAGCTGGCTCCCGGTTTTGCCTCCTTCCTGCGGGAACAGGTGGAGCTGATACTTTGGGGCATTGCCCTCAAGGCCCGCATTGACGAGGCTCTGTCCACCCGTGATGAACAGCTTTTCCATGAATCGGTGCGCCTGTACAAGCAGGTGCTGCAGTCCTGTTTTTGGGAGTTTTAAAGTGCGGATGCCGTTTCCAGTTTCCCCCGGGGAAAGCAGGCAGGATTTGCGGTGCTGACGTGGAAGTCCCATTAAGATACGATACGCCTAGCTCACACTACCTTGGAGGTAACCAGATTGAAGCCAGTAGTCCAGAGAAAACCTAAAAGCCAGTTGCGAGAACTAGTGGAGACCATCCTGTCAGCTGTTATTATCGCTGCCTTTGTGATGATTTTCATTGCCAGGGCCTACACCGTGAACGGGGACTCCATGCTCCCCACTCTGCACCACGGCGAAAGACTCTTGATTGACAAGATTTCCTACCGCTTCATCGATCCTTCCCGGGGGGAGATTATTGTCTTTAAGAACCCTTCCAATACCAGTGAGCAGTTTGTCAAGCGCGTGATCGGGCTGCCAGGCGATGAAGTGGCCATCATCCAAGGAGTGGTGTATATCAACGGCCAGCCCATCGAGGAGGACTACACCATGGCCCCTGCCCGCATAGGGTTTGCGCCTCAGATCGTCCCCGAAGGTACTTATTTTGTCCTTGGAGATAACCGCAACAACAGCGAAGACAGCCGCTTCAGCCGGGTGGGCTTCCTACCCCGCGAGCTGATCATCGGCAGGGCTATCTGGCGCTATTGGCCGCTGAATAGAATCAGCCTGATGCCGCGCCCAGCAGCCTTCCGCAACACTGCTTTCTAGGTCTTTCCCCGGCGGCCCGGCCAGGGTCTCCGGGTTCTTTTCAGGGCGAAATTAACAGAATAGTGGGAATTGAACGTGTAGGGACCGGCCCATGGCTTGGTACATACACTATCACTGGAGTCTGCTAATCCCTTCCTTTTCTTCCTGCCGTGCCTGCTTCCCCCAATCTAAACTAGGTCTGGAGGAGGTTGTGCTTTGAGTGAACTATTCGGTCTGGTCCTGTCAGGGGGCAGTGTGCGCGCTGCTGCCCATGTGGGCGTCTTGAAGGCTGTGGAGGAGTATAAGCTGGAGCCCCAGGTGGTTGTGGGCACATCTGGGGGATCAATAGTGGCCGCGCTCTATGCTGCCGGGCTCACCGCAGCGGAGCTGGAGGATTTGTTTGTGGAGCACAGCAGAGCCAAGGGTGAAATTGTGGATTTGAACTGGCCCGGCGCGGTTTTGGCCCTGCTTACCTGGGATATCAAAAGGCTCAGCGGTGCTGTGCGGGGCCGATCCATCGAACAGATCATCGCCCGCAGCCTTCCTGTCCAGCGTTTTCAGGATTTGCAGAAGTGCCACTTGCTCATCCCCGCGGTGAACCTTAACAACGGGCAGCAGACAGTGTTCTGCCACTGGCAGGCCCTGGGGTTCACTCCCGATGAAAACGGGGAATACGAGGGGTACTTGGTGCGCGATGATCTGACCATCGCCCAGGCCGTGCGGGCCAGCATCAGCATTCCCGGGGTGTTTGTACCCGCCGCCTTTGCCCAAGAAGTGGACTGCTACGTGGATGGGGGGCTGAGGGACGGCTATCCATTGAACATCGCTGTGCGCCTGGGGAAGGCCAGGCGAGTTCTGGGAGTGAATCTAGGCTATGCCGGCATGCGCCGGGATTCCATCTTGTCCGACGGCCCGCTGGAAATTCTCAACCAGTCTTTGGATATCATGATGTGGGCACAGTTTAAGGATCGCCTGCAGGACCGGGCGCTTGCGGGCAGCAGGCTGATCACCATCAATCCCTTGATCTACAACATCAAGACCTTTGAAGTGGAGTATATCCCAGAGATGATCGCGCGGGGCTACGAGGTTGCCATTAGGCTCTTTAGGGAGCGGGGGCTCACGGCAGGAGAGAGCGGCAACCGCGAACGCCTTTTCAGGATGGTGCGGGCTGCGCAGACTTTTCCGGAGAAAGACAGCCCCTATTTCAACTACCTTTTGGAGCACCAGATCACAAAGAAGACCAAAGAGACAGCGGCCGAGCCTGGCCTGTTGGGCCAGCTGCGCACCTTGGTGAGACGGAGAGCCCTGGGTTGATCCCGGGGCTTCTTCCCTTAGTGGAAAGAAATTGTAAATAATCCATTCCCCACCTAAATGAGATTGAAAACCATTCTCGCATCTGCTATGCTAAAACTAAGCGACCAACTAATAAATTCAGCCGAAAGGTGGGGTTGCTGTGTTGATCCAGGACTATACTGCTGAGTTGATCCGGGGCTATGGTGCCCTGACAGGCCGCATGCTGCGGATCATGGACGAGAACGGCGTGGTGCAAGAACCTGATCTGGTGCCCGCCCTCCAAGACGAACAGTGGTTAGAGTTGTATAAAGTCATGATGCTCACTAGAGCTGCCGATGACAAAGCACTGCAGCTGCAGCGGCAGGGGCGCATGCTGACCTATGCACCCAACACGGGGCAGGAAGCGGCCCAAGTGGGGCCGGCGGCTGCCATGGGCAAAAACGACTGGCTGGTGCCCGC
>FIZK01000068.1 GCA_900018335.1 uncultured Clostridia bacterium | reverse complement strand
CTGAGATTCTGGAGGTGCGTCCTGCCCATGCCGTGGTGGCCGATGATTGGCTGGAAGAGGGCAGGTATTACATCCAAGACGAAAGCAGCGCCCTAGCTGCCCATGCCCTGCAGGTTGAACCGGGCCAGACCGTTTACGATCTGTGCAGCGCGCCAGGGGGCAAGGCCACCCATCTCGCCCAGCTCATGGACAACCAAGGACAGATCTTGGCCTTTGATGTCAGCTCCCGGCGCTTGGCCGTGGTGCAAGAGAATGCCCAGCGGTTGGGTATCTCCATCATCCGTACCCAGGTGGGCGATGCCACCGAGGACTTGGGACTTTCCCCGGTTCCAAGGGTGTTGGTGGATGCCCCGTGTTCCGGTCTGGGCACCATGGGCCACCGGCCTGATATCCGCTGGCGCAAGAGTGCAGAAGAGATCAGGCAACTGGTGGCCATCCAAAAACAGATTTTGAGCCGGGCTGCTAGCTATGTGGCTCCGGGAGGCCTGCTGCTTTATACCACCTGCACCCTGACCAAATGGGAAAATGATGAGGTGGTCCAGTGGTTCTTAGCAGAACATCCTCACTTCTCCGGCCAGCCCTTCCCAGAGGAGTTCCCCGGCTGTCCCGGCCAGCCCTGGGAGCGAACCCTGTTCCCCCATCGCCATTTTGTTGACGGCTTTTATATGGCTCTCTTTCGAAAGTGAACTTTTTGGCAGTTGCGTCAGAACAGCAGGAGTTTGGAAATATGTGTCAAATATCAATGTGAAAAGGGGGGAATATGTTTTTGGAGGGGCTGTATGAGGATTCTGATTGTGGACAATAATGTGGAGCTCTGTCAGATCCTGCATCAGTTCTTGGATTCGCACGACGATTTTGAAGTGGTAGGTATAGCACACGACGGCGAGCAAGCTCTCAAGGAAATTCAAAGGTTGGAGCCGGACCTGGTTCTGCTGGACATTACCATGCCCTATTTGGATGGGCTGGGTGTCCTGGAAGCCCTCAAGACCATGCAGCTTGGGAAGGAGCCGAAGGTGTTTGTGATCACCGCCTTTGGCAGCGATCGCCTGCTCAGCCGCTTGCTGGCCCTGGGTGCTGACTACTTCCTAGTAAAACCTTTCCGTTTAGAGATTCTAGTGGAGCGCTTGAGGGAGTTTTCCGCCGCTTCTGCTAATATGATCCTTGATGAGGAAGCCCTGGCCCAGGAACCACCGCTGAGCGTAGATCAGAAGGTGACCCAGATCTTGCACAAAATGGGCGTGCCGCCTCATCTCAAGGGCTTTGCCTATCTGAGAGACGCTGTAATCTTGTACTTGAGAGAGGGCTACTACGCAGGGGGTCTGACCAAAGAGATGTACCCGGCGCTGGCTGAAAAGTACAAGACCACCATGAGCGGAGTGGAGGCGGGTATCCGCAATGCCCTGGCCGCCGCTTGGAAGCATGGGAACACGGAGTTCATCAGGAAGCTGTGCGAGCCTTACTGCGAGGATCGCATGCCTACGAACTCCCTGATCATAGCCAAGATCGTAGAAGGCAGCCTGGGTCTATGAACTGCCCGCAACTGGAAAGCATCCTCTGGGGGGGTGGAGGATGTCTTTTCGATTCTTTAGCCCAGGAAGGTATGGCTGATCGTTGACAAAACCGCTGTACAGGGTTTATACTTAAGTTGCGGGGCGTGGCTCAGTTTGGTAGAGCGTCGCGTTCGGGACGCGAAGGTCGCACGTTCAAATCGTGTCGCCCCGACCAGTTCGATTTCAAACCAGGTTTCGATCTGGTTTTTTTTGTCTTTCCACGATCTGCTCCACCTCGATGGCCAGTTTTTCCTGGGCGAAGAGGAAAAACTTGCGCAGAGTCTTTTCCAGGCGGGCGCGGTATGCTGGGGAGCTGTGGGAGCGGATATAACTTTGAACCTGTTCGGCCGTGGTATTGGCCAGCAGGAAGCGGAGAAAACGGGAAGCGTCGCCTAAATAGTATTCCTCGGAACGGATACCCTGATCCAAGAGGTATTCCACATAGGCGGTTAGGAAATGAATCGTAGCTCTTTTACCCATGATCTCACCTTCTGAAGTGGAGGTTTTCGAGTGCACTTAAGTGAGCGGCACATTGCCGGGCTGTTTCCAGAAGAAATAGGCAGACAGCTGGCTGACGGAGAGATCCCGGCCTACCGGACCCGGCAGGTTTTCGCCTGGCTGCACAAACATGCTGCGGCCAGTTTTCGGGAAATGGAGAACCTTCCCCGGGACCTGATTGCGAGACTAGAAAAGGCGTTCCACAGTGTGTGGCCCCTGGAGCTGGTGACGAGACGCATCTCTACCGACGGTACGGAGAAGTATCTGTTCGCGCTCAGGGGTGGAGGCGCCGTGGAGACGGTTCTGCTGCCGGAAGAGAAGCGCCAGACCATCTGCATCTCCACCCAGGTGGGCTGTGCCATGAACTGTTCCTTTTGTGCCACGGGAAAGGGAGGCTTTGAACGCAATCTCAGCGCGGGCGAAATCGTGGCCCAGGTCTTGTTTGTGCAGAATCGACTGAAGGCAGAAGGTAAGGTTCTGTCCAATATTGTCTATATGGGTATGGGTGAGCCCCTGGCCAACTATGATGCGGTGCTGCGCAGCGTTCGCCTGATCAACCATCCCCAGGGCCTGGATATGGGTGCCAGGAGGTTGACCATCTCCACCTGCGGCCTGGCTCCCCAGATTCGCTCTTTAGCCGAAGAGGGACTCCAGGTGAACCTGGCCGTTTCCCTCCATGCCGCGGATGATCACGACAGATCAGCCATGATGCCCATCAACAAGGTCTATCCTTTAGAGGAGCTCTTGGCCGCCTGCGATTACTACACAACCCAGACCAACCGCCGCATCTCCTATGAGTATGCCCTAATCAGCGGGATAAATGATGGACCGGAACAGGCCAGAAGGCTAGGCGAGCTTCTGCGGGGCAGGCTCTGCCATGTGAACCTCATTCCCATCAACCCCGTGGGGCCAGAGAAGCGGCCTTCAGGGCAGCGCATTGCCCAGTTTGCCCGCGTTCTGGAGCGGGCGGGCATTCCCGTCTCCATCCGCAAGGAACGGGGTACCGATATTGAAGCCGCCTGTGGCCAGCTGCGCCAGCGCAGCCTGGGAGGTCAGGCCAATGGCAGGGTTTAGGGACCTGCTGGCAAGAATTATCCAAGTATTAACAGGAAAACCCCATGGTGGGGCAGAAAATATGCAGGAAACGCCCTCCGCGGCGAAGGCAGAGGATCTGGCGCCCACGAAGCGCTATGAGCTTGCCTCCTTTGGAGAGAGTGTCCAGCAGTCCCGCGCCTGCTTGCGCCTGGGCTCCCAGGTGATCCTGCTTCAACCTGGGTTTTTGGTGGGCAGGGGCGCTAGCTGCCACTTGCGGCTTGCGGACCCTAAAGTCAGCAGGGTGCATGCCAGTTTCGTTCCCGTGGGCCGAAACTGGATAGTGCAGGACAACGCCAGCAGAAACGGGACCTTCTTGAACGGCAGGCGCGTTAAACGGGCCCTGTTGAGGGATGGGGACACCATTCGCCTGGGGCAGACCGTTTTAACCTATGAGGAGAGATGAACATGGCCGTGGTCCACTGGGTGGTCAGGGCGGTCTTGGTGGTGTGGCTGTTCAGGATAGTCTTGGGCTTGGTCAAGGCCATGCTGGAAGAGTTGAAATAGGAGTGTTGGGCATGGATGTGAAGACAGCAACAGATGTGGGGCGAGTGCGGGAGAACAACGAGGACGCGCTGTGGGTAGGCGGGCGCTGCCTTGTTGTCTGTGACGGCATGGGGGGGCATGTTGCTGGGGAGGTGGCAGCAGGGCTGGCTGTTGAGGTGATCAGCTCCTTCCCCTTCGGTGCCGGCGAGCCGGAGCAGGAGATCCTGGAAGCCATTGCCCAGGCCCAGGCGCGGATCCTGGAAGAGTCGGGTCGGAACAAGCATTTCCAGGGCATGGGCAGCACCATTACCTTGGCCTGGATTTCGGAGCCCAGTGAACAGGGGGAGCGGAAACTGATCGTGGGGCATGTGGGCGACAGTCGCTGCTATCTATATGCCGATGGTGTGCTGGAGCAGCTGACCAGCGATCATTCAGTGGTGGGTGAGCTCCTGCGCTCGGGCACCATCACTCCCTTGGAGGCCCGTACACACCCCAAGAGGCACATTCTCACTCAGGTTTTGGGGTCGGCTGAAATCGAGCCGGAGCTGATCACAAGAAAACTTCAGCCGGGCGCATTAGTTATACTCTGCACCGACGGCCTGACCGATGTTGTTGATGACGATCTACTGCAGCAGGCGCTGCAGCAGGATTTCCATTCCAGCAACCTCGCCCAGAAGTTGGTGGATTTGGCTAACGATCGGGGAGGTCCAGATAATATCACGGTTATCACCGCCAAAGTCTAGGGTGATCGCGGGAAGAAGGGCTGTGAGCGAGGAGGAATTTTCGTGGGACTCCTCTACCGCACGTGGTTTGGGTTAACGGGTTGGATTGTAGGTGTGGTCTTGTGGCTGTTTATACTTCAGGGCCAAGTACTCTGGTGGCAGCCTGCGGCCCTGTGGGCGCTGTTCATCGTGCTCTGGCTGATCACCAGGCAGCTTGGTGCCGATTCTGGAGCCCTGCCCTTCACTGCGGTGCTGGTGTTCTGTGGCTGGGTTTTCCTGGCCAGGTTGGACCCAGCCCTGGCCCAAGGACATTTCTATGGGGCCATGCTGGGCGCTGTTTTGTACCTGTTTGGCCTGCTGGTACCTGCCATCCGTTTCCCCTTCACCCGTTTGTGGGCCTGGGCCGCCCTGGGCCTTTTGGCCGTGACCGCCATCTGGGGGGAAAGCGCAGGCGGCGCCCGGGCTTGGCTGAGTGTCGGGAGCCTGCGATTTCAGCCCGTGGAGCTGGCTAAAATCTTCCTCATTTTCTACTTGGGCCGGCAGCTCAGCAGAGAGCAGGCCCCCTGGGAACACTTGTTCTTCTTAACCTGTTTCTGTCTGCTGGCAGCATGGCAGCGGGACTTGGGGCCGGCCGTTCTGGTTTTCGCCGTCTTTGGCTGGCTTTCGCTTTGGCACTCGTTTTCCTGGTACAAGCTGCTGGGCTGGGCAGCCGCGGCGGCAGGCGGGTTTTGCGGCGCCGTGGGGTTGTTTTCACATGTGCAGAACAGGGTGCTGGCCTGGCTGAAGCCCTGGGACTACCTGGACAGCAAGGGCTACCAGGTGCTGCAGGGGCTGTTCGCCCTCAGAGCCGGTGGATTGGTCGGACAAGGGTTAGGCCAAGGCTTAGTCCGTGTGATCCCCCACGGGCATACTGATTACATCTTCGCCGTCCTCGGTGAAGAGTTTGGGTTCTTGGGCGTCTGTGCCCTGCTGCTCTGCTACTTGAGCCTGGCCTTCTGGGCCCTGCGCATTCTCGATGGACTTGATCAGGAGCGGCAGCTCGTGGGTTTGGGTTTGACCCTCCTCCTGCACGGGCAGGTGGTTTTGGTAGTGGGCGGCATTCTGCGCCTGCTCCCCTTTACAGGCATGACCCTACCCTTTGTCAGTTTCGGGTCCACTTCCCTGGCGGCCCAGTTTTGGATGCTGGGCACCATTGCGGGTTGGAGCCGCGGGGGAGGGGAAGCGTAGTGCGCAGATCTTTCCTGGTCCTGGCCCTGTTTTATGGTATGATGTTAGTTAGTGCGTTTTACTGGCAGCTCTGCGCGGACTTGGCCAGCCATCCAGCCAATCCCCGTTATTACCTGGCTTTCCAGAAGGAGCGGGGTGCCATCTTCGATGGCCAGGGCAGGCCCTTGGCCTTTTCCACGGCAGTGGAGGGGGGCTATGCTCGGCATTACGCCGCGCCATCCCTTTCCCACGTAGTGGGCTACTTCCATGAACGCTACGGTATGACGGGACTGGAACTGCTCTACCACGCTGAGCTGAGCTCCGGGCGCAGCGTGTTTACCACTTTGGATCTGGAGCTGCAGAAGGCTGCCGAAGACCTGCTCAGTGGTTCCCAAGGGGCGGTGGTTGTTCTGCGTCCTGACACCGGCCAGGTCTTGGCGTTGGTATCCCTGCCCTGCGTGGACGGGGGAGCCTTGGATGAGAACTGGCCAGATTACCTGGGCGATGTGCGAAGTCCTTTTTTGAACCGGGCCACGCA
>FIZK01000067.1 GCA_900018335.1 uncultured Clostridia bacterium | reverse complement strand
TCGATGTCAAAGCCCACACCCACGAAGTCATCGCCGTAGTCGTTCTCAATGGCCGTATTCAGCCGGGGCAGGCTCTGTTTGAGGGAATCGTAAGCCCTCTTCCAGTGAAACTCCGATTGGGTGAGGGCACTGCCCCGCAGGGCCCCGGCGGCGCCAATGCCTTCGAAACCATAGACCACGGCATCCATACTGCGCAGCCGCTCGTCTGGAATCGCATCTACCCAGGTATAGCGTGCTAGGTATTCTTGATCATTGAGGGGAATGGCGGCCCCGACCAACCGGGCGTTCGTCGTCTCCGGATCGTGGCGGAATTCAAACTCCAGTCGATGAACCTGCTGTTCCTGGGCGACGGCAAGGCCAAAAGTCATGGGCAGTTCCGCATCGTGTCCGTAAACCGCCTCCGCATAGCTGCCCAGATCCACAATGGGATGGCGAGGTTTAAACAGCAGGAACTGGTCTGTCGGGAGCTGCTCCCACGATTGCTTCAGCAGGGCCAGCGACTGCAGGATGGAGCTCTTACCCGCGCTGTTCTCCCCGAAAATTAATGTGATGGGAGCCATGGGCATCACTGCACGCTGCCTAAATGCTTTGAAGTTCTCCAGCGTCAATTCACGCAGCATCTACCAAGCCTCACTTATCGAGCATTTTCTACAAACACTATTTCGCCTTGGGAAGCCAAACCCCCTGCTACCAAATGTCCTACTCAGCTTCCTTGATACACCGTGACTTCGTCACCCGCACCTGCTGGGAAGGAGTTTCAAGGTGCATATGGAAGGGGATCTTGCCCCTGTGACCTCGAAGTGGTGGGGCAAAACGAGAGGGAAAGGGTGGCCGGGGTGACAGCGAAGATCTTGACGGTTCCCGAAACCATCAGAGAGGAGATGCTCTACTTCCCCGTGGGCAACGAGTGGATTGCCCTGCCGGAGCTGAATCAGTGGGGCCAGGTGGAGAGCTTTAACGTGATCAGCGAACACCATAAGGGCATGGTGGAGTTCCGGGGACAAGATGAGCCCCTGCTCGCTCCCTTCCTGAGCGTCCAGGGTCAAAGAGTGGGGTTCTCCCAGCTGAAATGGGACAGACTAGATGACTGGATTCCCCATTTCCAGCTGTTGGGAGAGGACTTCAGGCTGGAAGGCACTATCTTCTGCCCCGATGGTTTCCGGGGTTTTGTCTATCTCCTCCGCATCACCAACACGGGTCAAACTCCCCTTAGTTTTACCTTGGGCTGGCAGGCCAGCTGGGAGAACACGGCCTTCACCGCCTTCAGGACCAGAAGGTCGCTGGGGCATAACGTCGGCTGGTACAATAGGTGGACCCGCACCTTAACCTTTGAACACCGCACAGGCCTACCCGCGGCCGCCTGGTCTGTTGGGCTCTCTGAGCCTTTAGCCAAGTGCCAGTGGGAAATCCAAGGGAACCAAACCGAGGAAGAGACAATCAAGCAGACGGGCCAACCGCTGCGCTTCAGCCTGCACCAATCAGTGTCTCTCCAACCCGGTGCAGACTACCCGCTGGCCCTTTACGGGGCGGTAAATCGAGAAGCGGACGGTGCCAGCACCTGCGTTGTGGACCTGCAGCGGCACGGCTGGGAAAGCCTTCTGAACAGGCATAGAGCATGGCTGCAGAAGAAGCGCCCCGTCAAAGAAGGTCGCGGCAGAACTGGCTACCTCTGCAATCTGAACGGCTTTTACAGCTACTTCTTCGCCCGGGCCAAATGCATAGACACGGAGAATACTGTCTTGATGACCACGCTCACCCGCTACTGGCGCAACCTGGCCAATCATGCCCTCTACATCGACGGCACCGAATTGTACCCAGGTTTTGAGCTGGATGAACTCTGCTCCTGGTTCATTGCCCTAGATGGTTATCTGAAGGAAACTGGAGATTGGGGCTTTGTAGACGAAAAAGTGGTGCAGGCCAGCGAGGATTGCTTAGGCAAGCTGGAGGCCTGGCGGGGAGAGTTGGGGCTGTATAAGACTTTCCTCTCACCCACCGATGATCCGGTGGATTATCCCTACTTGACCTATGACAATGCCCTGGTCTGCAAGGCCTGGGAAGTGATCGCGCAGATTTTGGAGCACCAGGGCCAGACCCACCGAGCTGAACAGCTGCTCCTTAAAAGCGGGGCTCTGAAGGAGCGCATCCAAGCAGTGTGCATCACGGAAGGGCCCTTGGGCCCCATGTATGCCTGGGCCGTAAACGATGATGGCCAGGTGCAGCTTTTGGATCACGGTTTCTGTTCACAAGACGACCCGGTGTATCGAAACACGGTGGCTTGGATCCACTCCAGCCACAACCCCGATTACACCACGGGCCGTTTCAGCGCCCCAGCCTGCGAGCACGCTCCCTACCCGTGGGTTCTGAGTTTGTGTTATGAGCTGCTCTTGGGAAATGCGGAACAGGCCATGGAGAAGCTGCTCGCAGCGAAGCTGGATAATGACATCGCCTGCGAAACCATTGACGCCCAGACGGGCAGGGTGAAAACAGGGGCAGCCTTTGCTACCTGCGCAGGATTCCTGTCCCACAGCTTGTTTGTGGCCCTGAA
>FIZK01000066.1 GCA_900018335.1 uncultured Clostridia bacterium | reverse complement strand
TCTGGCTTATTCTCTTCAAACACAGAATTGTGTTCAAGACTTTGTTTGGTTTTCAAGGTGCTTTGAGAAAGAAACAAGCCTCAAGAAGCAAGGCTTGATTTTGGCGCCTGTCTCCCGGCGCCTTTAATACTATAGCACTTATTTCAGTTGAATGCAAGCCCCTGCCTCATCTTTTTTGCCGCCCAATTCTTCCCTTGTCATCCATGGACAGCCTCTACAGCGGAGGCCCGTACCCTTAAAGCCAAGGGCAGATTGAGCAAGGTGTACAGTATAGCATATGCCTTTTGCCAGCTCAAGGTCTCAACCCATGGGAATTTTTGTCCCCTCGCTGAAATACCGTGCAGTGGGGCGCAGGCCGCCTGCAGGCTTGCAGCATCCGTCTCAAGTCTGAGAAACAGACATACCCCGGGCTGTTACCGCAACTGCGATGCCGTGCTAGAATGGAACTGACATGAAGGAGTTCTCATGCGTACCTCTAATACTATCCATGGGCGTATGCCCCTGCCCTTAAAGGAGGAAGCACAATGTCATATACGACGGCCATCATCCTGATCGCCTTCGGAGTCGGATTTCTACTACACAATCTGGGCGTGATCGCCTTTACCCCTTGGATCCTACTTTGGCCCGGGGTGCTGATCTGGTTTGGGCTCCGTCAGCTCGTGGCCATCAGCAGAAAACGCAGAGGGGCTCAGGATTCATCGGAAATAGCCCTGTGGCTGGTTGTTGTTACCCTGGGTGTTTACCTGCTTTTGCCCGAGCTGGGCATCACAGTGCCTTCCATTCCGTGGCGCCTGGTTTGGCCGCTGTTGCTGATTCTCATGGGAGTGATGCTCCTGCTCCCGGGCGGGAAGAAGATTATCAAAGTACAGTTCGGCCCGGGCAAGTCCCCACAACCGACCGAGTACAAAAAGGCCTTCATCGGTGAATTCGTCCGCGGTCCCGGCAGTTGGGTTCTGGAAGACCTCAGGCTGCATCAAGCCATAGGTACCGTAAACCTAGACCTAACCAATGCCATCATCCCCGATCGCGAAGTGTTCTTGGACATCTCAGGATATGTGGGAGAAGCCAGCATCTACCTCCCTCCCGGTTTGCCCTTTAAGGCGGAGTGCAGCATTGGTTTGGGCGAGATCACGGTGCTGGACCAGAATGAATCCGGCGGAAACCGCTATATCCACACCCAAAGCACAGATTACGATCAGGCCACGAAAAAGGTGCACATCCGAGCCCATTGGAAGATCGGAGAAGTAACAATTCGCCAGATTCGCTAGGGCGGTGACCGTATGTGGTTCTTTCGTCTCAAATGGACTGTCTACCATTTTCTCAGCTGCATTTTGGCCGTCTTGGCGTGTGCGCTGCTCCTGCATCTCCTCTTTCCCGACCTCATCGCCCTCCCCACCCAGCCCGAGATCATTGCTGCCGCCCTGGGCATCGCGGTGGTGGTCTGTGCCATCGGGGCGGTTGTGGGTGCATTCTACTCCGGCCGGGAAGTCCGCAGCGAACTGGAGGAGATCACGCTAGGAGCCAAGAATCTTGCCTACGGCAATCTGGACTACCGCTTGGCCTACAGCGGCAGCGCTGAATTTGATGGAATTATTCAAGCCTTCAATGAAATGGCCAGCCGCCTCCAGGCGCAAGTGGAAGCCCTGCAGAAACTGGCCCAGGAAAACGAACAGCTGATTCAGGAAACCAAGATAACGGCCATCTCTGAAGAACGTCAGCGGCTGGCGCGGGACCTCCACGATGCAGTGAGCCAGCAGTTGTTCGCGATTTCCATGATGGCAGCCACAGCTACCCGCCTGGCCCAGCGAGACCCGGAGAAAACCGCGGACTTAGTTCAGGAGATATCCCAGGCGGCTAGCCGCGCCCAGGCGGAAATGCGCGCCCTCCTGCTGCAGCTGCGTCCCCTCACACTGCAGGATGAAAGCCTGAACCAAGCCCTGGCCAACCTGGCAGCAGAGCTGGAGAGCAGGCAGACCATCGAGTGCGAGGTGGACCTGGATACGGTGAGCCTGCCGAAGAACATAGAGAACCAGCTCTTCCGCATAGCCCAGGAAGGCCTATCCAATGTGCTGCGGCACGCAGAAGCGGACCAGGTGAAAATTTCCCTGAAAGCCTCGGAGACACCACCCCGCGTGATCATGGTTATCGAAGACAACGGTAAGGGATTCATTATCGATAGAATACCCCAATCATCCATGGGCATCCGTTCCATCCGGGAGCGCTCCACCCTCATCGGCGGAACCGCCCAGTGGCTGTCGGTGCCGGGCCAGGGTACAAGACTGGAGATCAGGGTCCCCATTGCCCAGGAAGCAGAGGAGAGATAGCGATGGAGAAAATCCGAGTTCTGGTGGTTGATGATCACGAGATGGTCAGGAGAGGGATCTGCGCCTACCTGGATACGGAAGATGATCTGGAAGTGGTAGGCGAAGCCAATTCCGGCAAGTCCGCGGTGAAACAGGCCCGCAAGTTGAGGCCCCACGTGATCCTCATGGACCTGATTATGGAAGAAGGCACTGGTGTAGAGGCGACACGGGAGATCAAAGAAGAACTCCCGGAAACCCAGATCATTGTCCTCACCAGTTTCATCGATGAAAGCCTGATCTTCCCCGCCTTGGAGGCTGGAGCATTGAGCTACTTGTTGAAGACTGCCAAGGCAGAGGAAATCGCGGACGCCATTCGCCTGGCCGCGAGAAAAGAAGCGGTCATCGAGCCGAAAGTGGCCACCAAAATGGTGGGGAAACTCCGCCACGGCACTGAACAGCTGCCCCACCATGAGCTGACCGCCCGCGAACTGGAGGTGCTCACCCTCATCGGCCAAGGAAAAACCAATCAGGAGATCGCCGATGAGCTGTTTATCGGGATCAAAACGGTGAAAACGCACGTGAGCAACGTCCTGAGCAAACTGGGCGTTGAGGACCGCACCAGGGCGGCCATCTACGCACACCGCCACAAGCTGGTCTGAGCTTGTCCACAGTCACATGGTTATATCTTCGGGATACCCGAGATGGCGCAGAAGGGCCATGGCATTTCCAACAACTGCCGGCCCTTCTTTTAGTTTGTAGTCGAACTGGAATCCAGACTCGCCCCCGCCCTGGCTGAAATGGAAGTTGGCGTAAACGTCCCCTAAGAGCTTGGT